>CAYQMC010000150.1:0-7644 GCA_964418285.1 uncultured Chryseobacterium sp.
GGAAGCGGTGGTTTCGGCCGTCAACAAAGGCGGCATCTACGCTTACGCCACCAAACCCTGGGACGAGAACGACCTGAAGCTTCGCATCGAACAAGCCTTCGAAGTACAGAAACTGCGTGATGAAAAGGACACCTTGCTGAACCAATACCAACAGGTGTTCGATGCTTCAGGCGACCCGATCGTGCTGGTGGACGGACGCGGATCCGTCCTTGCTGCGAACGAAGCCTGTGCAAAGCTGATCGGTATGGAACGGACAGCATTGATGCAGACCCGTTTCACGGCTCATCTTGAAGACCCCTCCGAACTTCTTAGAGGGCTGAAGCACCGTCGCTCAGGGAGTGAATTCCTGAACGTGGACCTTACCCTGCGCAACCAGCAAGGCGACCTCATCGATTGCCTGATGACCGCCACATACATGGGGCGCCAGGGTGACCATAAGGATGTCTTTCAAGCCATCATCAAGGACATATCGGACCGCAAGCAAGAGGAGAAACACCTGCGTAAACTGAACAGCGACCTGGACAAACGGGTGGCTGTGCGCACACGGCAGTTGCTGGAGGCCTTGGAGGATCTCGGCTCCTTTTCCTATTCCGTGGCCCATGACCTGCGCTCTCCATTGAAGAACATCGCTGCGCTCATCGACCACCTGCACAGCCATGCGGAAGAGAACAAGGATGCCGAAGCCTGCGCATTCACGGAGCGCATTGCCAAAGGTGCACAGCGTATGATCGACCTTGTGGACGACCTGTTGCGCTTCTCACAAACGAACAACCGCGAACTGCAATGTGGCTCGGTGGACCTGAATGCCTTGATGAGCAATGTGGTCGAGGACCAGGTGATGCCTGAACGGATGACCCAGATAAGCATCGAAGTTGCGCCTGGAACACGCATACTCGCAGATGCTCCGATGCTGAAGGTCGTCCTCCACAATCTGCTCTCCAATGCCCTGAAATTCAGCCGAACGAGCGATGCTCCGAAGATCGTTCTCGCACACCGGGAGGAACACGACCGCGACATCATCAGTATTTCCGATAACGGCGTGGGCTTCGATCCGAAACACAAGGACCTGGTGTTCGGCGCCTTCAAGCGCCTTCACCAAGCGGAACAATTCGAAGGCACCGGGGTGGGCCTGGCGATCGTGCACCGCATCATAACCAAGCACCAGGGCCAGGTATGGGCCGAAAGTGCGGAAGGAAAAGGCACAACGATCTTCCTCGCACTCCCAAAGGCACATCGCGTGAAGGCCGAGCTACCCTTCGCGAAGACTGGTTAGACCAGGTGTAACCCCAAGCGGAAACACAACGTAGAAGTCAGCACACGGATCAATGCACATCACTCTCATGGCACGTATCACAGCCCTCCCCCGCCTACATCCTGGCCAACTCAAGGCCGGCTTCCTTCTCTTGTTCGCAATGGGCCTCAGCACCTTGGTCTTCGGTCAACGCAAATTGGTGGACAAGCGCGATCAAGCGGAAGGCTGGTACCTCCCCGTCCACGGACAGGTGCTTGTGGAAGGAAAACAGGCAGGTGGCACCGAGATGGTCCTATACAAGGACAATAAGGAAGTGGCCCACACCACCACCGACAAGAAGGGGCGCTTCCAGTTGCAACTGGACGTCGACAACCAGTTCACCCTGCGCATCCTGAAGGAGGGCTATGAACCGAAGATGATCTACATCGATGCGACGTTACCACCTGAATTGGTAACCTACCCGGACTACGAATTGTACGCCAACATGATACCTGTGAACGCCAAGAACATCGACCACTTCTACTCGGACTTCCCCTCGGCGATCATCCGTTGGAACGAGGAGATGGGTGGCTTCTACCACAGCGATCAATACCTCACGCACATCCAGACGAAAATGGCGGGCTTTGCCAGCGCCAGCTTCTGATCGGTAAAAACTTTCTTCCGCTCCTTACGATACACACCTCATACAAGGAACGGAGAACGACGAGGCGGGCCCGTAAGCCCGCCTCGCTTCGTTCTAAGTGATCAACGATCAGTGCTGATCGTAATCGATCGTCACGTTCGGGGAGCGTGGGTGGGTCTGGCATGTGAGCACGTAACCATCGGCCACTTCCTCGTCGGTAAGGGCATAGTTCATGGCCATCTCCACCTTGCCTTCCACAACGCGGGCCTTACAGGTGCAGCAAACGGCCCCCTTGCACGCAAAGGGCACATCCAGCCCACCGTCCAGTGCGGCATCGAGCACAGAATCTCCACTGGCCGGAATATCCAACGTTGTCTCGCGGCCATCCAGGATCACCTTTACCTTGGCCACTCCCGTGAATGCGCCCTCTCCCACTGTAACCGGCGGAGCCTTGGCCTCGGATGTCACGGGCGTGGTGAACAGCTCGATGTGGATGCGCTTCTTGTCCACCCCTTGTTTTTCCAAGGCCTCGCTCACGTTCACCATCATCTGTTCGGGCCCGCAGATGAAGTACTCCTTATCCATGCTATCGACTGCGAAACGCCCCAACAGCTGCTTGGCCTTTTCCGCAGTAATACGTCCGTTGAACAGGGTGTCCTCGTGGGTTCCGCAACTCAGGATGTGGTGCACCGCGAGTCGCTCGCCGTGCTGGGTCTTCAGTTCCTCCAGCTTGGTCCTGAAAATGATGCGATCCGTATCGCTGTTCCCATAGAACAGCGTGAAGCGGCTCTTGGGCTCTGTGCGCAATACGGTCTTCAGGATACTCAGGATGGGCGTGATACCGCTGCCTGCCGCAAAGGCCACGAAATGACGCTGGGCGCCAGGATCCAGCGCTGTGGTGAAGTTGCCCATCGGTGTCATCACTTCGATGGTCATACCCGGCTTGAGCTTGTCCACCAGCACTGAGGAAGCACGCCCACCCGGGATCTTCTTCACAGCGATGCGGATCACTTCCGGATCAAGTGGACTACTACAAATGCTATAGCTACGACGCAATTCCTCGCCGTTCACGGTAAGCTTCAGCGTGAGGTACTGACCATGGATGAACCTGAAGTCCTCGCGCAACTCCGGAGCAATGCGGAATGCCACCACAACACTATCGGCTGTCTCCTTGTGAACATTAGCGACGGTAAGGGTATGGAAGCGGGCCATTCGTGTTGTGCTCATGTGACAAGGGGCGCAAAAATAGGAGATGAGGCGGACGGAGGTCGATGCCAATGAACCAGTAAGCGCACCGGATCGTTCGTGGGGTGACCTGGATCAGTTCCGGGAACCGTGGCCCAACTATCTTAGCCAACCGATAAAAGCCCATAGTCCATGACCGATGTGAAGAACCTGGAGGACATCTTCCAAGCCAAGATCGACGCTGAGCAGAAGATCGAGCCAAAGGATTGGATGCCCGATGCATACCGAAAGAACCTGGTCCGCCAGATCAGCCAGCATGCCCACAGTGAAGTGGTCGGCATGCTGCCCGAAGGCAATTGGATCACCCGCGCGCCCAGCTTGAAGCGCAAGGCGATCCTCCTCGCCAAGGTCCAGGATGAAGCCGGTCACGGCCTCTACCTGTACAGCGCCGTGGAGACCATGGGCACCAGTCGCGAGAAGACCATCGACGACCTGCTGAGCGGAAAGGCCAAGTACAGCAGCATCTTCAACTACCCCACCCTCACCTGGGCCGACATCGGCGCTGTGGGCTGGTTGGTGGACGGCGCTGCCATCATGAACCAAGTGATGCTGTGCCGTACAAGCTACGGCCCGTACGCCCGCGCCATGGTGCGCATCTGCAAGGAGGAAAGCTTCCACCAACGTCAGGGTTACGAGATCATGGCCGTGTTGGCGAAGGGTTCACCGGAACAGAGGGAGATGGCACAGGATGCCCTCAACCGTTGGTGGTGGCCCAGCTTGATGATGTTCGGTCCCACGGATGCCAACAGTCCGCACAGCGCGCAAAGCATGAAGTGGAAGATCAAGCGCCAGAGCAACGACGAATTGCGCCAGACCTTCATCGATCGCACGGTACAGCAAGCGGAAGTGATCGGCCTCACGATCCCCGATCCTGACCTGAAGTGGAACGAAGAGACCCAACACTACGACTGGGGTGCCATCGACTGGACCGAATTCAACAACGTGGTGGCCGGAAATGGCCCCTGCAACAAGGAACGCCTCGCAGCCCGCAACAAGGCCCACGAAGATGGTGCCTGGGTGCGTGACGCGGCCGTGGCCTACGCCGCCAAGAAGGCCAAACGCAAAGCGGCATAATTCACGATCGAAGCACCCGTAGCGTCGACCCACTGGGTCGACCTACCACATGTTACCACCGGAAACCAATGAGCGAAAACCCCAACAACTGGCCCCTCTGGGAGATCTTCATCCAGAGCAAGCGCGGCCTCGACCACAAACACGTGGGCAGCCTGCACGCTGCCGATGCCGACATGGCCATCGAGAACGCCCGCGATGTGTACACCCGCCGCCAGGAAGGCAACAGCATCTGGGTGGTGAAGAGCGAACACATCCACGCCAGCCGCCCCGAGGACGCCGAAAGCTTCTACGACCCGGCGGATGACAAGGTGTACCGCCACCCCACCTTCTACACCATGCCCGAGGGCGCGAAATACATCTGACTTATAGCAACGCTTTCCGACCCTGCGATCGTACGGGCCGGAAATTTCCGGCCCCACCAATGAGCCAAGCACTCTTCACCTATACCCTCCGCCTCGCCGACGACCTCCTCATCCTAAGCCAACGCTTGGGTGAATGGTGCGGACACGGCCCCGTGCTGGAGGAGGACATCGCCCTGACCAACCGCGCGTTGGACCATCTCGGCGAAGCCCGCAACCTCCTGACCTACGCCGGACAAGTGGAAGGCAAGGGCCGCACTGAGGATGATCTCGCCTACCTGCGCATGGAGCGCCAATACACGAACGTCAAGCTGGTGGAGCAGCCGAACGGCGACTACGCCCACACCATGGTGCGCAGCTTCCTCTTCGATGCCTACCACCTGCCGCTGATGCAAGCCCTGCTGAAGAGCAGCGACGAGCAACTCGCCGCCATCGCTGGCAAAGCCGTGAAGGAGGCCACCTATCACCTGCGCGCCAGCAGCGAGTGGATCATGCGCTTCGGCGATGGCACCGAGGAGAGCCACCAGCGAGCGCAAACCGCCCTGGACAGCTTGTGGACCTACACCGGTGAGCTCTTTGAGCCCGATGCCGTGCTGGAAGAGATGACCAAGGCGGGCATCGCGCCAGACATCGCCGCCGTTATTGAAGCCTGGAGCAAGACTGTGGACCAGGTGCTTTCCGAAGCCACGCTGAAACGGCCTGCCGACGCCTTCATGATGACCGGCGGCCGCAAAGGCCTGCACAGCGAGCACATGGGTTTCATCCTTGCGGAGATGCAGCATGTGACGCGGGCGTATCCGGGCGTTGAATGGTAGCGGATGCCCTCGGGTTCCGCGAGCCTTGATCCATGCACTTGTACCGTCGACCCCTTGGGTCTACATGCCAAAATGAACGCCCCGGAACCAATCACCAAACACCGCATCCTCGAGCTCCTCGACTACGTGAAGGACCCGGAGATCCCGGTGATCAACGTGTTGGAGCTGGGCGTGGTGCGCGGCGTGGAGGTGGAGGAGAGCGGCAAGGCCATCATCACCATCACCCCCACCTACACCGGCTGCCCGGCCATGGACGTGATGGCGGCCGACATCAGGAAGGAACTGCTGGAGGCCGGCGTGCCCGAGGTGGAAGTGAAGATGAGCCTCGCCCCCGCCTGGACCACTGACTGGATCACCGACGAGGGCAAACGCAAGCTGAAGGAATACGGCATCGCCCCGCCGGAGAAGAGCGCCGACATCCGCGCGCTGAAAGGCGAACAACCCGTGGTGGCCTGCCCGCAATGCGACTCGAAGAACACGGTGATGCTATCACTCTTCGGCAGCACGGCCTGCAAGGCGCTGTGGAAGTGCAACGACTGCCTGGAGCCGTTCGATCAGTTCAAGTGTTTGTGATGCGAAGCCTAGAAATCATCTGTATTGCTGCATTTTCAGCGGCTCTATTCGGCTGCGATTGTGTACGACGGACGAGTGGAGTAGTGATCGATGACATCACGGGAGAACCGATATCCGAAGCAGTCATCAAGAATTCTCGAGACTATAAGCCAGCATCCATTAAGCGAACGGGGACTACTGGCGAGTTCGAATATTCGGACCTATCTGGCGGTGTTCGTTGTCCTCCAATTC
The DNA here is from genome assembly GCA_964418285.1 of uncultured Chryseobacterium sp. Classification (GTDB taxonomy): domain Bacteria; phylum Bacteroidota; class Bacteroidia; order Flavobacteriales_F; family PHOS-HE28; genus PHOS-HE28. The sequence goes on from CAYQMC010000150.1 coordinate 6,172, forward strand.
ACTTGGCTATCATGGCTGAGGGATATGTCACTCAGCATGTAAAAAGCCATCGCTGTTGCTCCTTGGACACTATCCGGTTGGTTCGAACTCCCTGATCTTTGTGTAGACCTGATCATGGCGTTATAGCAGATCTTTACCCCCATGCCCTACACCAAGATCCTTTTCACCATCGCCGACGGCGTCGCTACTATCACGTTGAACCGTCCGGACAAGCTGAACAGCTTCGACCGCGAGATGGCGCTGGAAACCATTGATGCACTGGACAAGGCCAAGGACGATGCGAACGTAAGGGCCGTGCTGCTCACCGGCGAGGGCCGTGCCTTCTGTGCGGGTCAGGACCTGGCCGAGGCCATTGCGCCGGGCACCAAGATCGAGGAGATCATCACCACGCAGTACAACCCCATCGTGCGGCGCATCCGCAACCTGCCCAAGCCGGTGGTGTGCGCGGTGAACGGCGTGGCGGCCGGTGCCGGGGCCAACATCGCCTACGCCTGCGACCTCACCCTGGCAGCCGAGAGCGCCAACTTCATCCAGAGTTTCATCAACATCGGCCTGATCCCGGATAGCGGCGGCACATTCACCCTACCGCGCTTGGTGGGCATGCAGCGCGCCTTCGGGCAGATGATCTTGGCCCCGAAAGTGAGCGCCAATGAAGCCGAGGCCCAAGGCATGATCTGGAAGGCCGTGCCCGATGCCGAACTGATGAACGAAGCCAGCACCCTCGCGAAGAAGCTGGCCACCATGCCCACCAAAGCCATCGCCCTCACCAAGGAGGCCCTGAACCGCGGGCTGGACAACAACATAGACGGGCAGTTGGACGTGGAGAATGAACTGCAGAGCCTCGCCGGTCGCAGTTATGATTACAACGAGGGGGTGAAGGCGTTCTTGGAGAAGCGGAAGCCGGTTTACAGGGGGGAATAACTCCGTGTTGCGGCACTGTACCGTCGACCCTTTGGGTCGACTTGCGTACGTGCCGCAACAGGTTCCCGCCCCCACCCCGATCTTCGCGCCATGGATACCTCGATGAAAGTCGCCGTGATCGGCGCAGGGACGATGGGCAGCGGCATTGCTCAAGTGGCCGCGCAGGCGGGACACAACGTGGTGCTGTACGATACCCGCCGCGAAGCCGTGGACAAGGCCTTGGTCGATCTGCGGAAGACGCTGGACAAGCTGGTGGAGAAGGGCAAGTTCACGGCCGAGCAGGCCGATGGCATCCATAGCCGCATCACTCCGGCCAGCGACCTGAAGGAACTCGCGGGCAGCGGGCTGGTTATCGAAGCGATCATCGAGGACCTCGGCGTCAAGCAGAAGCTGTTCGCTGAGTTGGAAGGGATCGTGGCAACGGACGCCATCCTTGCCACCAACACCTCTTCCCTATCCGTCACGGCCATCGCCGGTAAGCTGAAGCACCCCGAGCGCATGGTGGGCCTGCACTTCTTCAACCCCGCTCCCCTGCTGCCCTTGGTAGAAGTG
>CAYQMC010000151.1:0-1089 GCA_964418285.1 uncultured Chryseobacterium sp.
TAGCCCGGTATCGCGCCTGCTTTGGGAGCAGGAGGTCGTCAGTTCGAATCTGGCCGCCCCGACGAGTAAAAAGGTCGACCGAAAGGTTGGCCTTTTTTTATTGACCTCAAGCATCGCTCGTCCAGGTTCAGCGTCCAGCCGGGGACGGGCTATCCATTTGGGGGGAGGCTTCGATGGAAACCCTGGGGTCGCTTTGCGCTTCGGGCTTTTCCTTTCCCCGGATCGCTCGAGCGAGCTCGGCGATCCGGGGAAAGGAAAAAGCCGACCACCCTTCGGCGGTCGGCTTTCCATCGGCGGAGAGGGGGGGATTCGAACCCCCGGTACCAGTTGACCCAGTACGGCAGTTTAGCAAACTGCTGGTTTCAGCCACTCACCCACCTCTCCGTGGGTATTCAAGAACATTCCCGGACGAACCGGGCGGCAAATATAGATGTACGAGCGATACGCTCGAACCGTACGCCAACAATGTGATGCATCCGCGACATGATCCTCCATGGACGTACACGGCATACCCTACGACCGGCCATGCGTTGACCGTTCGGTGTCCGCTCCACTCCTTCCGTACCGACCGTTCATACCCCGGCACCCACTGCGGGTTACTTTTGCGGCCCGCTATCCGGCTGCACCACGTTGCTAGCTTGACCGTTCCCAGATGCGCACCTCCTCCTATTCCGTGGACCCAGACCGGCTGGAAGGCGTGGTAGATGATCCGATGTTCGCGGCCATGGCAGCAGAGGCCAAGGCGCAAGACATTCCGGCCTTCATCATCGGTGGATTCGTCCGGGACACGCTCATCGGCAGACCGTGCAAGGACATCGATATTGTCGTGGAAGGCGATGGGATCGCATTTGCGAAAGCCGTTGCCGACCGACTTAAGGCAGGACATGTCCACGTGTTCAAGAATTTCGGCACCGCCATGTTCATGCTGGGCGATCCCTCGGATCCCTCGGGGGGACAGATCCAGGTGGAGTTCGTGGGTGCGCGCAAGGAGAGCTACAGCCGCAACAGCCGAAAACCGGAGGTGGAACCCGGCACCATCAAGGACGATCAGGAACGGCGCGACTTCACGATCAACGCCCTGGCCATCTC
>CAYQMC010000151.1:1099-7575 GCA_964418285.1 uncultured Chryseobacterium sp.
CTCGCTCAATTCCGGAAGTCTTGGTGCACTGGTGGACCCCTTTGGCGGCATCCTCGACCTGGACCGTGGCCTGATCCGCACGCCGCTCGACCCGGACATCACCTTCAGCGATGATCCACTGCGCATGTTGCGCGCGGTGCGCTTTGCCAACCAGTTGGGCTTCACCATCGATCCGCCCACCTTCGAGGCCATCCAGCGCAATGCCCGCCGTCTGGAGATCATCAGCGCGGAACGCATACACACCGAACTCAACAAGATCATCGCCACGGATAAACCCAGCGTCGGCTTCAACCTGCTGTTGCAAAGCGGCCTGTTGCAGGAGTTCTTTCCGGAGTTCGTTGAACTGCAAGGGGCCGAGGAGAAGTTCGGCATCGGGCACAAGGACAACTTCCACCACACCCTGCAGGTGCTGGACAATGTGTGCGCCGAGAGCAATGACCTATGGCTGCGCTGGGGTGCAGTATTGCATGATATCGCGAAGCCTGCCACCAAACGTTTCGTGCCTGGCGCTGGCTGGACCTTTCACGGCCACGAGGACAAGGGCGCCCGCATGGTGCCCAAGATCTTCCGCCGGCTGAAACTGCCCCTCGACGAGAAGATGAAGTTGGTGCAGAAGCTCGTGGCCCTGCACCTGCGACCAATATCGCTCACCAAGGAGCAGGTCACGGATAGTGCGGTGCGGCGTCTGCTCTTCGACGCCGGTGACGATATCGATGCGCTGATGATCCTTTGCAGGGCCGACATCACCAGCAAGAACGAGAAGAAGAAGGAGCGCTACCTGCGCAACTATGACCTGCTGATGCAGAAGTTGAAGGAGGTGGAGGAGAAGGACCGCGTTCGCAATTTCCAACCGCCCATCACCGGCGAGGACATCATGCGCGCCTTCAACATTCCGCCTTGCAAGCACATCGGCGACATCAAGACGGTGATCAAGGATGCCATCCTGGACGGCAGGATCCCCAACGAACGCGCAGCAGCGTGGCCGGTGATGATCGAGGAGGGTCTCAAGATCGGATTACAGATCGCCCAGGGAATGGAGGTGCCGCCAGCCAAGGCGTAAATTGACGAGGGGTGGTTGCTCTTACCAGCACCCGCTCTCGGACCGAACGTGTAATTTCGCGCTCCCGGCAGCCAAGGCCCCACGAAACGTGGACAGGCAGGATGCCTGTCCGACATGCGCATCTACCGTTTCCGTGTCCTGATCGACCACCCCAGCGAAGCTTTCCGCGACATCGAGATCGGTTCCGAGCAGAGTTTCCTGGACCTGCACACCACGATCAAGGATGCCTTCGCCTTCATCGGGCAGGAAATGGCCTGCTTCTATGTGAGCGACGAGGAATGGGGCAAAGGACCGGAGATCCCACTAGCCGACCTCGGTTTCGGCTTGGATGGCGATGCAGCACCGTCCTTGATGGACGAGGTACACATCAGCGATCACATCCGAAGCACGAAACAGCGCTTTCTCTACGTCTATGATTTCCTTCATCTGTGGGTGTTCATGGTGGAACTGATCGGCGCCACGGATCCCCTGCCAGGCGTGCAATACCCGCGAGTGGCCATGAGCATGGGCACCGCACCGGACGAGCATAGCAAGGAGATGGACATGGCCGAGGGCATACTCGATGAAGAGGACCCATACGCAAGCGGACCCGAAACGCACGGCTACGATGACGACGATGAGGACGGGTACGGTGATGATGACGACGAGTTCGGCAGCCACGGGAGCATCGATGACCTGGGAGAGGAGTATCGGTAGGTCGTCGTTCGGAGCGTTGCACCGACCTATCCGGGTATTACGAACGCTCCAGTAGTGCCCATTCGAGGTCTAGTTCCTTGGTCGATGATCGCGCCAATGGATCGCTGGTTGCGAAGTGCTTCCTTAGCGGACCGATCTGAAGCCTCGAACAGCGAACAACGATCCGCGATCATGTCCCGACCAACGCTTATTGTGATCGGCGGCCCAACGGCATCGGGCAAGACGACCGCTGCCGTGGCGCTTGCGCAACGCTATGGCACGGAGGTCATCAGTGCCGATTCACGGCAGTTCTACCATGCCATGCGCATCGGAACAGCGCGACCGGCGGAAGCCGAACTGGCTGGCGTAAAGCACCACTTCCTCGGTCATCTCGAACTGGAAGAGACCTGGAGCGCAGGAGCCTTCGCGCGTGCTGCTGAACCGGTCCTGCAAGAACTACTCGCCAGGCAGGGTCGCGCTGTGCTCGTGGGCGGAAGCGGCCTGTACATCGATGCGCTGCTCAAGGGTTTGGACCCCTTGCCGGTAACGGATGTGCGGCTACGCGAACGGCTGCAGCGGCGGATCGAGCATGAAGGTCTTGCAGCTCTTGTCGGGGAGTTGAAGCAGCACGACCCCGCCACCTGGGAGCGCATCGACAAGCAGAATCCGCACCGCGTGTTGCGCGCCTTGGAGGTGTGCCTGCTTACCGGCAAGCCATACAGCGAGCAGCGCAACTCGCTACAGGACCGCAGCGATATGCGTATCGTGCGTATCGCCATGGACCTGCCGCGCACCGAGCTCTATGAACGCATCGACACGCGGGTGGACAACATGGTGGCCGCAGGACTTGTGGAAGAAGCCCGCTCCCTCCTGCCCTTCCGCGAACGCAATGCCTTGCGCACGGTGGGCTACCGTGAGCTCTTCATGCACTTCGACGGCGCGCTATCACTGGACGAAGCGATCGCCTTGATCAAGCAGCACACGCGCAACTACGCAAAACGCCAGATGACCTGGCTGCGCAGGGATGCGGACTGGAAGTGGTGCAGCCCGAAGGATGGGGAAGGTATGATCACTGCGAGCGCATAGACCATTGGCTGGATCAACGCAGAGACGTGGAGGATGCGGAGTTCGCAGAAAATTTCTTCATGCCCGGTCCCTGAGGATCCCGCATTCCGGGATAGCCTCTGCGTCCTCCGCACCTCTCTCCTCTGCGTTGCGACTTAGATCGCTATCCCGATCACCAGCACATCATCCACCTGCTCCTCCTCCCCTTTCCACATCCGGAAGTGGTCGCTGAGGGCTTGATGCTGCTCGTCCATCGACATATCCGCGGACTCCACGAGCCAACGCTTCAGCCCGGCAGTGCGGAGTTTCTTGCCATTGGGACCGCCGAACTGGTCGGGCATGCCGTCGCTGAAGAGGTAGATGCGGTCGCCTGGTTCCAAGGAAATATAAAAGCGCTGGAAGGGCTTGATGTCACCGGCGTGCAGACCGATCGGCATGCGGTCGCCCTTGTACTCCAACAGTTCGCCGTTGCGAATGAGGTAGAGCGGACCGTAGGCACCTGCATACGCCAATGTTGAAGCAGCGCGGTCGATGCTGACCAAACCCACGTTCATGCCATCGCGTTGATCGCTTTCATCGTTTCGGCCCAAAGCCGCGATCATGCCATCACGCGCACCATCGAGCACCGTGGCCGGATCAAGATGCCCCTTCTCCATCACCATTTCCTGGAACAGCGATGCACCGATCAGGCTCAGCAAGGCGCCGGGAACACCATGTCCCGTGCAACCCGCAGCGGCCACCACCACACGCCCGTCACGCTCACCGAACCAGTACAGATCACCACTCACGATGTCGCGCGGGCGAAAGAGGATGAAGGAATCCGGAAAATGGTCCTGCAAGCGTTCGGCATCGGGCAGCACTGCCCGTTGGATGCGTTGCGCGTAGCGGATGCCGGCGACAAGTTCGCGGTTCTGCTCGCGCACGACGGCTTGTTGCGCTTCCACCTCGCCTTGTAGTGCGAGGCGCTCCCGGATGTCTCGCGCGAACAGGATCACCGCTGGACGGCCACGGTAGCTGCTCACTTTCACGCTGCTTTCGACGGGGATCACCGTTCCATTCGCATGCACCAATGGTATGTCCTCGTAGATCGCCCCCTGTTGCTCCCAAGCATCAGCGATACGGTCCGCGCTCCTATGGAGGAATGTGGGCGGATGCAACTGGAAAATGGTGCGTGTGGCCAGCTCTTCGGGCGTAGAACCCAACAGCTTGGCAGCCTGCGCATTGGCTTGGTGGATCGCACCGTTCACGAAGTTGATCACGAACAAGGCATCGTTACTGCTCTCCAACACTCCCAGGTAGCTCTCGCGATCGCGTTCGGCCAACTTGCGCTGGGCGTTCAGTTTGTTGTACGCCATGGACAGGCCCACCGAAGCACCCAGGAGCAGCACAGGCACCGCTGTGAGGACGAGGATGGTCAGGAGGTCCATGCCACAGTGCCGTTGGGCAGGGCTTTCAAGGTGGAGAAGATGAGCTCGGGGTTGAGGAATTCGCCCACCCGCTCGGGGCGCGACACGTAGCGTACGGTGCCGTCCACATCGACCAGGAACGAAGCCGGCAGCGGAATTCCCTTGGCATAATCCACCGCCATTTCCAACGCGGGGTTGTTGTACACCACACCGTAGCGGCGCGATACCTCCTGCCTGTCGTCGCTCAGCATGCGGAAACCCACGCCGATGCGTTCCACCATATCCTTGTTCACGCTGATGTCATCCGGACCGATGCCCAGCACATGCACGCCCTTGGCTTGGAAAACGTGGCGGTGGCGTTCGTAGGTGCGCAGCATCATGTGGCAGCCGGGGCACCAATCGCCGCGCACGAAGATCAGCAGCACCGGGTGCTTGCCCCGGTAGTCCGATAAACGCACAAGCGCGCCATTCTCATCAGGCAGTTCAAGCTCCGGGGCCTGCTGCCCTTCCTGCACCTGGTAACCACCCCGTACCGTGCGGCGAATGAAGTAGCCATCCTGCACGTAGCTCATGGTAAGGCCTACCCCGACCGATATCGGCAGCACGGGCATGAGCCAGAGATCCCAGGAAAAGGATGTGCCCAATACAGTACCCATATAGATCCCGGCGGCCAACAAGGCCAGTCCGGTATCCAACCACAACAGGTTCACATAGGTGAAACGCTGCATGTACTTCTGTCGTGCAATGGTGGCGAACCCCGCCACGAACAAGGCAACAGTGAGCATGGGCCAGCTGTTGTGGAGCAGGTCCACCGCAATGCCGATGGAGGGGGAGCACACCAGGAGCATCACGAATTGGAAGTCGCTGGTGTATGTCTTGAACTCCAGGGCAGCGCAGACATAGGCAAGCAGCAACAACAGCAGGCCCACTTGCGGTATACCTACGATGAAGAAGGGCGGCGAAACCAGGAATAGCAGCAGCCCGAGGCTGGTAAGGGGATGGATGATGCGCAGCATGACACGTGCGTGTACGCGCGCAGTCCCTCGAGGGTTCGATGTAGAAATGAACGAACGACCCAAAAGGGTGTCGCTGCCGGGCTTCCCATTTCCAACACCGGAGCCAACGCCGACAGGCTCCCCGAATACCCTGATCACGGTATGGCAGGACCTTGGTCTTAACGCTACGTTTGCGTCCCATTCACACAGACCATGCGCCTGCTCCTCGCTTTACTGCCCGTACTCCTTGTTGGTTGTGCTTCGGATGGACCCGAAAAGACCGAACAGCCGAAGGAGGTGAATGTCTACACGCACCGCCATTACGACTCGGACAAAGCGCTCTTCGAAGCCTTTACCGCGAAGACCGGGATCGCAGTACGTGTGGTGCAGGCCGGCGACGATGAACTGATGGCCCGGCTGGAGGCCGAAGGGAACCGCAGTCCCTGCGATGTGCTCATCACGGCCGATGCCGGACGCCTGGGGCTGGCAAGCGCAAGGGGCTTGTTGCAGTCGGTGAAGAGCGCCAAGCTCGAAGCCGCGATCCCTTCCTGGTTGCGCGATCCCGAAGGGCAGTGGTACGCGCTCACCAAGCGTGCACGGGTGCTGGCCTACCGCAAGGACCGCGTGGACCCTGCCACACTGGGCACCTGGGATGACCTGACGGCGCCGCGGTGGAAGGGCAAAGTGCTGGTACGTAGTTCGGAGAACGTTTACAACCAAAGCCTCGTGGCCGCCATGATCGCGCACGATGGAGCAGAAAAGGCCGAAGCCTGGGCTACCGGCGTCGTGGCCAACATGGCCCGCGAACCCAAGGGCGGCGATACCGACCAGCTGCTGGCCCTGGCCGAAGGCATCGGCGATGTGGCCATTGCCAACTCCTACTACATCGGCAAGCTCATGAACAGCACCGACCCGGCGCACCAGGCCGCCCGCGAACGCATCGCCGTGGCCTTCCCGACCATGGGCACGCACGGTGTGCATGTGAACGTGAGCGGCGGTGGTGTGGCCCGCCATGCCCCGCACCTCGAAGCAGCCATCGCTCTCCTCGAATTCCTCAGCGAGACCGAAGCGCAGGCGCTCTTCTCCGAAGGCAACTACGAGTACCCTGTGAAACCTGGCGTAGCCTGGTCACCCACACTGCTCGGTTTCGGCACCTTTGAGGCCGACACGCTGAACATGGCCGCCCTGGGTCGCAACAATGCCGCTGCCATCAAGGTCTTCGAGGCCGCCGGCTGGCGCTAGACCATGCACACCACCCCCACCCTTGCCCCGTGG
>CAYQMC010000152.1:0-7527 GCA_964418285.1 uncultured Chryseobacterium sp.
GGACTACGACCCGCATCCGCACCTCAACGCCAGCGTCAGCGTATGATCGTCAGCGCCATCGCCGCCGTAGCGGACAACGGCACCATTGGCATCAATGGCGACCTGCCCTGGCACCTGCCCGATGATCTGAAGTACTTCATGCGCACAACGCGGGGCCACCACGTGATCACCGGCCGCAAGAACTACGAAAGCATCCCCGACAAGTACCGCCCGTTGAAGGACCGTGTGAACATCGTGGTGACACGCAATGCGGACTACGAAGCACCGGGCGCGATCGTCCTGGGCTCTTTGGAAGAAGCCTTGGAACATGCTGCCAACGCTGGCGAGGAAGAAGCGTTCATCATCGGCGGAGGGCAGATCTACAAGGAAGCGTTCGCGAAGCATGTGGTGCAGCGCCTCTACCTCACGCTGGTGCATGCCGACATCAGTGGCGACACGCACTTCCCCCTCATTGATGCTGCCGATTGGATGGAGGTGAGCCGGGTGTATCATGCACCTGATGAGCGGCATGCGCACGGGTTCAGCTTCGTGGTGCTGGAGCGAGTTTGACCGTCGACCATTGTTGCCTGCGATCGAACCTTGGCATTGCTGTTGCGTCATAGGCCCATCAACCTACGAACCATGCGCTCCACCTACTTCCTATTTCCGGTGATGGCACTTGCCCTGGTCGCCTGCCGCAAAGAGACCAGCCCCACACCGATCGATCGAGACTACACTTCCGGTCTGGACAACATCCGAGCCGAGTTCTATTTCAATGATGCGTTGAAACAAAGCGAGCTTGCCCTGAAGGACGGTAGTGTCCCCTGCGCTGTTGGCGTTACGCTCGACCTCGACGCCCAGCCCGCCACCCTGCTCATCGATTTCGGCACGGAGAACTGCATGGGCGCTGATGGCCTGAGCCGTCGTGGTCGCCTCTTTGCCACCTTCACCGGACCTTATGGCGAAGCGGGCACCGTGATCACGATCACACCTCAGGATTACCATGTGAACGACCATTTGGTGCAGGGTACCAAGGTGGTGACCAATGCCGGTCCGAATGCCGATGAAGACACCTACTTCACCGTGGACGTGAACGGAACGCTGACTGCACCTGATGGCAGTTGGACCAGCACCCATAGCTATCAGCGCACGCGTACCTGGATCGATGGCGAAGGCACCATCACACCCTTCGACGATGTGTACTTGATCACCGGCGGCGGTAGTGGCGTGAACCGCAACGGCCTTGCTTTCACCGTGTCCATTACAACACCCTTGCGCGTGGAGATAGGGTGCCCTTGGATAATGAGCGGCGTGCAGAACATTACTCCACAGGGTTTGTCCACACGTCCCATCGATTTCGGGAACGGCTGCGATAACCAAGTGACCGTTACAGTGAACGGCTTCACCATCACCTTGGGAGGAGGATAGCGCGTACTCGGACCGGTGTGTCCGCCAGGTGAACCGATCGTCTTGGAGGTGCTATATGGCTTTGTGCCACGGGCTTCGGGCTGCTCATCTGCATCTATTTCCGCTGGCGGAATGTGATGAACATGCCGGTATCGGAGAAGTAGAAGCGAAGAGTTGAGCAGCCCGAAGCCCGCAGCCCAAGGCCTGCAGCTCTTCAGCCCTTCCTACCTTGGCCCCATGCACCACCGCCTCTCCCGGGCACTGCGCTCCATCGCGGTAGCCCTATTTCTTTTTTCCTCTTTCAACTTTCAGCTTTCTGCCCAACGCCCTCCCGCCCAACCCCACGCCGCCGAGATCCTGCACCGCATGCAGAAGCTCAACGTGCTGGGGAGCGTGCTGTACATCGTGGCGCATCCCGATGACGAGAACACCCGCCTGATCACTTGGCTGGCCAACGGCAAGAAGGTGCGCACCGGCAACCTCAGCCTCACGCGCGGCGACGGCGGCCAGAACCTCATCGGTCCGGAACTCGGCGATGCACTCGGGATCATCCGCACACAGGAGTTGATGGAAGCGCGGCGCATCGATGGCGGCGAGCAGTTCTTCACCCGTGCGGTGGACTTCGGCTACAGCAAGACCGCCGCTGAGAGCTTTGAGAAGTGGGGCAAGCACGAGGTACTCAGCGATGTGGTGCGCGTGATCCGCATGTTCAGGCCCGATGTGATCATCACGCGTTTCCCGCCTACGCGCGAAGCCGGACACGGCCACCACGAGGCCAGCGCGATCCTCGCTGCGGAAGCCTTCGACCTGGCCGGTGACCCCAAGGCCTTTCCGGAGCAACTGGAACAAGGGCTCGAGGTATGGCAGCCGCGCCGCCTCTTCTTCAACGGAAGCACCTGGTGGAAGAAGGACCTGGCCGACATCGCCAAGAGCGACCCCGACTGGTTCAGCGTGGATGTGGGCGGATACGACCCGTTGCTGGGCCTGAGCTACACGGAGATCGCCGGGCGCAGCCGCAGCATGCACAAGAGCCAGGGCTTTGGCGCGGCGGAGACGAGGGGGGAGCAGCTGGAGTACCTGAAGCTGGTGAAGGGCGACCGACCCAAGACGGAGGACATCTTCGAGGGGATCGATATGACATGGGGGCGGGTGAAGGGAGCGGAGCGGACCGCAGCGAAATTGAGCGCACTGATCGAGTCCTACGCGCCGGAACGACCCGCCGCCTCCATTCCGCTGATCACCGAGCTTCGGGCGGAGTTCGACCGGTTGAACACCAACGGTGACTGGCAGCTGGAATGGGCGGTCCGCCGGGTGAACGACCTCTTGCGTGCCTGCATCGGGCTCACTGCGGAATACCTGTTCCCCGCAGCCTACATCACTGATGGGTCCGAAGGTGCCGAAGTGGTTGTGGTGAACCGATCGGAGACATCCGTGACGGTTCCCTCTTGGAACGACCAGTTGCTCAAGCAGAACGCCGGGCAGAGCAGCACGGTCCGACCTCTCGGAGGAGTACCCATGGAAGCCCCCTTCTGGCTCGAGCGCCCCCACGGCGCCCTTTTCGACATCCCATCCGAACTGATCGGTCTGCCTGTATTGCAGCAGCATGCCTTCCTTCCGCTGGACATTGCAGGAACGGTCGTGGTCGCGGAGATGCCTCCCCTGTACAAGTGGGTGGACCGGGTGGAAGGCGAGCGGACCAGTCCGGCCTACGCCGTACCCGTGGCCTCGGTGATCCCCGGAACAGAGATCCTCATAGGTCGGGTAGGTCCACAGAACATCACCGTGGAGGTGGAAGCGCTTACCGACGACCTTACCGGTCAACTGAACGTGAAACTGCCCGAAGGCTGGGCCACTACGAAGGATCTGAAGCTGGTGAACATCGCCAAGCGCAACGAACGGCAGTCCTTCACCTTCCAATTGATGCCCATGGGCAACGCGAAAGGTGGTCCAGTGAAATTCGAGTTCGTTGGCCCCAAGGGCAAAGCCGACCGTACGCTGCACGAGATCGACTACCCGCACATCATGCCGCAGGTGTACTACACGCCCGCCGAGGTGAAGCTGGTGCCGCTGCATGTGACCACCACCGCCAATCGCGTGGGCTACGTGAAAGGCGCTGGCGATGATGTGCCAAAAGCCATGGAACAATTAGGCGTGGCCGTCGAATTCATCGAACCCTCATCGGCCAAGTTGGAAGAGCTGCGGAAGTACGACGCCATCGTCACCGGCATCCGCGCCTACAATGCCACCAAAGGCATGAAGGAACTGCACCCGCTGCTGCTGCGCTACGTGGAGGAAGGCGGCACGCTGCTCGTGCAGTACAACACCACGCCGCGCTTCTTCTCCGGCGCCAGCGATTTCCAGATCGATCCCGCCACGCTGGGCCCGCAGCCGTTCAGCATCAGCCGTGGGCGTGTCACGGTGGAGGAAGCTCCGCCCACCTTCCTCGATCCCAAACACCCGCTGCTGAACACACCGAACACCATCACCGCCGCCGACTTCGAAGGCTGGGTGCAGGAACGCGGCCTCTACTTCGCCAGCGACTTCGGCACCAACTACACCCCGCTGATCGCGTGGAACGATCCCGGCGAAGACCCGCTGAACGGCGCGTTGATCGTGGCCGATCATGGCAAAGGACGGTTCATCTATACGGGGATCAGCTTTTTCAGACAGTTGCCGGCGGGAGTGCCGGGGGCGTATCGGCTTTGGGCGAATCTCATTAGCCCGAGGCGGGAATGAAGAATGGAGAATGAAGAATGCAGAACTGCTGGCGCATGGAACGGAAGTATGACCTTGATGAGCGCTGTGTGAGCTTTAGCGCGGCGGTGTTGGTGTATGTGAACCGGATGCCGAAGGATGAAGCGGGGAGACACATGGGGCGTCAGTTGCTGCGCAGTGGAACAGCACCCGCATTGCACTACGGCGAGGTCCAAGGCGCGGAGTCACAGGCCGACTTCATTCACAAGATGCGGATGGCGTTGAAAGAACTGCGGGAATCACGGAATAACCTGCGTGTCCAGTTCCGGGCGAAGCTGATGGACGGCGATAAAGAAGAGAATGCATGGTTGCTGAACGAGTGCGTAGAGCTTGTGGCCATTTTCGCGGCAAGTGTGAAGACCGCGGAACGGAATAAGGAGAAAAAATGAAGAATGGAGAATTTAGAATGGAGAATTAGGAACCGCCTGTCTCGGTTAACCGTTGAGGTTTGTAGGTAACGATCATTGATCATTCTACATTTTACATTCAAAATTCTCCATTCCAACCCGGCATGCATCCCATTGACTGGACAATACTGCTGGCCACCCTCGGCTTCATCGTCGCCTACGGCGTGTGGAAAACGCGCGTGGGTGCCACCAGCGACAGCTACCTGCGCGGCGGAAGCGACAACCGCTGGTGGGGCGTGGGGCTTAGTGTGATGGCCACGCAAGCCAGTGCGATCACCTTCCTCAGTACGCCGGGACAAGGCTTTCTCGACGGCATGGGCTTCGTGCAGTTCTACTTCGGCTTGCCGCTGGCGATGCTGGTGATCGGCGCGGTGTTCATCCCGCTGTACTACAAGTGGAAGGTGTACACGGCCTACGAGTTCATCGGTCGGCGCTTCGATGGACGAGCGCGGCTACTCACTGCGGGACTGTTCCTGTTGCAGCGCAGCCTGGCGGCGGGCATCACCATCTACGCGCCCAGCATCATCCTGAGCAAGGTGCTGCACTGGCCGCTGAGCTGGACCTGCGTGTTCATCGGTGTGCTGGTGATCATTTACGTGACCACCGGCGGTGCGCGTGCCGTGGGCGTCACCCAGAAACAGCAGATGGCCGTGATGTTCCTGGGAATATTCACCGCCTTCGGATTGGTGGTGCATTACCTCGGCGATACGATCTCCTTCGGTGAAAGCCTGGCGCTGGCCAAGGACCTGGGGAAGATGGAGATCATCGACACCTCGTGGGACCCCAGCGACCGCTACACGCTCTGGAGTGGACTGATCGGCGGCTTCTTCCTGCAACTCTCCTACTTCGGCACCGACCAAAGCCAGGTTCAGCGTTACCTCAGCGGGCAAAGCATGCAGCAGGCACGCACCGGCCTCTGGATGAACGGCCTGCTGAAGATCCCCATGCAGTTCTTCATCCTGCTCACGGGCGTGCTGGTGTTCGTGTTCTACCTCTTCAACCAGGCGCCGGTGCATTGGAATAGCGCGAATGTGGTAGCGGTGGAATCCAACACCGATCTCCACCCTTACTCCCGTACCGTCGACCCACCGGGTCGACCTACGGATCTCCAGCAAGAACACAATTTCAACGCCACCGCCATCACTGTCGCCGCAAACGCTTGGGTGGAAGCCCATCGCACCGGCTCCGGCATGAACGACGAACAACCAATATCGGATCTTCAACAAGCCCTCGCCCGCGACGCGACCCTTCGCACCCAATACAAGGAACAGATCGCCGAGGCCTTCCCCGACCGCGAGACCAACGACAAGGACTACATCTTCATCACTTTCATCATGGACCACTTGCCGATCGGTGTGATCGGCCTGCTGCTGGCCATGATCTTCAGTGCGGGGATGAGCAGCACCGCAGCGGAGTTGAGCGCCCTGGCCACCACAAGCACTGTGGACGTGGTGCGAAAGGAACGCACGGACCACGAGCAGGTTATCGCCACCAAGTGGGCCACGGTGCTTTTCGGGGTGATGGCGCTTGCCTTCGCGGCAATCTTCTCGCTCTTCGACAACCTGATCCAGGCGGTGAACATCCTCGGCTCGCTGTTCTACGGCACCATTCTGGGCATCTTTCTGGTGGCCTTCTTCCTGAAGTGGGTGCAGGGCACGGCTGTTTTCGTGGCGGCGCTTATCGCACAGGCGGTGATCCTGGTGGTGCACTTTTCGGACATCCAGCTGGCCTTCCTGTGGTACAACCTGCTGGCACCGGCCATCGTGGTGGTCTTGGCGGTTGCATTCCAGGCCTTTCTTCCGTCAGACAGGAGTAGAACGATCAGTTGACCCTTCGCTCCAGTAGCCCCCCAAGATTCCGACAGGGTTGTGTACATGGAATGCACCTGTTGCGTGGAGGCTTTGGAATTGTGATGCTTACCTTTGTGCCTCTTAGGACATTCACGCTTAACCCCTACGACATGAAACACATCCTACTCTTTGGCGCTCTTGCTTTGGGCGCTCTTACTGCCAACGCACAGCAGCGCACTGGCATCCAGACCGGCACGATCGCCCTTGGTGAGCGCGCCATGGATGCGTCGCGTGCTGTTACCGATACTCTGGCTCCTGGTAGCTGGGCGAATGACCCGAATACGCAGCTTACCCAGTGGGGGGCGCTTTGCGGTACGGATCCCAACACCTTCCCATGTGGGTACATCGTTGGTAGCAATGGTTACGGCGATATCACCAAGGCCCAGCAGTTCCTCCTGCTCGACGCACCTACCACGGTGGTGGAAGGGGTATTGTTCTGGTTCTATGCCAAGGCCGGAGATGACGCCAGCATTGTTAGAGCGAACCTGTACGCCATGAACGGTGCCGGTACCAACACCATCGGTCCCATCACGACCGGCGCTCCGGGTACCATTCTGGCGAGCAAGGATTTCACGCTCGCACAGGTCGATACGGGAGATGCCGATAACCTCGGCTACACGGAAGTCCTGTTCGACAACCCGACCTTTGTGAGCGAGCAGTTCGCACTCGGCTTCAACATGTCTTCCTTGGGTGCCAGCGATTCGCTCGGCCTTCTGGCTACGGGTACCGATGTCACCGAGTTCCCCGAGTTCTCGTGGGAGCAATGGGATGACAACCGTTGGTTCACCATGCGTGCTGCATGGAGCGATGCGCTGAACGTGGACTTCTGCATCTTCGCCCTGCTCGATAACAGTAGTGTTGGAATCAACGAGCCTGGCTCGCTGAACAACATGCGCATGAGCTTCATCAATGGCAATATCTCCAACGGCACCACGCTGATGGGGTATGACGTTGTGAAGGATGGTCGCATGGAATTGGTGATCCACAACACCAACGGTCAATTGGTGAACGAGCATAGTTTCGGTGTACAGGGTGCCGGTTCCTACCAGCACACCATCAACACCAACGATTGGGCTGCTGGAGTGTACTACGTTACCTTGAAGAACAACGGCCAGCCGTTGACCAAGAAG
>CAYQMC010000153.1:0-7497 GCA_964418285.1 uncultured Chryseobacterium sp.
GAAACGATCGCTCTGGTCCTCCTTACCGCGGGTATCGGGCAGAAGATGCCGGCCGATGAAGGCCATGTACAGCACGCCCGTGATGAGGAACACGATGCCCAGCGGGGTCTGTTGGAACATGGTCAGGGGTCCGAGGCCGCTTTCGTCCATGACCCCGCTTACCACGAAGTTGGTGCTGGTGCCGATCAGGAGCGTGGTTCCGCCTACGATCGATGCGTAGCTGAGCGGGATCAGGAGTTTGCTCGGTGCGAGGCCGGAGGCATGGCTCATCTGTACCACCACAGGGATCAGAAGTGCCACCACTGGCGTGTTGTTGATGAAGGCCGAAAGGATGCCTACTGCCAGCATGAAAAGCACCATTCCCTTGATGGGCGTATCTCGGAAGTGCCTCGAAAGCTTGGGCCCCAAGGTGCTGACCGCCCCGGTACGAAGCAGTGAAGCGCTGAGTACGAACATGAAGGCCACCGTGAGCGTCGCGGCATCGCTGAACCCTGCCAGTCCTTCACTGGGCGTAAGGACGCCGGAGAGCACCAAAGCCAGGATCATCAGCAAGCCGATGAAGTCCACCGTGAGCTTCTCCGAGACGAAGAGCACAACGGCTATTGCCGTTACGGCGAGTACGATCCATTCGTGGAAGTCCATGGAAGGAGGAAGGGCATGCTAAGTAAGGGGTTTCGGCGTCCACTTCACACGCCTACGCCCGCAGGCAGCAGATGGATGCCGAGGCGTTCGCTGGCTCAGCGCCAATGCTCGGCATACCAAGGCACGGCGCGTTCCAAGCCGGCCTGAAGGTCGATCATGGGTTCGAATCCGAGCAATTCGCGGGCCTTGCCGATATCCGCCAGGGAGTCGCGCACATCGCCTTGACGGGCGGCGACGTGGTCCACCTGTACTTGGGCCACCGCTGGATCGATCCGTGCCAGCTCGTTGCGCAGCACATCCACCAGTTCGACCAGGGTGGTGCGGGCACCGAACGCCACATTGAATACCTCTCCGTAAACCCGTGTGTTGGAACTGCCGAGCGCAGCGGTCACTGCTTGAACGGCGTTCGCCACGTAGGTGAAGTCGCGTGATTGGAGGCCGTCGCCGTGCAACTGGGGCCGTTCGTGGCGAAGGAAGGCGCGGATGAACTTGGGGATGGCCGCTGCATAGGGGCCTTCGGGGTCCTGGCGTTCGCCGAACACGTTGAAGAAGCGCAAGCCGATGGTCTCCATGCCATACAGAGAGGCATACAAGCGTGCATAGGTCTCGTTGGCCGCCTTTGTGATGGCATAGGGCGAAAGGGGCAGACCGACGCGTTCCTCATGCTTGGGCAGTTCCTTGCTATCGCCATACACACTGGAACTGCTGGCGTATACAAAACGCTTGACCCCCGCCACTCGAGCAGCGTCCAGCACCTGCAACATACCCGTCAGGTTGGCCGCGTGGGTGGCCAGCGGGTCGGCGATGGAACGGGGCACGGAACCCAAGGCGGCCAGATGTACAACGGCAGACACACCATCCATGGCCCGCTCGCAGTCCTCGGTGGACCGGATATCACCCTCGAACAGTTCGAAGTCTGGTCGCGCCAGGAAGGACGCGATGTTCCCGCGCTTGCTCGTGGCGAAATTGTCCATGCAACGGACCGCATGGCCTTGTGCCAACAGGGTCTCGCATACATGACTTCCAATGAAGCCCGCTCCGCCGGTAACGAGGATCAAGGACAATGGGCTTTGGGACATGAAGGGTGGGCTGAAGGAGGTGTTCGGCAGGACGCGGCCAAAAGTAGCGGGCTCCTTCCGAGCACGCTTCGGAAAATGCCGCAATTATCCACGATCAACCTTTCAGCGCAACGCCGTACCAGATGGTACGCATACGCCGGGGAACCATGGGTGCCAGCAGCGCATCGAAACGGGCCAGCAGATCGCGCTGGCCTTCGCTGCGGCCCAGGTTGGCGATAAAGCCCGTTGTACTGTCCTCCACCTTGGCGAAGGGCGAGAAGATACCACGGTCATCGCTGGGGTCGAGGTAGCGCCAGTAGTTTTCCCAGGCAACGAAACGCCTGCGTAACCAGCGGTGGAGGGCGCTGCCGTGGAGGTTCTCGGCGAAGAGCAGTACGCCACCCGGGCGTTCCACCGATGCGGGCCTCAGCACACGATGCATCTCGCGGATAGCCATTGCCTGCTTCTCCCGGGTGCCGAGCGCACCGATCACGCTCTTGAAGAAGACGATATCAAAGCTTCCGTCCGGAAACGGCAAAGCTGTGGTATCCGCCTGGGCGTAGGTGATGCGGTCCTGAACAGCGTGTCGGCTGTGCAAGATCGTGGTGTTCTCCGGGAATGGGTTCAGGTCGGTACAGACCACATCGATGCCTTGTGACGCCAGCCACAGGCTAAGGCCTCCCTCCCGCTCCCCGATGCCCAAGGCACGCAGGGGACGGTCCGGCAGGATATGCTCCCGCCACAGGGGCATGGCCCGCGACCAGCTGCGCACCTCCCATTGGAAGATGTCGTTCAGTGTTGGACCGGGCGCCTTGGGCATGGTACAAAGGAAAGGGGCGGTCGCTGTTCGCGGACCGCCCCTGTGCGTGTTGTGTTGTATCCTGGTCAGAACGGTTCCGTCGTGGCGTCGCCAAGCGGGTCGGTCATGACCGGCCCCTACTTGGCTACTGCCACCGACCGGCGTTCGCGGATCACGGTGATCTTCACCTGGCCCGGATAGGTCATTTCGTTCATGATGCGATCGGCGATCTGCATGCTGAGCTCGTCGCTCTGCATGTCGGTCATCTTCTCGCTTTCCACCATCACGCGCAGTTCGCGGCCGGCCTGTATGGCGAAAGCCTTGGTAACGCCGCCGTAGCTCATGGCCAGGCTTTCCAAGTCCTTCAGGCGCTGGATGTAGGCTTCGGTGGCTTCGCGGCGGGCACCCGGGCGGGCACCGCTGATGGCATCGCAGGCCTGCACGATGGGCGAGAGCAGTGTGGTCATCTCGATCTCGTCGTGGTGGGCACCGATGGCATTGCAGACATCGGGCTTCTCGCCATACTTCTCGGCGAGTTTCATACCCAGGATGGCGTGCGGCAATTCAGGATCCTCGTCCGGCACCTTCCCGATATCGTGGAGGAGGCCGGCGCGTTTGGCCACCTTGGGGTTCAGTCCCAGCTCTGCAGCCATGATGGCGGCGAGGTTGGCCGTCTCGCGACTGTGCTGCAACAGGTTCTGCCCGTAGGAACTGCGGTACTTCATGCGGCCCACCATACGAATAAGCTCGTTGTGCAGGCCGTGGATGCCCAGATCGATGCAGGTGCGCTTGCCCACCTCCATGATCTCCTCTTCCAGGTGTTTCTTGGTCTTGGCCACCACTTCCTCGATACGGGCCGGGTGGATGCGACCGTCCTTCACCAGTTGGTGCAGGGCCAGGCGGGCCACCTCACGGCGAACGGCATCAAAGCAACTGAGGATGATGGCGCCCGGGGTGTCGTCCACCACGATCTCCACCCCGGTCATCTCTTCCAAGGTGCGGATGTTCCGCCCTTCACGGCCGATGATCCTTCCTTTCACATCGTCGTTCTCGATGTGGAACACGCTTACAGCGTTCTCCACCGCATGCTCGGTGGCCACCCGTTGGATGGTCTGGATCACGATGCGTTTGGCTTCCTTGTTCGCAGTGAGGGCAGCCTCATCCTGCACTTCCTTGATGTGGGCCATGGCTTTGGTGCGTGCCTCGTCCTTGAGGCTCTCCACCAATTGCTTCTTGGCATCCTCGGCATTCAAACCGCTGATATTCTCCAAGAGGTTCACCTGCTTGGCGTGCATCTTCTCGGTCTCTTCACGACGGCGGTCCAGCCCCTGGATCTTCTGCTCCAATTCACCGGTCAGGCGGTCGACTTGCTTCTCCTTGTTGGCCAGGTCCTGCTGCTGCCTGCTGAG
Source organism: uncultured Chryseobacterium sp. (assembly GCA_964418285.1). Classification (GTDB taxonomy): domain Bacteria; phylum Bacteroidota; class Bacteroidia; order Flavobacteriales_F; family PHOS-HE28; genus PHOS-HE28. The sequence continues at coordinate 3,909 of CAYQMC010000153.1, forward strand.
CTGCGATTCACGTTGCTTGGCCTTCTCCTGGGCCTGGGCCACGTTGCGCTCACGATCACGAACGTCTTTTTCATGCTGTTCCTTCATTTGCAGGAACTTCTCTTTGGCCTGAAGGATCTTCTCCTTCTTGAGGGCCTCTCCTTCCGCCTCGGCCTCCTTCAGGATGCCGTCGCGGCGTTTCTTCATCACGCTGCTGAGCACGACGAATACAATGCCTCCTCCGCCGACAAGGCCGGCAAGGAGTCCGATCACGATACTTATGATGTCCATGTGTCCACTTATTTGGTTAAGTGGACCACGAGCGACCTCCGGCATTCAAGCCCCGGGATCGAAGGGGGAGCGGATCAGACCTCTAGATCGTGGAGCATGCGTTCTATGGCGCCCAAGGCTGCGTCGGCTTCGGTCTCATCGCGCTGGGCGGTGCGGTTCAGCGCCCGCACCGTAACCTCCAATGCGGCCATTGCCAGCAGGTCCTGTTTGTCGGTCAACGGATAGTTGGCCTTCAGGCGTGCCATGCTTTCATTGATCTCTACGACGGCCTTGCGCACATTCTCTTCTTCGCTTCCCTGTATGGTAAGCGGGTATGCGCGGCCTGCGAGTTCTATCCTGATCGAGCGTTCTTCCATGGTCGTTCGTGCCACCGTCATGCGCTGATGAGCGCCAGACAGCGATCGATCTCGTTCACCAATTCGTCGATCTTTTCCTTCGTTCCTGGGTCACCAAGTCTGCTTTCCGCAGCCTTCGTTGACCGGAGGACCTCGTTCTCCCGTTCCAACTCAGCCACCCGGGCCTTGAGCATGTCGGCCATCCGGCGATGGTCCTGCACTTGGCTTTCCAGTGAATGGGCACGCTGCCGAAGATCAGCATGCGCCCGGGAGAACCGGGACAACTGTTCTTTGGCGGCTTGCAGCCGTTCCACTAAGGTGTTCATGGGTCGAAAATGGGAGCACGATCGTGGTCCGACGTCAAAGATATGCGGGGTACGCTTCCCACGCACCGTTTTGTTTGAACGTCAGTGTGTTGATGCTACGGAGCGACTCCATGCCCACCAGGCAAGGCATGGAAATAGCTTGCAGTCTTGGACATACCTCGGCCAATGACCGCAAGAACAAATTGAACCAGATCCTCGACAATGAGATTAAAAGCACTGATATTCATAGGCTTTATACCATCATTTCACTACGCCCAAGACAGTGCTTCCGTTCGCCGTTTCATCAACCCGATGGACATCCCCTTGGACCTTTCAGGGAACTTCATGGAGCCTCGCAGCAACCATTTCCACTCCGGGCTGGACATGCGCACGCAAGGGCGTGAAGGCGTTCCGGTGAAGGCCATTGCCGACGGTTGGGTTTCGCGGATCAAGATCAGCCCATGGGGGTACGGTAAAGCAGTGTACATCGACCACGGCGATGGCCATACCTCGGTATACGGCCATCTGCAACAATTGATAGGCCCCGTGTACGAAGCCTGCCTGGCCGCCCAGTATCGCGCCAAGGACTTCAGCATCGATGTGTACCCTGAGAAAGGCGCGGTACCTGTGAAGCAGGGTGAAGTGATCGCATTGAGCGGCAATACCGGTGGCAGCGGTGGCCCGCACCTACATTTCGAGATCCGCCGGAGCGGTGACCAACGTGCTTTGGACCCCGAGACCTTCGGCTTCCTCGCCGCCGACAATACTCCGCCCGAGCTCGTTGGGGTGCGTTTCCATGCCCTTACCGACAGCTCGCTGGTGGCCCCCTACCCGGCCAAGGCACTTGGCTTCGCGGCACAGGGCGGGGCCGGACGCTATGGCCTGAAGCCTGGCGAGGCACCCAGTGCCTTCGGCACTGTGGGGCTTTCCCTGCACACCTTCGACCGGTACGACAAAAGCGGATTCCGCTTCGGCGTTCGCAGCATCGCCCTTTACGTGGATAGCATACCCGTGTTCAGCACCCGCTTCGACGAGGTGGACTTCGACAAGAACCGCTACTGCAACGCCCACATGGAATACGAGCTGGTAAAGACGGCCAACATGGACTACCACCGTTGTTTCAAGCTACCGAACAACAAGCTTCGGATCTACGGCAAGGAGCCCGCCCAAGGCCGTGTCGCGTTGGAGCCGGGGCGCGATCACCACGTCCGTTTCGTGGTCACCGACGGGCGGGGCAATGTTTCCCAGCTCAGCTTCCTGCTCCACGGCGCCACGGCCGAAGAGGCCGCCACCTGGCCACGTCCGGCCCTGGAGGGCAGTCTCTTCCGCTACGATGCGGCCAACACACTCGCCGAAGAAGGCGTGCGCCTGAGCCTGCCCGTGGGTGCCTTGTACGACGATGTCCACGTGAGCTATGCACGCAAGCCGGCGACCAACAAAACATACAGCCCATTCCACATGCTGCACGACATGGCAACGCCGATCCACAGCCCATCAGAGCTATCCATCGCGGTGGAAGGACTTCCAGAAACCTTGCGCTCCAAAGCCTTGATCGTGAGCATCGATAAGGCCGGCAAGCCATCGGCCGTGGGCGGCACCTGGGCCAATGGCAGCATGAATGCCCAAGTGCGCGCCTTCGGAACCTATACTGTAATGGCCGATACCGTGAAACCGGTCATCGCCAACGTGGACCTGCGTGCCGACATGCGGGGCCGCAGCAGCTTCAGCATCAGGATCACGGACGATCTTTCGGGCATCGGCACCTACACGGGCAGTATCAACGGCCAATGGGCACTACTGGAATACGAGCCCAAGACCAACACCCTGACCCACATATTCGACACCCATAGCAAGGAGCCGGGAGCAAAGGAGTTCAAGTTGGAGGTCAAGGACGATCGGGGCAATGTGGCCAATTGGAGCATGGCTTTCACACGCTAAGTCGGTCCACTCGCGTTCACCGTACATGCTGACCAAGCCTTTGATATGCTGGGCACTTGCCTCGGGAGCAATACTCATCGGACTCTGCTCCTCCGCCCAGCAGGGGCATTCGCTTCCGAAGGATCTGCAGGAAGGTGACATCATCTTCCAAAGCTCCCGTAGCGGTCAAAGTGAGGCGATCGCCTTGGCCACCGGGTCACCCTGGACCCACGTTGGCCTACTGTTGCGGGAGAATGAAGCATGGCTGGTGCTCGAAGCCATTGGACCGGTGCGTGTGATCGCTTTGGAAGAGTGGATCAAGCAAGGTGAAGGTGGCCGATACAGCGTGAAGCGATCGGATCCGAAGCACGGCAAGCTTGACGCCAGTGCGCGCGAAGGCATGCGCCGTGTGGGAGAACGTTTGATGGGAAAGCCTTACGACACACTCTTTCTTTGGAATGATGAGCGCATCTATTGTTCGGAACTCATCTGGAAGATCTACGCTGAAGGTGCGGGGATCCAACTCTGCCCAGCGCAGCTGCTCCGCGAATTCGCGCTGGAACACCCTGTTGTGCGCAAGACCCTGCAGGAGCGTTATGGTGAGGATCCTCCGTGGAACGAACCGATCGTGGCTCCATCGTCGCTCTACGACTGCCCGAAACTGGTGACCGTTGCAGAAAGCGTTCGGCCGTAAGTTCGCTGCCAATGCGGCCATACCTGCTCATCTTGTTGCTGGCTACCATGGGCTGTGGCACCCCGGAT
>CAYQMC010000154.1:0-7449 GCA_964418285.1 uncultured Chryseobacterium sp.
AATGCACGTGTTCAGTGGTGCCTGCGGAAGCCTGAACTTGGTGGCCTGCAGCAACGGAGGTGCCAATGGCCGGAACACCGAGGTCAACATCGCCACCACTCCGGGCACCAACTACATGATCCGCATCCAGCGGCACAATACGAACGACGCCATGAACGGAAGCATCTGCATCCGTCCTGCTTTGGCGAACGACGAGTGCTCCAGCCCAACGGTCCTTCCGGTGCTGGAGAATTGCTTCATCCAGACCTTCACCAACGACCGTGCGACCTTCTCCGAAGAGACACCGGTACCCAATTGTGGAGGAGGGTTCAATAGCAATAACTCCTCGGATGTGTGGTTCAGCTTTACGCCAACGGGCACCGGCCAGGTGGTCATCGATGCAGCGGCAGGCAGCTTGAACGATGCGGTCATGCAATTGTACTCAGGCACCTGTGGAAGCTTGGTGCGTGTGGAATGCGATGACGATGATGGTCCTGGTCTGATGCCTCGCATCGATCGTACTTGTGACCCGCTTACGGTCGGGCAGACCTACCTGCTCCGTGTCTGGGGATACGGAGGCGGGCGTGGCACCTTCGATCTCTGCATTTCGGAACCGGCCACCTATGCGCCGAGGTTCGAGGACTGCGAAGGATCCATCCTGATCTGTGGTGATCAGCAGATCAATAACAATGCGCAGGATTTCGGCTGTTCACAAGATCTTTCGGGCGCGAACCGAGGGTGTCTGTTGGGTAACGAAAGGCAGGGTAGCTGGTACACATTCACGCCTTCTTCTTCAGGCACCATAGAATTCACCATCGTCCCTACGGATAACATCGACTATGATTTTGCGCTGTGGGGACCGTTGGCTGCTTTCGCATGTCCACCCGCAGCCAACCCGGTCCGGTGCTCGTGGGCGTATCCACCTGCAGTACCCGGGTTTCCGGCATCATCCGCCTTTCGAACAGGATTGCGAGCTGGAAATGTCGACGCAAGCGAGGCCGATAGCGGTCCTGGTGTAAATGGATTTACAGCTCCACTCGATGTCATCGCTGGTGAGGTCTACATTCTCTACGTCGACAACTTCGACGTCACCGGACAGGCATTCACCTTGGACTGGACCCTGACCAACGGCTGTTCCTTGGATTGCAATGTCCTACCCGTGGAACTCCTCACCTTCGGGGCCGAAGCCCACGAAGATCACGTGGCTGTCACCTGGCTGACCCAGACCGAACGCAACACTTCACATTTCGAAGTGGAGCGATCCAGCGATGGAATGCACTTTTCATCCATTGGGAGTATTCAGGCCGCCGGGGTATCGGTCTCGCGGATCGACTATTCCTTGCTTGACGAGGACCCCTTGGAAGGCATGGCCTACTACAGGCTGCGGCAGGTGGACAGGGATGGTACGTTCAGCTTTTCCGATGTGGTTTCCGTCCAATACCGCAGCAGCGTCACCAGGCTCATGGTCCATCCCAATCCGGCGAACGAACGCATCGTGGTGGCATTCGATCGGTCCTGGACCGGACCGACGGAGGTCCTGATCATGGATGGATCGGGGCGCAGGATCAAGCGGAGCAAGGTCCAGCTGCAGGAGGGGATGACCGCATTCCCCTTGCGCATCGCTGACCTCGAAACCGGGAGCTACCTGGTGCAGCTCCAATTGGCCGATGGCTCACGGTCGGAGATCGGCCGTTTTGTGAAGCAGTAGCATACGTCCAAGATGGGAACGACCAGCTTCGGCAATGCCGGGGCTGGTCGTTCCCATTTTGCATCGGGTGGCCACCCTCTCCATGAGATCCCGCCTGCGCCAGCGGAGTCGAAGGACCGACGAGGCCGCATTGCGGATTTGTCGATAGTTGTATATTGCGATGCGGGCAACCTGGCTCGGTGGGCTGCGTCCTTATGAATAGGATGAACTTGGAGCTTGTTTTGACCGGTTTGATACAAGGTGCATAACTAGACACGAGACAGATGAAGCGGATCCTTGCCACACTCTGTTCCTTCCTGGTCGCTGCGGTGTTTGTTGTAGCCCAGCAGGATCAGGTTTTCATGCTTCGTACTGCGGATGGCACCGCTGTGGCGCAACCGAAGATGGCCTATGCCACCGTGCTCTCCTTCGATCCGCAAGCCAGGCTTACGGCTGAACGGGACCGTTTGAAGGTGAGGTTGACCGTCCCGACGAGTGTGCAAACTGTTATCGAGGCGCTGGCCCAGAATGGGGCAGGGGAATTCGTGCTTGTGACTTCCCAGGGAAAGCTGGAGCATGCCGGGCTGGACGATGGCGCCAGTGCCTTGCCGCCCTCGGGTGAGGAATTTCCGAACGAAGAGCAGCATGCCGCTGCCAAACAGCAATGGGCCGAGCAACACCCGGAGGCGCATCAGCGCTACATCCGTTCGTTGCGCAGCGCAACTCCTGTAAGCCATGAATAGTCGGCAAGTACTGGGTTCGGTCGCTCTTGGGTTGGCCTTGGTAGCAATGCCCGGTATGGCCCGTGCCCAGTGTGGGACTACCACTGTGTACGACACCGGTGGTGCGGGTGGCGATTATGGCAACAATGAGAATTATACGGTAACCTATTGCCCCCCGGTGGGAGGGCAGGCCGTGGTCCTCACCTTCACCAGCTTCGATACAGAAGCGGGCTGGGATGAATTATCGGTGCACAACGGTCCCACCAACGGCTCCACCTCGTTTGGTCTATTCAGTGGCACCACCAACCCAGGTAGCTTCACAAGCACCGACCCCAGTGGATGCCTCACCATCTGGTTCACCTCCGATATCTCGGTCACGCGTCCGGGTTGGGTGGCCACCATCACCTGTGTGCCGCTTGCTCCTCCGCCGCCCACGTGCGGCAGTGTGGTCTATGACACTGGTGGTCCGGGGGGCAACTATGGCGATAACCAGAATTACACCGTCACCTATTGCCCGGATGATCCGGGGGATGTGGTCACCTTGGACTTCACCAGCTTTGAACTGGAACCCGGTGGCTTGTTCGGTCCTTACGATTTCCTGAACATCTACGATGGACCAAGTACGGGAAACCCTCAATTAGGTACTTGGCTGGGTACCAATGGCCCCGGGACCATCACGTCCACGCACCCATCGGGATGTCTCACATTGGGGTTCGTTTCGGACGGTTCGGAGACGTATCCCGGGTGGTCGGCGATCGTTTCTTGTGATCCCCCCCCTCCTCCACCATCGGGTGATTGTGTGTACGTGCTAACGTTGCAGGACAGCTTCGGCGATGGTTGGGGAACGTCCAATGTTGGTGTGAGCATCAATGGCGGTGCCACGCAGTTCTATACCGTAGGACTTTTCACGAACCAGATCCTCATCGGTGTGGACATCGGTGACCTTGTGGCGCTGACCTACAACAATTCCGGTGGCTTCCAAGGGGAGAACAGTTTTACACTGTCGTTGTCCTCGGGAGGTATGCTCTTCAGTTCAGGGTCACCACCCGCGGCAGGGATCGTTTACTTCGCTGCGGTGGATTGTATTCCACCACCCTCCCCGGTGGAGGACTGCCTGGGCGGTATCACAGTATGCAGCAACCAGAGCATTTCCAACAACACCAACAACACCGGGAATGTCGCGGACCTGAATACGTTCACGGCGGGTTGCTTGTCATCCACGGAGCGTCAGGGAACATGGTACAATTTTTCGCCCTCGACGACTGGGACGCTGGCCTTCGATATCAGTCCGGTGGATCCTACGGATGATTATGACTTCGCCTTGTGGGGACCTTTCCCGGAGGGCAGCACAACGGCTACGGTCTGTCCCCCTGTTGGGCCGCCCGTGCGTTGCAGTTACGCGGCTCCGAGTGGCAATACCGGTTTGAATTTCACTGCGGGTGATCTTGTGGAAGGGGCAGGAGGAGATCGCTGGGTTCGGTATATGGACGTGGTCGAAGGCCAGGTATACCTCATGTACATCAGCAACTTCAGCCAAAGTGGCTTGGCGTTCAACCTCAATTTCAACCCGGCCAGCACCGCGTCCTTGGATTGCACCTTGCTGCCCGTGGAATTCGGAGCATTGCAAGCAACACCCTTGGACCAGATGGTGGAACTGGCGTGGAGTACCTACAGCGAGAGCGGCACCGACCACTTCATCGTGGAGCGCAGTGCCGATGGCGTAGCCTTCGTGCCTTTGGATGCCGTTCCGGCCCAGGGTGAAAGCCTCACCCGCACCGATTACCGCTTCATGGACGGCGCGCCCGTGCAGGGCATCAATTTCTACCGATTGGCTCTGGTGGACATGGAGGGGGATCAGCAGACGTCGAACGTGGTCACTGCGCGCTTCGGTGCCGGAGACCCGGTGGTGGTGCCCAACCCGGTGGCCGAGCAGGCTGTGCTCCATGTCGGTACAGAACTACCAGAGAATACCAGCATGCGGATCTCCGATGCCAGCGGCAGAACGGTACACCAAAGGGATGGCATTTCCGGCGGTCGGTATGTGCTGGACCTCAAGGAACTTGGACAGGGTACCTATGTGATCGCCTTGCATGGCGCGGATGGTACTCCTTTGGGGTACTCCCGGTTCGTGAAGCAGTAGTCCGCCCTTTCTCCCCAGGGAAGGAAGGCTTGCGCAGCACGTCTTCCTTATCTGGGGAACATGCATGCTCCGGGCATTTGGTCGGGATGTGATCCCGATGGATGCCGGTGATGGTTGACAGAGCGCATCGATCGGTCGAGAATTATTTCCTTAATTTATCTGTCTTGGAAGGGCAGCGCATGGAATGTGCTCCCTGGTTCCCATTCCATATGCATTGCATGTTGCGTCACTTGCTGTTCGGTCTTCTTGTGCTGCTTGCCGCTGGTGTGAGGGGCCAATGTGCCGCGGTCGATATTCCTTCGCTTCCCGTAACTGGTCAGCCTGCCGGCTGCCACACGTCCAACCTGATCACGGCAGCCAACATCCAAGGTGCCTGTGGAACTGCCAGTACTTTGTACCTGGGTGGGAACGAAGCGCTGCACACCCTGACTCCGACCCTTTCAGGAAGCCACACGATCACATATGCAGGTCAGACCTGGACCTCCATTTGGGTCTACAGTTCCGCTTGTCCAACGCAGGTGGGGACCGTTTGCGTGGGGTCCGTCAGTGGGTCAGGCAGTACCCAGACTCTTGTTCTGGACCTTGCCGCCGGCGTGCAGTACTGGATCATCTTCGACACCTATCCCAGTCCCCAAAGCCCGTGTCCCGGAACATTCTCCATAAGCGCTCCACTGCCCCCTGGCGCTGCTTGTGGTACCACGGTGTACGACCCGGGGGGCGCGCTAAGCAACTACTCCAACGGAGTGGACCTTACGGAGACCTATTGTCCATCGGATCCAGGCGATGTGGTCACCTTGGACTTCACCCAGTTCGCTACGGAGGGCTGCTGTGATATTCTCACGATCCATAACGGCAACAGCGTCGGATCACCGGTCATTGGCACCTTCAGTGGTACCAGCCTTCCAGGCTCCTTCACCAGTACGGACCCCAGTGGCTGCATCACCTTGGAGTTCACTTCGGATGGCTCCATCACCGCAGCTGGCTGGGCAGCCCCGGTCTCCTGTACGGATCCACCGCCCCCCCCGGCCGGTGATTGCGTCTACATCCTTACGCTGCAGGATAGCTTCGGCGACGGTTGGGGCTCCTCCAGCGTTGGTGTCAGCATCAATGGCGGTACCACGCAGTATTACACGGTCGGGGTATACACGAACCAGATCATATTCGGTGTGGACATCGGGGATCTGGTGGTGCTGGACTATAACGCTTCTGGGCCTTGGCAAGGCGAGAACAGCTTCACATTGACATTGTCCGGCGGCGGATCGCTCTACAGTTCCGGTCCAGCCCCTGCCGGCGGTATTGCTTATGCTGCGGCAGTGGACTGTATTCCGCCACCCGCACCAATAGAGGATTGCATCGGTGCAATGACCATCTGTAGCGATGTGTCCATAGGCAACAACACCACCAACACGGGCAGCGTGGCCGACATCAACCCCGCGAATTCCGGCTGTCTCGATGTGACCGAGTACCAGGGGACTTGGTATGTGTTCTCTCCGAGTGCGTCAGGGAACCTGGGATTCTCCATCAACCCCCTCGGTCCGGATGATTACGATTGGGCCGTTTGGGGGCCCTACCCGCCCGGTAGTTCAACGAATTTGACCTGTCCGCCCAGCGGTCCTCCCATCCGTTGCGCAGCTTCAAGTGGGCCGGCCACCGCGAACAGCACGGGTAGTTATGCCACGGGGATGGGCCATACCACCTTTTCGCCGCCTCAGTTCGCAAGTACGGCTACGAGCTATGGTATTCCATCCACGACGGACTTCTGCCCGCTGGTCACGCCTCAACGCTGCGGCTGGGTTCCTGGCATACAGGTCATCAGTGGTCAGGTCTATCTCATGTACATCAGCAACTGGAGCCAGAGCAGTACGGGCTTTACGTTGGACTGGACGCTCCAGAATGGCGCAACGCTGGATTGTGTGGTGCTTCCGATGGATCTTGGGGAGTTGGCTGCCGTTCCCAACGCCCGTTCTGTGGATCTTGTTTGGGCCACCTATAGCGAGCGTGGCACGGATCACTTCATCGTGGAGCGCAGTGCCGATGGAACTACATTCCTTCCCTCAGGGACCGTCGCGGCGCAGGGGGAAAGCAACGCGAGAACGGATTATCGCTTTGTGGATGGCTCCCCTTTGCACGGCATGAACTTCTACCGACTGGTCCTGGTGGAGCAGGAAGGCGAATCCCGCAGATCGAACGTGGTAAGCGCGAACTTCGGTCGGGTTGACCCTGTGGTCGTCCCCAATCCGGTCGGTGATCAAGCCGTTCTTCATGTGGGTAGTGCGCTAACGCAGGAAGTTACGCTGCGTATCACGGACGCCAGTGGACGCTTGGTGCACCAAGTGAGCATATCTTCCGATGATGTCCAGCATATCCTGGACTTGGAAGGCCTTGGACAAGGGGCGTACATGATCTCCCTGCATGGAGCTGATGGGGCGTCATTGGGGTACTCCCGATTCGTGAAGCGGTAGTCCTTCCGCCCGATCCGCCTGGGTTCGTGTGATAGGTGTCGCTCGCCACATGGAGTCGGCCACTTCAACGGATCAGGGCATGATCACCACGTGGTGATCATCAGCGCCCGTTCACCAAGCGTTCCAGGAGCACGGGCTCCAGCTTGTGCTTGCCGCTGAAGCGATGGCTTTTCCGCGGCACACCCGCCAACTCCAAGCGGCGGTCCATGGCGGCCAGGTCACCGGGCTTGGCGTATTCGTCCTGATCACCAATTACGAGGTCCACGTGCAATTTCTCCCAAGCCTTCAAGGTGGGCTGGTCCAGCTCAGGAGGCAGCCCGCCTGCCCACAGGATCAGGCGGTCGAGCGGCGTTCGTCCTTTCAAGGCCCAGCGCGATACGGTGGCCACACCTTGCGAGAAGCCCAGGGCTTTCACGCGCATATCCGTCGGCCCTATCATCTTGAGCCCGGCCACAAGGG
>CAYQMC010000155.1:0-7428 GCA_964418285.1 uncultured Chryseobacterium sp.
GTGCTGGTGGAAATGGCCTTTGTGCTGCTGGCCCTGCTCCCCTTCTTCTGGTGGAAGGACTCGAAAACCTTGTTGGGCACCGCATGGAGCAGGAACCAGCGCCTCTACCTGTGGGCGGGCGTGCTGGGTTCGGCCCTCTTCTTCGGCTTGCAGCAAGGGGAGGAGATCGGCACCATACTCCATCAGGACCTGCTGCGGCATGTGCCGCTGTGGTTCGCCACCGGCATGCTGATCGGCATGGGCCAGGAGCTCACCTTCCGCGGGCTGATCTACACCGGTCTTGCGCAGGGCGCGGGCATGCGCTGGGCGGTGGTCCTCTCCACGCTCTGCTTCGTGCTGGCCCCCATACACAGCGTGCGTTTGTACCACAATCTCATGAGCGGTCACCTCGGTGTAGCGCTCTTGCTCATGGGCATTTTCCTCCTTTCGGGATTGTTCTTCGCATGGGTAAGGATCAGTACGAGGAACATCCTTATCCCCTGCCTGATCCATGGCATCGGCAACGCCATCACCTGGGCCACGTTCGTAGTGGTGAAGGTGCATGCCTGATCCGCTCCTGTAAGCTTGGCCTGTTCTCGGGCAGATCAGTACCAGCGGCTCCAGGGGCCCAGGGGCAGGATCGGATGGGCGCTGGTGGCCGGTAGCCGAGCGCCTTGTGTGGGCGGTATTGGTGGTTCACCCGCGGTCGATCCCTCTCGCGCTTCACAACTCCGCACCCATACCGAACCTTTCTGAGAGGTGTGAGGTGTGAAGGGCCCGGATCACCCGCACTTCGTCCCCCCGCAGCTCCTGCACTTCAAACACCCTTCCTCGTAGTACAGCCCTTCCGCATCGCCGCACTCGGGGCACTTGCGGCCTTTGGCTTCGGTGCCGTCGGGGATGTAGCCATGGCGAATTACGCTGGTGGGAGCCAGGGTCGTTACAAGGTCGGCACGGCATGACGTATCACTGTTGAGGCGCTTTCCATGTATGGATGGAAACGCTATAGGGTCGTGGCCGTTTGTGCCATGAAATTCTCCATCTTTGCGCCAAGCATCCCGAGTGTCCCGCGCAAGCGGCACCTCCAACCGAGCCTCGACAGCCACGGTGGAAATACGATGCGGACCTCATCCGGTCAAAAACATGTCGACGACGACAACATACTGGATGGCCGCAAGGGACCGGGAGACCGGTGCTCGTGATGCGATGTACCCGCTCCACGCATCACCAACAGCCAGATCCCAGTAGACCATGGATGACCAACACGACAAGGAAACGCACAAAACCACATCGGGCAGCGCCAAGCACAGCGATCATCACGGCGAACCCATCACGTTGCCCAAGCGACCTGCATACCGGCGCGTAAAGATGCCTGATGGCAAGTGGGTGATGATAACCACCTTCCCACCGGACTGGTGGGACGGGATCTCACCGCGGACCATGCCGACAGGGAAGCAGGTGGGAGTCGAGATCACACCAATACGACCGGTTCCGCTCCCCGACCGGTGTGATAAGGCGATGATCGACGCCTGGTTCACCGAGCACTTCGTGAAACATTGGGGCATGATCGAGGGCTTTGGCACGAAATTCATCGCGCTGGATGGCGACCTGCTGCGTTTCCAGTTCCTGGTGGATCAGCGCTTCCGCCTCCATGGGAACGGCTTTCTGACCTGCATGCACATCGCCGAATGCTACGCGCGCACCATTCCGGTACTGGCCGGCGCCAAACGCTTCCAAGCGGATGAGTTGCATGCCTTGGACCTCCTCGGCTTCCTCGGCTCATCGGTCACCGATAGTGTCGACCTGGAGGACCTGACCGCACGCACCAGGCTCGCCTGGGCCACAATGCCTGTCAAACCCTCGGCGATCCATTTTGGACGGATACGGCCGCACGAAGCGTAGACCCAGCGATCTTCCTAGTTCATCTCCATACAACCGAAATCACCCATGCGATGAATGACCAACATGATGACCGCTTCCCCAGCATCCGGACCCAGTGCGATGGGCAGGAGATCCAAGGGATCATCCTGATCCGGGAACCGCACTCGTTGCTGGTGGAGATCACCCACCCCTACCGCCTATTGCAGGGCGAGCAAAATCTGCCGAAATTCATTGAGATACCGGAAGAGGTCCTGTTCACAGGACCCACGGGCGACAAGGTCGCGGAGCAACTGCTTGCATCGTGCTTCCGCGCGGCACGAAAGCTGGAAGAAGACCTGCCCGGGATACTGGAAATGCTGCGCGACGAAGGCATCGATCGAGAGATCCTCCTTGAGCACAACTTCATCCTGCAGGACGTCCAGCGCATGGGCTATGACCTTTCCTGGAAGGCACGCGATGACCGGCAGCGTTTCCGGATGGAATACCTCGCGACGCAGGAGTACAACAACAACAACCATTGCGAGATGATGCTGCGCTTCCCGCGTGAGCACTACGCCAGTATGCTGCCATTCCAAGCACAGGTGATGGTGTACCATGCATTGGAGGGACACCCGGTCAACCTGCGGGCACGAGCCAATGGAGCACGCGCGCCAGTGGACCATCTGCCCAAAGGAGATAACGACAGCCCCCGGACAGCACACCTGAACTGAGGTTGACCATCGGACAGGGAACAATGGCTCTTGACCTCCGCAGATCTTCCTGGGGCTTGTATGGTCTCAGCGGCGGAAAGGGCAGGGGAACGCGATGAAGGCGTGGAACCTGGTGAATGGAACCTAACCGGGCATCGCGTTGACCACCCGGGACGGCGCTGGGGCCGAAAAGTTCATTGGGTGCGGCTGCGGACAGCCGGATACTTCAGCAGTTGCAGCTCCCCGTCCACATTGCACATGTCATCGAGTTGTACGATCGCCGCACCCCCTACCCACACTTCGTCCCCCCACAACTCTTACACTTCAAACAGCCTTCCTCATAGTACAGCCCGTCCTTATCGCCACACTCCTGGCACTTGCGGCCTTTGGCTTCGGTGCCGTCGGGGATGTAGCGGGAGAGGGTACGCACCACGCCGTTCTTCCAGGTGTTGAGGGTGTCGTCGTAGAGGTTGAGGTTGGCCACCACGTCCACCACCTGCGGCAGGGGCATGCCCTGGCGCAGCATGCCGCTGATGAGGATGGCGTAGTTCCAGAACTCCTTGTTGAAGGTGCGGCTGAGGCCTTGCACGGTGACGCGGTAGCCTTCGTCGTCGGCGTACTCCAGGTCGTAGCGGTTGGTGGCGCGTTCCTCATCGCGGCGCTTCACCACCCAGCCTTTGGTGACCCAGCGCGGCAGCTCGAAACCGCCGTTGGCCTTGCCGGTGAAGATCTCGTAGGGCTTGCCGTCCAGCAGGCCCACCACGGCCAGCCAGGGCTCGGTGTCGTTGTTGAAACGTAGGACGTCGGCTTCGAGGGTTTCGGGGCGCGGCGTGTGGTGGGGAGGGTCGACCCGGAGGGTCGACGCTGCCTCGGTGGCCACCAGCACCCCACTTCTACTGCCATCACGATACACCGTGATCCCCTTCAGCCCGTGGTGCCAGGCCTCCAGGTAGATGCCGCCCACCTCTTCCACCGTGGCGGTGGCGGGCAGGTTGATGGTGCTGCTGATGCTGTGCGTGGTGTACTTCTGGATCACCGACTGCATGCGGATGCGCTTGTGCCAGTCGATGTCGTTGGCGGTGGCACCGGCGTAGGGGCTTTCGGCGGCGTCCACTTTGCCCGTGGCTTTCATCCAGTCCAGCACACGCGGGTGGTGTACGGTGAACTCCTCCCACTGGTCGCCCATGTCGTCGGTGAAGGTGGGCCGGGGGCTTGCCCCGGTCAACGAACCGGGGTCGGCGTGCGTGATCTTGCGGCGACGTGTGTAGCCCAGCATGTACACCGGCTCGATGCCGCTGCTGGTGCGCGTAAGCAGGCTGAGCGTGCCGGTGGGCGCCACGGTGCTGAGGCTGATGTTGCGACGGCCGTGGCGCATCATGCGGTCGTGTACCTCGGGCAGCTCGCGCTCCAGCATGTCGGTGAATTCGCTGGTGCGTTCCACGGCAGGCGAGAAGCCCTCGAAGGCGCCGCGCTCGATGGCCATGTCGATGCTGCTGTCGAACTCCGCGCGGCACTTGGTGCGCATGATCTCCTCGGTGGCTTCCACAGCGGACTCGCTGTCGTACTTCAGGTTGAGTCCCGCCAATGCATCGGCCAGACCGGTGAAGCCCAGCCCAGTGCGACGGCCTTTCCTGCCGGTATCGCGCAGCAGTTCCCAGGTCTCGCGCTCGGTACGCTTCAGCTCGTCGGGCTCGGGGTCGCCGGCCACCTTGGCGAGGATGCGGTCCACGGCCTCCAGCTCCAGGTCCACCAGGTCGTCCATCAGGCGCTGCGCCTCGTAGGTGACGGCCGCGAAACGTTCGTGATCGAACCAAGCCTTGGGTGTGAAGGCCTCATTGACGAAGCTGTACATATTGATCGCGATGAGGCGGCAGCTGTCCCCGCCCTGCATGGCGATCTCGCTGCAAGGATTGGTGCTCTCGTTGCGGAAGCCGGGGTACACACTGCTGGTGCTGTACTTGTGCTGGCGGTCCCAGAAGATCACGCCCGGCTCGGCGGTGGCGTGCGCGCAGCCGATCAGCGTGTTCCACAGCTCGCGGGCCTTCACCACCTTGGTCACTGTCGGCTCCTTGCTGTCTATCGGCCAGCGCAGGGTGAAATCCGCATCAGCCTCCACGGCCTGTAGGAACTCGTCGCTGATGCGCACGCTCACGTTGGCGCCTGTCACTTTGCTGAGGTCCTGCTTGATGGTGATGAACTTCTCCACATCGGGGTGGGCGATGTCCATGGTGAGCATCAGCGCGCCCCTCCTGCCCTTCTGCGCCACCTCGCGGGTGGTGTTGCTGAAGCGCTCCATGAAGCTGACAGCGCCGGTGCTGGTGCGCGCGGCATTGCTCACGGCCGCGCCTTCGGGCCGCAGGGTGCTGAGGTCGAAGCCCACGCCGCAGCGCCGCTTGAACAGTTGTGCGAGTTGCTGGTCGTTGTGGAAGATGCCGCCGTAGCTGTCCAGCGGCGAAGGCACCACCACGCAGTTGCTGAGCGAGGCCAGGCGGTACTTATCACCGAGCGAAGCCATCACGCTGCCTTGGGGTACCACATCGCGGAAACCGTCGAAGAGCTTGAAGATGCGCTCTTCGTCCAGGCGCTCACGGGTTTGTCCGTAGGCGGAAAGCAACGCACGCTTCTCGGCTGGCACCGCTGTGTACTTCGTTTCGATGCGCGCGAACTCCTTCGCCATGCGGCGGTGCATGTCTGCCGGTCCGCTTTCCACCAGGTGCCCATCGCCATCGCGCAGTGCGTACTTGTTCAGCCAGGTGGTGGCCGCCAGGTCGTCGCCCTTGAAGTAGTCCAGCGCGTTCTTCAGTACCTCCTCCTGGGTGTAGGTCTTCTTCTTGGTATCGGGGGTGCTCTTCATAGCGGGCTGAACGGAGGTGCTTGCTGCGGCGATGGTGGACATGATGTGACGGCTATGTAAAGTTCGTTGGGGCGGCGAAAGTGGACTGTGAAGCAACGTCGATCGGTGACGATCATCTTTCACGGAATGGCCGAGGATCCCACACGGTTTTCAACCGCAGCCGCAAGCTCCGATCGACGGGGCGTTCGGGATGCCGATGGCGGAAAAGCTCCGTCACTGCTCGCTTCGAGGGATCATGCGTGTATCCATGGCGGCTTTGCGAAGGCTTCCAACTCCCCGTGTACAACGAAGGAAGTTTGCACAGTGGATCGTGGGATCGATGGGATCGATCAGGAGGTATTTGGCACGGGCATCATCCACCTCAATACGTCCCCGGCACCGTTTCATCCACCACCAGGATGAAGTCCGCCTTGCCCTTATGCCCCGCGTCGAGCTTGCCGGCATCAGCTTGTGTAGTGGTGGCGATCGTCACGATGCGCAGCTCCGGCCGCGCCTGCTTCAGGTACCAGCCGATGCCCTCGTAATTGTCCGAGTGGTAGGTGCCGTTGAAGTGCAGGAAGCGTGTACCGGGCTTGAAGTTCTCCAGGATGAAATGCGCCATGGTGGCATCCTTCAGCGCCTGCGCCATGGGCATGGTGGGGCTGGCATGACCGTGGCCCATGTCCAGCATGGCCTTGTAGCCGGGTAGATCAGCATCGTAGGCGATGGGCAGTGGCGCGATCCATTGTTTCTCCGCAGCGGGTAGTGTATCGAGCGCTTCAAATCCGCCCTTGTACACCATGCTCGCGTAGCGCCGTGGCACGTTGGTGGCGATGAAGCGCAGGCCTTTCTCCCTGGCCAGATCGACCATCGGCGCATAGTCGCTGTGGTTCTTCCACAGGCGTGCCAGCGTATCGAAGGCGGCCTGGTCGATCTCTCCGCGCAGATAGCGGTCCAGTGTGGCCTGATCATCGGCCTCGATCATCTCGGCACCCATGGCCAGTGGTCCCTTCGCGGCCAGTTCGCGCGCGACCACCAGTTGGAGCCAGTGCGCGATGGCGCTGTTGTGCTGCTCGCCGAAGAGGATCACATCGGCTTGGCCGAGCGACTTCATGAAGGTGCTGTGCTTGGCAGCTTTGCCTTTCGCGTCGAAAAGGCGGTAGGCCACAGGTCCTTGGGCTTGGACAACGAACGAGGAAAAGGCCAAAACCAGCAGGGCCGGTATCGAGAAAGGTATGCGCATGGCACAAAGAACCGGATAAGACCGAAGACTTCCATCAGGGATACCATGCATGCCGCAAGGATCGTTGACCTTCGCTGCCCATGCGACCAACGCTACCGCTCGCTCCCTTCCTGTTCATGGCACTGGCGGTCGTACGTCCTTCTGCACTGGCTGCGCAGGAGTTGATCCTCAACGGCGGCCTGGAGAGCATGAAGCGCTGCCCCACCGGTCCATCGGTGAAGCGCTTGAAGGTGGACGGCAAGGTGAAGGGCGCGCAGGGCGAACCGGACCTCTACGCCGCGTGCAGCGAAACATTTGGCATACCCGGCAATTGGAGCGGCCATCAGGAAGCATGGGAAGGCGCGGCCTATGCGGGCCTTGTGCTCACCAGCGATATGCCGAACGAATGCGGGATGCGCGAGTACATCCAATTCCCTTTGGCAGCGCCGCTGGAGAACGGACGACGCTACCGTCTAACATTCCGCGTCAGCCCATCGGAACATTCCGGCTACGTCACAGATCGTATCGGTGCGCAGTTCAGCGCAGTGGATCATTCAGGCAAAGGTGTACCCGCCGCATTGCGTGAGCGCGCCGATGTCGAGAATCCGCTTGGGCGCCTGTTGAACGATACCAGCGGCTGGACCACGGTGACCGGCATCCACAACGCAAAGGGTGATGAACGTTACGTGATCATCGGCAACTTCCACACCTGCAACTCCAGCACGCGCATCCGCATGTATGGCGACAAGAAGGACGCTGTACAACGCAAGGCAGCGGCGCGCATGGACCCGTTGGCGCGACGCGGCGCATGGCGTGAATGGATG
>CAYQMC010000156.1:0-1629 GCA_964418285.1 uncultured Chryseobacterium sp.
GGGCGATGATATCGATGTCGAGGTCCTCGCGGTAGAGGCCTTCCTGCACGCCTTTCTTCAGGTTGTCGGCGATGCAACTGTAGATGTCGGCACGCTCGGTGCTTTCGAGCAGGTCCCAGGCCTCGGGGTGGTACTTCTGCAGGTCGAAGTGCACGGAAGGGTGCATCTGACCCACCTGTTGGGCTACCCAGCGGGTGATCTCGTAGCTCTCGTCGATGGCGTTGTGGCCCTGGGCGCAGATACCCAGGATGCAGGTGCGGTGATGGTCGGCGATCTGCTTCACGGTGCGCTGCACCAGCTCGTTCTTGTCCTTTACGTACTGGTACAAGGTCTTCTTGCTGATGCGCAGGTGCTGGGCGATATCGTCCATGTTCACGCTGCGGATACCCAGGCGCATGAAGACCTTGCCGGCTTCTGCAAGGATGTGTTGTTCGCGGTCCTCCATGTCGTTCGGGGGGCAAATGTAATGCGATTCGATACGATGGAAACGTTTCACTCATGTAATTGTTTCCACCGTTTATCACATTTTCGGGGATCGCACCAGGCTTGCCTGATCGTCCGATTGGATCCCTTGCTTACCGCGATCTTGCTCTGGCGCGGTATACCCCACTTCCACCACCTTTGCAAGCTCAGGTGCGGAAACCTCCCGCGCTGCGATGTACCGAACACAATGCTTATCCGCTACGCTTCCCTCGCTTTCGTTCTTCTAACCACGGCCCTCCACGCCCAGGACTACGTTCAACTCCGCAATGCCGAAGTGCAGCAGATGGTCTTCTTCGGGGAGACCGTTGCCTACCGCGACTGGGATGCGACCCGGACCTTCGAAGATCCAATGATCCGCGATTCGAAACGTTTGTTGGTGGACAAGAACCGGCCGGCCGGCTACAAGGCCGATCGCTTGCACCAGGCCGTGGATCCCAAGGCCCTGCCGCAGGGCGCCGACCCGGTATGGCAGAAGCGCGAAGGCCAGCGCACAGGTTCCAGCGATCGTGATCTGGACATCTCCATCGACGGCATCGGCAACACGGATGTGAACCCGGCCGACCCCTGCCTGGACGTTGGACCGAACCACGTGATCCAGATGATCAACGGCTCTTCGGGATCCTACTTCCGCATCTACGACAAGAGCGGCAACGCCCTGGGTGCGCAGGTCTATCTGGACAACTTCGTGAACGCCATCGGGGGTATCTCCAGTTACGGTGGTGCAGGTGACCCCATCGTGCTGTACGATGCTATCGCCGATCGCTGGATGATGAGCGAATTCTCCAGCAGTGGCAACCGCATGATCGTGGCTGTGAGCTCGACCCCGGACCCCACCGGGACCTGGTTCGCGTACAGCTTCACAGCGCCTTCGTTCCCCGATTACCCCAAGTACGGTGTGTGGAACAGCATGTACATGATCACCACCAACGAGAACGCCCCGGCCACCTATGCCCTTGACCGCAACCGCATGTTGCAGGGCCTCAGTGCCACGGCCCAGCGTTTCACGGTGCCGAGCTTCCCCACCATCGGTTTCCAGGTCACCACGCCCATAACGCATGATGGTGGCGCTGCGCCCCCGGCCAATGCGCCCGCCATGTTCATGCGCATGGCCGATGATGCGTGGAGCGCTGCCGTGCCGAACGATCG
>CAYQMC010000156.1:1729-7385 GCA_964418285.1 uncultured Chryseobacterium sp.
CCATGTTCATGCGCATGGCCGATGATGCGTGGAGCGCTGCCGTGCCGAACGATCGTTTGGAGATATGGACCTTGACCGTGGACTTCACAACGCCTGCCAATTCAGTTTTGGCCGGCCCAACGCTCATTGCCACCGAACCCTTCGATACCGAACTCTGCGGCTACACGGCCTTCGCATGCGTGCCCCAGCCCGGCACCACCACGCGCTTGGATCCGCTGCGTGAGGTGATCATGAACCGCGCCATCTACCGCAACTTCGGTACGCACGAGACCATTGCGTGCAACCACGTTACCGACGTGAACAACACCGACCGCCACGGCATACGCTGGTACGAACTGCGACGCCCGGCCGTGGCCTCGCCCTGGGCCATCCACCAGCAGGGCACCTACTCGCCCGATGCCACCAACCGTTGGATGGGTGCCATCGCCATCAACGCTGCGGGAGATATCGGCCTTGCCTACAACGTCTCCAGCGGCTCGGTCTTCCCGTCCATCCGCTACACCGGTCGCCTGGCATCGGACCCCCTTGGCCAAATGACCTTCGCCGAAACCAGCATCGTGGCCGGCAGCAGCCGCAATGGCAGCAACCGATACGGCGACTACAACTCACTGGACGTGGACCCGGTAACTGGTGATTTCTGGGGCACGGCCAAGTACAACACCAACATCGCCTGGAGCACGCGCATCTTCCGCTTCTCCCTGGGTGTGCCGGAGTGTTTCCCACCCATTGCCACGGCTACGGCCACCTGCGAGGACCTTACTGAGTTCACGGTGAACGTGGACATCACATCCATCGGCAGCGCCGGAAGCATCACCATACAGATAGACCCCGATGGCAATGGCCCCCTGCCTGCGGGCACCGTGGGCACCGCCAATGCCGCCGGCAACTTCGGCCCTTTCGGACCCTACGCCTCGGGCACATCGCCCAAGGTGTTGCTCCTGCACGATGCCTTCCCAAGCTGCAACATCAGCCTGCTTGGCATTGGCGCCACCTGCACGGATCCCGGCCAGGCCTGTACAACCTTCACCAGCACAGCGCCCACTGCCATCGTCGACAATACCACGGTCACCAACACGATCACCGTGCCTGCGCAAAGCGGAGCTACCCTTACCGACCTGAAGGTCTACGTGGACATCACCCACACCTGGGTGGCCGACCTACGCATTGGCTTGGAGAGCCCCACTGGCACCGTAGTGCCCTTGATCGCTGCAGCCAAGTGCGGCAATGCGGACGATATCCAAGTGGAATTCGATGACGCTGCGGCCGAAGCCGTTGGCGATGTTTGCCCCATGCTCCAGCTCTTCGTGGTGCCGGACAACGCTTTGTCCGCCTTCGACGGGGAGGCCTTCGAGGGCGACTGGACCTTGAGCGTGCAGGATGTGGCCACCCAGGACCAAGGCACGCTGAACAGCTGGTGCCTGATACCCACCTTGAACACACCGCTGGTGCAACTCAGCCCCAAGGTCTTCCTGGAAGGACCGTTGAACGGTGCCGGCACCTTGATGGGCGATGCACTGCGGAGCCAAGGCTTGGTGCCGCTTACCGAGCCTTACACGGTACTGGGTTACAGCTTCGTTGGCAGTGTTGCCAGCAGCATTTCGGCGGATGTGCTTACCACAACAGGCAACGATGCCATCGTGGATTGGGTGATCGTGGAGCTCCGCGACAACAGCACACCTGCCACCATCGTGGCCAGCATGCCTGCCTTGGTGCAGCGTGATGGCGATGTGGTGGCCGTGGACGGCACTTCCGCGCTCGGCATTGCTGTGCCCAACGGCACCTACCGCGTGGCCATCCGCCACCGCAACCACCTGGGTGCCATGACGGCCAATGGGGTCGCGTTGAGCGGCAGTGCGGCAACGGTGGACCTGACGTCGGCTGCCACGGCAACCTTCGGTACCGATGCCCGCAAGACCGTGGGTTCCTCCCGCGCGTTGTGGAGCGGCGATGTCACCTTCGACCACACCCTGCTCTACACCGGTAATGGCAACGACCGCGACCTGATACTCCAAGCGATAGGCGGCACGGTACCGACCAACACGCTCAATGGCGAGTACCGCCAGGAGGATGTGAACCTGGACGGCACGGTGCGCTACACCGGCGGTGCCAACGACCGCGATCCCATTTTGAGCAACATCGGCGGAGTGGTGCCTACCGCCACGCGGGTGGAGCAGCTGCCTTGATCCGCAGGACCCGAGCCTTGGGTTTCTTTCCTGCTGAAGCGTTGAAGGATGCGAGGGTGCAAGAGGGTTCCTCTCTCGCACCCTCGCGACCTTTCAACCCCAACCTCTGATGCCCCATGGCCTACCAGGACCACCTTACGCGCCAGATCGAGCAACTCGGCATGGTACTGCGGCATCTGTTATCCGCTGCGCTCGGACAAGGTGACCCAGGAGAAGCCAGCATAAGCAAGGCCGAAGCCACGCAAGCGTTGGATGAGGCCTTTGGACGTTCGAAGGGATCGCTGATCGACCTTCCGCAGGATGAACTGCTTTCCACCGTTACGGGCCATGCCGCAGCGAGCGAGGCCAACCTCGACCTGCTTGCCGACCTGCTGATGGCCTGGGCGCGAACGCACCCGGAACGGTCCGCGCACCACGTCCAACAGGCCCTTGCCCTACTGGAACACATCAATGCCACCAGCAACACCTTCGATCTGGAGCGGCACAGCAAAGTGGCTCGCTTGAAAGCGATGCTGTGAACCCGCGCCTTCGTTCCTTTGCGGTCAGTTCGTTCGGAAGCAGGCATTCCCATTGTCTGATCTTGCGAGCGTAGCGAAGCATTCTCGTCTGATCTTCTGATCCATGACCTCCATCAAGACCGTCCTCGACGACACCGCCCTCACCAACACCACGGTAACCGTGGCCGGCTGGGTGCGCACCTTCCGCAACGACCGCTTCATCGCGCTGAACGACGGCAGCACCATCCGCAACCTGCAGTGCGTCATCGATCAGGAGCAGGTGGATGCCGCAACACGCGCCCGCTTCACCACCAGTGCGGCGGTGCAGTGCACGGGCACCATCGTGGAGAGCAAGGGCAGTGGTCAACGCGTGGAACTTCAGGTGTCAGCCGTGGAAGTGCTCGGCGACAGCGATGGCGAGAAGTACCCCATCCAGCCGAAGAAACACAGCCTGGAGTTCCTGCGCGAGAACGCCCATTTGCGCTTCCGCACGAATACGTACAGTGCGGTGTTCCGCATGCGCCACCAGGTCAGCTTCGGCATCCATGAGTACTTCGACCAGAACGGCTACAACTACTTCCATAGTCCGATCATCACCGCGAGTGATGCGGAAGGGGCGGGCGAGATGTTCCGCGTGAGCACCTTGGACGCGAAGAACCCGCCGCTGAACGAGGCCGGTGAAGTGGACTTCAAAGAGGACTTCTTTGGCGCAGAAAGCCGTCTTACGGTCAGTGGCCAGCTGCAGGCCGAACTCGCTGCGCTGGCTTTGGGCAAGGTCTACACCTTCGGCCCCACCTTCCGGGCCGAGAACAGCAACACCACCCGCCACCTCGCCGAGTTCTGGATGATCGAGCCCGAGTGCGCCTTCATGGACCTGCACGGCGACATGGACCTGGCCGAAGGTTTGTGCAAACACCTGATCGCCCGCGTGCTGAAGAACAGCATGGACGACCTGCAGTTCCTCGATGCGCGCTTGAAGGAGGAAGAAGCAACGAAGCCGCAAGCGCAACGTGCCGAGATGGGCCTGATCGACCGCCTGAACTTCGTGCTGGAGAACCCCTTTGAGCGCATCACTTACAGCGACGCGATCGAGATCTTGCTGCGCAGCAAGCCGCACCAGAAGAAGCAGTTCCAATTCCCCGTGGAATGGGGCATCGATCTGCAAAGCGAACACGAGCGCTACCTCGTGGAGAAGCATTTCAAGAAGCCCGTGATCGTCACGGGCTACCCCGCCCGGATCAAGGCCTTCTACATGCGCACCAACGCGCCCGGCGATTTCGGCTACAGCGACAAAGGCACGACAGTGGCCGCCATGGACGTGCTCTTCCCCGGCATCGGCGAGATCATCGGTGGCAGCCAGCGCGAGGAACGCTTGGATGTGCTCGAGGCGCGCATGGAAGAGATGGGCGTGCCCGCCGAAGAGCTATGGTGGTACCTTGACACACGGCGCTTTGGTACGGTGCCGCACGCGGGTTTCGGGCTGGGCCTGGAGAGGTTCGTACTCTTCGTAACGGGCATGGGGAACATCCGGGATGTGATCCCGTTCCCGAGGACGCCGAAGAGTGCGGAGTTCTAGACCACGATCGGCTGTCGGCTATGCACGACACATCAGGTCCGTACCTGTAGCGTCGACCCATTGGGTCGACACTACGGTGCGGATGGAACATGGATGTATTCCTGGACACCACCTTCCTTTGCACGATGGACTTCCCGGCCGTCGACACCTACTTCCAGAAGCAGCAGGAACCGGCACGCAGCACACTGATCTGGCTGCACGGCCACATCAAGGCGCAGCATCCGGAGCTGGACGAGAAGTGGCGCTATGGCATGCCCTTCTTCGACCTTGCCGGAAAGATGTTCTGCTACCTGTGGTGCGCTACTTCGACCGGCACGCCCTACATCGGCTTCGTGGATGGCGCCCTGATCGATCACCCGGCATTGGTGCAAGGGGACCGGAAGCGCATGAAGATATTCCTCGTTGATCCCAGGCAGGATGCGCCTGTGGAGACCCTGAACGAGCTGCTGGCGAGCGCGATCACGGTGAGGAAGGAGATAGCGACCGGGCAGCCCAGGAAGGGGAAGCGAACCAAGCAAAGAGAGAGACGTTCACAACGAGGTCGATAGAAGCGGAGTTCGCGAACGGTTTCTCTTCCATCACCACTCCTACCATCTTCACCAGCATACCATCCCATGAAGATCTACCACCTCAGCAACTGCGGCACCTGCCAGCGCATCCTCGGCCAGATCCAGAACATCGAGCGCTTCGAATTGCAGGAGATCAAGACGCAGCCCATCACCGCAGCCCAACTGGATGAGCTGAAGGAACTCGCAGGCAGCTACGAGGCGCTATTCAGCAAGATCGCCATGAAGTACCGCAGCATGGGGCTGAACGAGATGAAGCTTTCGGAAAAGGACTTCCGCAAGTACATCCTGGAAGAGTACACCTTTCTGAAGCGCCCTACGATCGTGATCGGTGATCAGGTGTTCATTGGCAGTGCTCCGAAGACGGTGAAGGGGATGCTGGCGGCGGCGGGGTCGTGAGCGGAGCCGCTCGCTCGATCATACAGCGCAATGCGTGCGGTCAGCGTGCGACAATGAGCTGCTGGCGCTGGGTTTCCTCACCGGCCTTGTCCATGACACGGACGATGTAATGTCCGGTGGGCAGATCTCCCACATGGAGCGGTTCCGAACCGAGAACCTGAATTCTGGTGGCTTCACGGCCACAGGCATCCACAATGCTCACATACATGACATCCGCAGGTGGGTCGCGCAGCTGGATCACATTCGAAGCGGGGTTTGGATAGAAGGCGGAAGGGCACACCGAACTGTGATCGGCGAAGCCGGAAGCCAGCTCCACTTCCACAATGCCTTTCATTCCGCCGATCGCGTGGGGGGAACAGACTTAGTAGATGGTTCCGGAGCCGGTCAATTCAACGGTGATGGGCTCCACCAGCGGTTCGAACTGGAGCAATCCAT
>CAYQMC010000157.1:0-3173 GCA_964418285.1 uncultured Chryseobacterium sp.
GATCTCTTGTACGACCCCGCAAAGGGACCATTGTCCTGGATCACCACGCCAGCAGCAGTGGCCGTCCAGATCCGTCCCTTCTCTTGAAGAAGTTGGGCTACCGGGCCATGGCGCCAGACCTCCCCGGGGGCATGTTCGTCCATTGCTCCGACACCGGGCTTCCAACTGAACACGCCCGACCGATCCGTGCCGGCCAGGACGGACCCGTCCACATTCAAGGCTAGCGAAAGCACGAGGTTGTCCGGGGCTCCATGCGCTTCTCCGTGGACCTCCTGTACACCCATGGCCGTAAAGTGGGCAAGACCCTGGTCCGTGGCAACCACCACCGAACCATCCTCCATCGCCAATGCATCGTTCACGTTCAAGTCAGGCAACCCTTCTGCAATGCCGTACTGCACCAGCACACCATCGGCCAAATGCCAAAGGCCGGCACCGTGTGTGGCCAACCAGATGCCACGATCGCTCGACACAACGATCGCGCGTACCGCGAATTCCTCGAGATCCGCTGCTGCAAGCAAGGTGTCGCAGCCCATGGCCGTGCAGCCAACGACAACACCACTGGAAAACGCCGCCACCACACCGCGTTCGGCTGCAGCCAAAGCCAGGACCGGATCGCCTTCAGTGCGCAGGATGGCAGTCGTTCGCTCTCCATCAGTGCGCAGGAGTCCGATATCGGTTCCTACCCACAGCAGGCCCTGCCCATCCTGGGCCAGGCACATGATGGAAGGACGTTGCTGACCAAGCCTGATCTCCAAGGGATGTACAAGGGGGTATTGCGCCTGCAGGACCGCAGCGCCCAACAAGGCTGGAAGCAATATGGCATACCGCATTGGACCTCGAATGCTCAGGGTTTGAACAAGGCGTCCACCTTCACCTTGGCAATGGCAGCGAGCTTGTGCTGGACAACGCGGGGTATGCGAATGCCATGATCCGCGAGGGTGACGTCGAACTCGGCAGTAACACGCACACCTTGGTCGGTCACCACGATCTTGCAGGGTATCACCCGTTCGGTCTCGACCCCATGGATGGTGAAACACCCCTTGGCCCGGATCGCATGCTCCCCGGGTACCGAAAGGTCCACCGCTTCGATGATCCTACCCTCGAAGGTTGCGTTCGGGAACTTACGTGACCCGAGGTAGTTCTCGTTGAAGTGCTCCTGTTGAAGCGGCGCATTGAAGCCTTGGAAGTCCACTATGGGAATGCGAACAGCGAAGGAGCGTGCCGTGGCGTCCAACAGGCCCGCGGACTTCGGGTTGGTCGCGGTGATGCGTTCCAAGGGTGCTTCGCTCACGAAGGTGACCTCCGATCGCTCCACCTTCAATAGTACCCTGTCCTGCGCCAGGCCAGGGTGGAATGCGATAAGGACTATCAGGAACAGGTTACGCATGGTAGCGACCGTGAAGCTAAGGGCATGCCAAGTAGCATCAAGCATGACCGGAGCAGCGCATCGCGGACATGTGTATGCTACACCGGCAAGGCCGGAGCTCCAAGATGATCGAAAACCGATCCTTGGAACGCCGCTTACCGCGCGACCACGAAGCCTTTCGAGCTGACGCCTTCCGCACGCTCGACCAGAAGCCGGTACGTTCCGGCGGGCAGATCGGAAATGCGCAGTTCATGGTTGGTACTCGTGGCGGAAGTGCTGCTCAACTCGCGCCCCACGAGATCGATCACGCGCAGCACATCGCCGTTCTCCAGTCCGCGCACCAGCAAACGATCCGTCGCCGGTACCGGGGAGAGGGACCATTCTTCCGCGGCAACGTCGGCCACACCGGTGGACAGGCATTCGATCTCACCGGTCAAACGGGTGCTAATGGCAACGCTATCCTGAACGGCCTCCAAGGCGCCGGGTACTCCTTTCAGGAAATGATCCAACCACAAGCCGGCGATATCATTTACAATGTCATGCTGCTCCCCGCGGGAAATAGCGGCACTTGGGCTGCATGTGAACTCACCGAAGTTGCAGTTGAAGTTGCTCTCCGCGAACTGGCAGTGACTGGCACCTGTGATGTTGATGAAGGCTCGGCAGGTCGTGGTGAGAGCTGCATACATCGGACCTTGGTGATCGGGGATCGGTGTCACGCAATCGTTAGCACCGGCAATAACCATGGTAGGCACGATGACATTCGCAGCTGCAGCTATGGCGCTGGGATTGGTTTCCGCTGGTGCGAAGTTCACAAGTGCCTGGATGTTGGTGTTGTTCGCAGCACCCAGAAAGCTGGCACCACCACCCATGCTGTGCCCCATGAGCGCTGTGGAAGGAGCCACCTTACCGAAGAAAGGTGATGCGGGATCGGTGTTGGCTGCTTGCAGGGCCTCGGCCACAAAAGCCAGATCCAAGCCGAACGCGCCGTGGTTTGGGCCTGGAAGCAAGCCACCTTCGGTGGTGGGCAGTGCCACGATGTAGCCTTTGGGTACGAAGTATTCCCAGAGGTTGGAGTAGACGTCATAGCCCATTGCGAACCCATGACCCATGACCAGGACCGGGAACTGGCCTTCCGCAACCTCGGCGTTGGAACCGGCTGTATTTCCGGGATAGCGGATCTGCGTGCCGATGTTCCGGTTGCGCGATGGATCATTGAAGGTGATGTTCCGGCTGCCGATGAGGAAGGGCTGGGCAGTCGCGGTAAGCAAGAATAGACCGAAGAAGAGGGTAAGGATGGTTCTCATATTCGCAGATGCTGTTCAAGGGGAATACAATACTACGGCGCGAGCGTGATATCCACGAGACCTCGGGAAGGGTGATGGACAACGAGACAAGCTCGAAACGTACTGAGCATCAAGTGATAGCCCCCCTTTTTTCCGTGGACAGGAACACGCCGCCTGCAAAAGAGTCCGTTGTTCGCCGCAAAATATGGGCGCATTGCGCGAGCTGTGCGAAAGACCCATTCAGCATTGCAGGAATGGCGTCCCCTACGGATCCGCTTCACGATCACAGGTTAATTGATGGACCGGGGCAGCTCGAGCGAGCTTGGTAGCTGCATCGTCGGGATTACCCGAGGCGGGCTATCCCTTAGGGGGACGCTACGTTCTTCAGCCTTTGCTTGCTTTTCGAGCAAAGGCCTTTCAATGAACCGGGGCAGCTCGAGCGAGCTCGGTAGCTGGATCGGCGGGATTGCCCGAGGCGGGCTATCCCTTAGGGGGGGAGGCTGCGTGCTTCAGCCGGTGTTCGC
>CAYQMC010000157.1:3273-7380 GCA_964418285.1 uncultured Chryseobacterium sp.
CCCGAGGCGGGCTATCCCTTAGGGGGGGAGGCTGCGTGCTTCAGCCGGTGTTCGCTTCGCGATCACAGGCTTTTCAATGAACCGGGGCAGCTCGAGCGAGCTCGGCTGCCCCGGTTCATTGAAAAGCCGCGCTGCCTTCGGCAGCACGGCTTTCGATCGGCGGAGAGGGAGGGATTCGAACCCCCGGTACCCTTGCGGGTACATCTGTTTTCGAGACAGACCCATTCGACCACTCTGGCACCTCTCCGAACGGGCGGCAAATATAGACGCCTTGGTCTTGCGCCATGCCCGTATTCGTATGGCGTTCGCCATCTTGCGGCACAACCCACGTCATGAACAACGAAGCGAACACCCTTGCCACCTTGATGGACCGGTCACACCGGGCGGTGCTTCATACCATCGAGCGTCTTGCAGGGCAGGACCTGCACCATCGCTTTTCGGTGGATGGGAGGGAACTGAATAGTGCGTTCTGGATCATTGCACACTTGACCGGTTCACAGAACTGGTTGGTGCTGAGGGGCGCTGGCGGACCTTTCCGCAAGTACTCTTGGGCCAAGCACTTCGGTATGGGTAGTAGCGGTAGCACCCCGGTGGATAACCCTACGCTTGAGGAAGTAGTGGCGACCTACGAAACGGTACACGCGGATAGCATGGTCCACGTTCGTAGCCTCACCGACGAACAACTCTCAGCCCCTCACCAAGCACTGATGACACTGCCCACAGGCAATGAGGTGCGAAGTGTGATAGGCCATCACATCCTGCACGAAAGCGGACATTGCGGGCAACTGAACTGGCTCTGTGGCCTGTATGGGTTGCCCACGCTGTAGGCCGAGGAAGGTTCGTGGCGCGGCTCAGTGCCATAGCAGCCAGAAGGCAAGCATACCGCCCAGGTAACCGATCGCGGCCGGGATCGTCATCTTACGGATGTACCAGATGAAGTCGATGTGCATGATCCCCATGGCAGCTACACCTGCGGCCGACCCGATGATGAGCAAGCTTCCACCGGTACCGGCGCACAAGGCCAGGAGTTCCCAGAACAAGTGGTCCGCTGGATACTGCGTCATGGGGTACATGCCCATGGCGGCAGCAACGAGTGGAACATTGTCCACAATGGAGGATAGCACGCCGATGGCCCCGTTGATCAGATAAATGTTGCCCAACGTACTGTCCAAACCTTGCGCAAGTAGGGTGAGATGCCCAGCCACTTGAAGGCCGGCCACAGCCACAAGGATGCCCAGGAAGAACAGCACGCTCGGCATGTCGATCTTCCGCAGTACCGCGGTCACCATCAGATCACCACGCTTGTCCACCCCATGGCGTGAGTGGATGAGTTCCGTGACGATCCACAGGATTCCCAAACCAAGCATCACGCCCATGAAAGGCGGCAGGTGGGTCACTGCTTTGAAGACCGGTACGAAGAGCAGGGCTCCAACCCCCAAGGCGAACACAAGTTTGCGTTCGAAATCGGTGATGTTGCCGCCATGATGGCCTGTCGGCCGAACGATATCGGGGCGCTCGAGGTGCCCGCTCATGCGGGGCATCATCCACAAGAGCGGAAGGATAAGCACCACGATGCTGGGGAGGATCAGCTTCACTATGATATTGACCGTGGTGACCTGACCACCGATCCAGAGCATGATCGTGGTGACATCGCCGATGGGCGACCAGGCGCCGCCAGCATTGGCACTGATGACCACCATGCCCGCGAAGGTCCAAAGGGTCTCCTTGTCCTTGATCAGCTTGCGGAGCAGGGCACACATCACGATCGTGGTCGTGAGGTTGTCCAAAGCGGCCGACATGAAGAAGGCCAGCACGCAGATGATCCAGAGCAGGGTGGTCTTCTTGGTCGAAGTGATCCGATCGGTGATGACCCGGAAGCCTTCGTGCACATCCACAAGTTCCACAATGGTCATCGCACCCATCAGGAAGAACAGAATGCTCCCGATCTCGCCCAGGTGCTCGAGAAGCTGATGGATCAACCCATGGTATCCGTCCTCGACACCTTCCGGGAAAATGGAATCCATGCCCATCATGAGCACGGTCCAAACCAAGGCACCCGTAAGGATCGCCGTTGCGGCCTTGTTGATACGAAGGGGATGCTCCAGTGCAATGGCGAGGTAGCCAAGCACGAAGATCAGGGCCATCAGGATGTACATGTGCGGACCATATCCGGTTTTGCGGCGCAAGGATACGTGATCCATGGCCTCATGGTTCCGAAAAAAACAGGGCGCTTCTTGGAAGCGCCCCGTGATAATGCGGATCCGGCGAAGGAGGTCACTTCTTCATCGCACACGTGCTGATACCGAAGAGCGAATAGAGACCACACGTGCCCACCAAGGCCGTCAGCAGGAACACACCACCAAGTACCAGGAGCACCACACCTGCTGTACCGGTAACGGTTCCTGTGAAGTAGAGGATGGAGAATACAATGGCCAGTGCGATGCGCACTACGCGATCAAGGGTACCTACGTTGGTCGTCATGGTCGAATGGGTGTTTCAGGGTGTAAGGTCCAATGCTTCGAGGAGAAAGGCCACGGCCGTCGCAAAGGCGATGCACAACGCGCACACCACGATCATCTTGAACCACTTCGGCCAGCCTGCCATGCCACAAAGGTGCATGGTACGCTCCGCATCGGGTGGTGACCGCGGTCACCGCTCCAAGCGGATGCCTTCGGGCACCAGTGTGATCCGCCCTTCGCGCTCCAACTTCCCCAGCGTTCGTGTGATCACTTCACGGGCCGAACCCAGTTCCTGGGCCAGCTTGGCATGCCGCACATCGAGGAGCTTGGATCCGTGCAGACGAGAGAGCTTCTCCAGATGTTCCAGCAAGCGCGAGGGTAGATCGCCGAAAGCGACCTGCTCCACGGTGTGCAACAAGTCGGAGTACCGTTCATGGTACAGGCGGAACATGAGTTCGGCGAACGTCGGGTGCGCACGCAGCCATAGGCGCACATCGGACTCCGATACCAACAATAGCTTGGTGGGTGATCCGGTAACGGCGTTGATCCGACTGGGGGAATGCCCGAGCAGTGCCGAGAAGCTCATGACACAACTCTCCGAAGGCTGCATGTAGTAGAGCAACAGCTCCTTGCCTTCATGGTCCATGTATACACGCACCAGTCCTTCGATCACGAGAGGTAGTTCCTTCACATAGGCCCCTTCCCGCAGCAAGGGTGTATCGACCGGCAGATCCACGATGCGCCCCTTCGCCAGCATCTCGTCGATCAAGGCACTATCCAGCGGAGCAAGGATCCTCCGTGCACCCAGCTGTTCGTCCATGGCACGAAGGTAACCCGGCGAGGAGCCCTAAACTTGAGGCGTGCAAACGCAACGGAACAACATCCGCCTCCAGGCACTGGTCCTGTTGGCCGGCCTGCTGCTGATGGCCATCAAGTTCCTGGCATGGCGCATCACTCATAGCAATACCATCCTGAGCGATGCCCTCGAAAGCATCGTGAACGTGGTGGCCGGCGCATTCGCTTTGTACAGTCTGTGGTTGGCCGCAAAACCACGCGACCTCGAACATCCGTACGGCCATGGCAAGGTGGAGTTCATCAGCGCCGGGATCGAAGGCGGTCTGGTGGTCCTGGCAGGTGGACTCATCGTCTGGCGCGCAGTAATGGCATTGATACAAGGACAAGAGCTGCATGACCTGGATACGGGCATACTGCTGACGGCCGGTGCCGGTGCGCTCAACCTGTTCATGGGCCTTCTGCTCCGCCGCCGTGGCCGGCAGGCGCATTCCATCACGATGGAGGCCAGTGGCACGCACCTTCTCTCCGATGCCTGGAGTACCGTGGCCATGGTGATCGGCCTGGTGTTGATCCGCATCACCGGGATGCTTTGGCTCGACCAGGTATTTGCCATCCTGTTCGCTCTGTATATCATCGTTACCGGGCTGCGGATCTTCCGGCGTTCGGTGGCCGGCATCATGGACGAAGCCGACCTGGAGCTTGCAGCGACAGTGATCGCCAAGCTGGAGGAGCACCGCAAGCCCCAGTGGGTGGATGTCCATAACTTCAGGATGATCAAGTACGGCGCGGTGCTCCACATCGATTGCCATGTAACACTGCCGTGGTATTACACCTTGGAACAGGCACACCAGGA
>CAYQMC010000158.1:0-7351 GCA_964418285.1 uncultured Chryseobacterium sp.
CCAGGAGCACCCGACGTCGCACCCCCCCAAGCGAATGAAGTAGGCGGCCTGTCCGGAGAAGAGCCCTTCGCCCTGCACGGTATAGAAGGCCTCCATCACGGGGAGCTGCTGCGACATGGAGGCAAAGGAACGAAGTTGGAAAGAGTAACGAGTGCTGTGTTTCGCGTGGTGGGTCGTGCGAGGTACTTGCCACACGTCAAAAGAAAAGCCCACACAATGCCACGTTCATAGAACCCATGGTTATCACATGGGCGGAACCGCGATGGTGGCTTCCGTAATCCTCGTCGTCCCGAAGGAAACACCCGAAGGTGCTTGAGGCCCGCCGTTGACCGCCAAAGGTGCGGCTCCTGATGGAAATTGTTGGTTCCGATGAACTGATGGCCTGTGTGGGCTTCACGTTGTCCTCGTCAGCTCGCGGACCAGTGGTCGCTTGCAGGAGGTTGAAGTCACTTCAGTGTGAAAGAACGTGGGTACAAACTTAGGCCCATGGGCCGCGCATTCCAAGGGTTGGTGGAAAACTTGGTGTGGGGCTGCTGCGGAAACGCAGCAATGGGCGGATGAACATCCGCCCCTACGTGGCATCGCCACGTTGCCCCACAAAATGGTCCTCCTTCTCCTCGAACAGGATGTTGAACGTGGTCAGGCTTCCATAGCAGCGCGTGATGTACTGCTGCAGGTCCACCTTCTCCGCTTCGCTTAGGGCTGGGTGTGCGTTGATCTTCTGCTCCAGCACGCGGAAACGGTCGCGGATCATCACGATCTTGTGGAAGAAGTCGTCGATGGGCACCTCTTTGCTCTTCAGGCTGGCATCCTTGGGCTTGAGTTCCAACGATCCGCCTTCGTATTTGCGGGCCATCTCCACAGGTCGTTGTGGCAATTGCATTTCCTCCAGCACATTGCGCAGGGCATCCTCCACGCTGTCCATGTCGAGCTCGGCTCCTGGCAGCTCCGGCCCTGAAGCGGTGATCACAAGTCCCTCGAAACTGCGGCTGATCGTCTGCTCACCTTGCTCCTTGAAAAAAATGTATACTGTGCGTGGGTCCAGGTCGAAGACCACGCCTTCACCAAAGGTGGGGTGCTTTACACGCGCCCCGATGTTCAATGCATGGATGTCCATGGGCCGTTCAGCAGATGTCTTGGATCGTATAGGTGATGCCGTTGAATTCCATGCTGTCGCCAGGCCCCTTGCCCATGAGCGCTTGGATCAACGGTGCCTTGGTGCTGACACCCAGGTAGAGCTTGCCCCCTGCATCGAACTCCTCGAGACCAGTCGCGATGAGGAAGTTGCGTCGGTCCGTGTGTACGACCGCGCCATACTGCACGATATCGAGCTTTACCGTGGGATCGATCATACCCAATTGCTCCAGGTCCTTCTGGATGTGATCGAGCTGATCACCCAGGGAATTCATCAATTCCACATCCCCCCCATGTGTGCTTTCGGTCTGGCTGGCACTTTCAGCATTGTCGTCGCCGATCGTGACCGACCTCAGTTCAGCGATCCGGTCACGCAGTTCATTCGTTGTGTCGTTCAGCTTGGTGTGTGCCGCTTTCAGCACGCTGCGTTTGAGCGCGGTATGGTCCATGGTCATCGTGTTGTTCGGGAATGGATCGAAGGTAGCGCACAACTGTTGTTCCCGGCCATGATCCTGCACAGCCCTCCATCCACTGTGCCGTTGCACAAGGAGTAGCTTCGCGCCATGGAGAAGAATATGCGGATACGCCTTCGGCATTTGAAGTTGACGGATTTCCTCGCGCTGCGCGAAACCATGGTGCAAGCCTATCCGGATATGGATAGCGCGATATGGCGGGAGGACCATATCCAGACCCTCATCGCCATTTTCCCCGAAGGACAGTTCTGCGTAACGGTGAACGGTAAAGTGGTCGCAGTGGCACTCTCGATCATCGTGGACTACGACCTGTATGGCGACAATCATACCTACCGCCAGATCACGGGCAACTATACCTTCAGCACACACGATCCCGAAGGTGACGTGCTCTATGGCATAGACGTGTTCGTGCACCCGGAATACCGCGGGATGCGCCTGGCCAGGCGGCTCTACGAAGCACGGAAGGAACTGTGCGAACGTGCCAACCTTAAGAGCATCGTAGCCGGTGGTCGGATACCCAACTACGCCAAATATGCCGATACCCTGAAACCACGGGAGTTCATCGACAAGGTGAAGCTGAAAGAGATCCACGACCCCACACTCTCCTTCCAGCTCAGCAACGATTTCCACGTATTGAAGGTGATGCGAGGCTACCTGCCTGGCGACACAAGTTCGCGGGAGTACGCCACGCTGATCGAGTGGAACAACATCTATTACGACAAGCGCCCGAAGATCGCTGGACGAGCCAACGAGGTCGTGCGCTTGGGCTTGGTGCAGTGGCAGATGCGTCCTTTGGCCGATCTGGATGCCCTGTATGAACAAGTGGAGTTCTTCGTGGATGCCATCAGCAGCTACCAGGCCGATTTCTGCCTTTTCCCGGAGCTGTTCAATGCGCCGTTGCTGGCCGAATTCAACCACTTGGACGAGGCTCGTGCCATGCGAGGCTTGGCCCAGTACACGGAGAAGCTGCGGGACAAGTTCGTGGAGTACGCGATTAGCTACAACGTGAACATCATCACGGGATCCATGCCATTGGTCGAGGGCGAACACCTGAAGAACGTGGGCTACCTGTGCCGACGCGATGGCAGTTGGGAGAAATTCGAGAAGGTGCACATTACACCCAACGAAGTGCAGTACTGGGGTATGCTGGGCGGCGACGAGGTGCGTGTGTTCGATACCGATTGTGGCAAGATCGGCATCCTGATCTGCTACGATGTGGAGTTTCCGGAACTCTCTCGTCTGTTGGCCTTGCAGGGTATGCAGATCCTCTTTGTGCCCTTCCTGACCGACACGCAGAACGGCTACATGCGCGTGCGGCGCTGTGCGCAGGCCAGGGCGATCGAGAACGAGTGCTACGTGGCCATTGCCGGCAGCGTGGGCAACCTGCCCAAGGTGGAGAACATGGACATCCAGTTCGCGCAGAGCGCCGTGTTCACCCCCAGCGATTTCGCCTTCACCCCCTCGGACTTCCCCTTCCCCACCAACGGCATCAAGACCGAGGCCACACCGAACACGGAGATGACGTTGATCGTGGATGTGGATCGCGACCTGCTCAAGGAGCTGAACGCCCACGGCAGCGTGCGCATCATGCGCGACCGCCGCACCGACCTGTACGAACTGAAGCTGCTGAAGGACAATGGTCGGAACAGCTCTGGATCATCGAAAGGGCGGCCTCAGCGCAAACGGGCCACAGGGTAGAGCTTGTGTCCGGGTTCGTGATGCGGTGAGCGCTGATAGATGAAGTCGAGCTGTGCCCTTGCATCCGCAGCAAATTCGGGGTCCGTGGCCTTGCGTTCCTCCAAAGCTTTGTGCAATGCAGGGTCGTTCTTCAGCAGGTCGGCCGCGATGTCCTCGAAGACGTAGCTGCTGAAGTACTCCTTCTGTTGCAGCACACTGTCGAAGAAGCCCCAGGCGAAGAAGCTGTCGTTGGCACGCGGTTCCAGGATCTCCATCACCAGGCGGTCCGTGGAGTGGCCCATGGATACGAGCACATCCCCAGGTCGTGCTTCCACCCTGCCCTGTTCCATTTCCGTGGAGATGTTGTAATGCAGGTACCGTCCTTCGTAGGGTGAGGCAACGGTTTTGTAGTCCGTGATGCGTTGGTATTCCACCTCCAGCATGGCGCGCTCCTTGATCACTTCCATCGGTACACCGTCCAACTCCAAGCGCTCGATCACTTCCCGCCAGGCTTGTGGGATCAGGTAGGCCTTGGGTTTCGCGATGACGAAGACCGGGGCGAAACGGTCCATCCAAGGCACCACGGTGTCCGTTGGCTGCGACCGGTCGTAGTACAGACGTGGCAGCCCGCTTACCACGCTGGGCTTGTAGCCTGCCCGGTAGCCTCGCCATTGAAGCTGCTCCACATGCGATGTATCGAGGCGGTAGTTGAAGCCGAAGGAAGCTGCGCTTTCCACGTGCCGTGTTGCTTCGATACGTGCCAGTTCCAGGTTATCCCCGGCGCGATCCAATACCGCCAATGTGGCCAGCATGAGCTGAAAAGTCGCGTTTACCCGATCGGCGAATGGCTTCAGCATGTGCGTTTCACTGAGTATCCCGATGCGGTTTCGGAGGCCCGCATGGCCCGAGCTGTAGCGCGGTCCATCAAGGAATCCTTCCAATCCTTGCTCCGGATGGTCCTTCATCGTTTCGAAGTAGGGACACATGAGTTGCTCGCGGCGCTCCATCCATTGGTACAAGCCGGGCACCAAGTTGTCCGTCAGGAATGAGGCCAATACAGGGGCCAGCCGATC
Source organism: uncultured Chryseobacterium sp. (assembly GCA_964418285.1). Classification (GTDB taxonomy): domain Bacteria; phylum Bacteroidota; class Bacteroidia; order Flavobacteriales_F; family PHOS-HE28; genus PHOS-HE28. The sequence continues at coordinate 4,358 of CAYQMC010000158.1, forward strand.
GGGATGTGTGGTGAGCAACTCCATCACATACTGGTGATCGGCGCCGTTGCTGACGTGGGTTTCGAAGTAGATATCGGGATCCCAGTGGTCCAGTGCAACAAGAAGATCCCGAGTGTTGCGGCTATCGGCTTTGATGAAGTCGCGGTTGAGGTCCAGGTTGCGGGCATTGGCACGAAAGCCATATTCCTCGGGACCGTTCTGGTTGGCCCGACTGGATCTGCTGCGTTGCAGGGCTCCATTCACGTTATACACCGGCACGATGCACACGGCCGTGTTGACCAACATGCCCATGTATTGGTCGCTGTCCAGCAGGGCACGGGCCAGCAACAAGCTTGCGTTCACACCATCGGGTTCGCCCGCGTGGATGCCGTTCGTGATCCACAGGATGCGCTTGCCAGCAGCACGGAGGCTGTCCGGATGCGGTTCGGTGCCATCATGAAGGATGAAGAGGTGGATGGGTTGGCCGTTGTCATCGGCACCAAGTACGGTCAGTGTTGCGCCACGGCGTTTGTCCGACAACTCGCGGAATTCACCGATGGCTTCGGCCCAGGTTGGTGTGGTGGTTCCTTGATAGGACCATTGGGCATAAGCTGAAGTCCCGACAAGAACTGCCGCAGCTGCAACGAAGAGCGCTCCCTTGGATCTCACTGGGTGCGCCGCTTGAAGACGAAGGTGTAGTAGGGCAGCCCAGCAGGACCATAGCTGTTTGGACCGGTACTGATCGGTACGATCGCCGAGTTTCCGGTCACCAGTTCAAACCCCATGGCGTTCAGCGCCTCCATCTCGCGGACCACGGGACTCATGTCGAAGCGCTTCTCCCCCTTCTCAGGCTCGAACTCCTTGTCCGGAGTGGTCTCGGAACCGATCTGAACGCTGATCCGGGTCTTCTTGCCCGATTGCCAGGCGCTGATGACGGCGTACTCCTCCGTGCGCTGCTGCGCCATGGTTTCCGAGGGAAAAAGCAACGTGATACTCAGGAGAACACCAGAAAGAAAAAGGAAGTGTCGCATGGTCATACCCTCTCGATGGTACGTAAGGTATTAGCAAAGAAAAGGGCGGCACCCTTCGGCACCGCCCCCCTCACTGAAAATCGATCGATCACTGCACCAGCAGCTTGCGCCACACCGGCCTCGCATCATGTTGGATGATACCGACATGGTACATGCCCCGAGCATGGCCTGATAGCGGCACATTAAGATCACCACCGGAAGTCGAACGGTACTCGGCCACCTGCTTTCCAGCCGCATCCAACAGCACAACACGTACGTTCTGGCTCGCTTCGCTGAAACGGATGATGAATCCACTTTCAGCAGTGGTCGGGTTGGGCAGCAGCACCACGCTTCGATCGTCGATGAACTCGGGTATGTCCACTGTTCCGGCAATGGTGGTATCGATGTTGACCACCACTCCAAAGCTTGGGCCCCAGACACCGTTCGCGTCACGGGCGCGCAACCAAAGCACGTTCGCCCCTGCATTCACTGGTGCCGGCACAGCTCCACCACGGACCGCCTCCAATGCGCCATCGAAGTTTCCGTCCGAGGCGATCATGGGGGTGGCGTTGCCTGGACCGGGATCCTCGTCGTTGAGGTAGTACTCGGCCTCGGTGACCTTGATCTCTGGAAAGGAGACCGCGCCGTTCAACACATCCACCACCACCCGGAAGGCAGGGCCCCAGGCACTGTTGGCATCACGGGCGCGCATGCCCAATACGCGGCTACCCACAGCGGGCAAGGTGCTGGTCTCCACCATCACCTGCTCCAACGCACTGTCGAAGTTGCCGTCGAAGACCATCATGGGCAGGCCGTTACCAACGCCTGGGTCGCTATCCCAGAAGAACTCCCCTTGGGTGATATTGATCTCAGGAGCGTCCAATACCGATGGCTCGACCACGACCACTGTTGAGAAAACCGCACCCCAGTTGTTGTTCGCGTCGCGGGCACGGATCCCGAGGGTATGCGCACCTTGTGCAGGTAGGGTGTTCGTCTCGGCCAGGATCAGTTCCAAAGCTGCACCGAAATTTCCATCCACCGCGCTCACGGCAATGCCATTGCCGGCTCCGGGATCAGTGTCCCAGTAGTATTCCGCAGCCGTGATGCCCTGCGCGGAAAGCGCCATGGAGCAGCACAAGGCCACCGTTGTAAGGATATTCCTGAGCATGTTCATGGCTCAGCAGCTTATCGGTCCCAAGCGTTGGCACGTACACGCAGCGTGGCCCCCTGCCGGATGTTGAACGGATGGCCGTTCATGTATACACGGGCAGCACCAGTGTGCAAGGGAAAGAAATTATCCTGTGTATAGCTGCCACCGTAGGCTCCGGCGTCGCCGAGGCTCAGGTCAAGGTCGAAGAAGGGCGCCGCAGGATTGCCGCCGTTGATCGCGCCGGGAGCGTTGAGGAAGGTCCCATCGGCGTTGAAAGTGACCGGCTGGTCGATGGTGTTGCTCCCTTCGAAGGTGAAGTCGGTGCTGATGGGGAGGCTCATGCCGCTGGTGACATGGTTGAAATACACGTTGATCTGACCGCTGTTACCGCTGTCACGATTGATGCCACGGTTGGTGCCGCCATACGTCGTTCCGATGGCGTTGTTCATCACTTCCCATACGGAACCGGAAGTGGTATTGGCCACGTTGATGCCATAGATGGTAAAGGAGCCCGATACACCTTGCACGCTGTTGTTCCAGACCAGGTTGGGCACGCTGGCAGTGTTGCCACCCTGGATCTCGATCCCCATCCATCCGTGACGGACCCAATTGTTGCGAATGTGGACCACCTGTGCACGGGTATTCACATAGATGCCTTCCCAGCCGTTGATTATCGCCCGGATGCGGTTGCCGATGATGTGGCAGGTGTCGTTGGCGAATACCGTGGAAGTCGGTGTAACGCGCACACCTTCACTGTTGAGGGGGTTGGTGATGTCATTACCCACCACATTGCCGAAGTTGATGCGTACGCCGCCCGCCTGCAACTGGCTGCCCACCACCTGCACGTCGTAGTTA
>CAYQMC010000159.1:0-7326 GCA_964418285.1 uncultured Chryseobacterium sp.
TGTCGTTCAGAAATGTACTGATCGCCACCTGTCCTGATTCTCCCTACCACCTCAGGATATCTTCTCCACCAAAAGGAAAACAGGTGCCGGAATTACCGAAGCATGGGAGAAACCTATCCCACTTGCCGAGCCCATCAACAGCCCCGGTAACGACCTCGGCTATGAGACCTTCGGAAACGGCTTCATAGCACTGTTCAGTTCCGATAGGGACGGGCAGGACCGAATACACATCGCCAAAAGGACCGTACCGAAATTCAGGGATTGCACCCCTCAGGAGAAGAACAACTATTGCTTCACCTTCAGGACCAGAGCACATGCTGCGACGAGCAGCCTGCCAGTGGACCATGTATGGGATCTCGGCGATGGGACCCGCACCAAAGGATTGGTCGCCGAGCATTGCTACTCCGAAGTTGGAAGCTATACCGTAAGATCCATGCTCGTGGACCGCAAGACACAAAGTGTATTCCACGTCCTGAAGACGCATGAACTTGTTGTGGAGGACCGGGTACAGGCCTATATCGCATCACCTGATACGATACGCACGGGCAGGAATCTGTTCCTGGACCCACGGCTAAGCAACCTTGATGGCATGGTCGCCGCGGAATACCACTGGAACCTGGGCGATGGAACGGTCAAGGAAGGGAAGAAGGTCCAACATGCCTATCGCACAGCGGGGGCATACATGGTAAGCTTGGACATCTTGTCCAAACCGGACGAAGAAGGCCGTATACGCAACCGCTGCAACACCAAGTTGGTCCATGTCGTCGACAAGTACCGGGAGCACGAGGACATGAACATAACGGCGGTATACCAGGACGCGTTCGGTAAGACGCATAGTTACGAATTCCAGGAACTGCCTTTCGATGCATTCGCCCTGGAAACCGATGAGCTGAATGATGTCAAATTCTCCGTTGAATTATTTGCCAGTCAGGACCGTATCAGCTTGGACGACCCCAGGTTCATCGAGATCAACAAGTTCTACCGTGTCGTAGAACAGTTCGACCCCCAGCGAGGAAGCTACGTCTATTCCGTTGGAGAAGCCACCGAACTTGATGAACTGTATAAGATCTTCCAAACCGTGAAAGATCTGGATTTCATGGATGCCGAAGTCCATATCCTTGAGGAAGAAAAACTCATCGACCTCAGCGACTTGAGCACAAGGCCAAGCATCGAACTGGAACGCACCAAGCTCAGGCTCGACAACATCCATTTCGCCTACAAGAGTGCTCAACTCGAGGAGAACTCCACCGAGACCCTTGGACAGATCGCAAACCTACTGAGCAAGTATGGTGACTTGCAGCTGGTGATCGAAGCGCACACAGACGACATCGGCAGTGGAACATACAATTTACAGCTATCGCAAAAGCGCGCAAACTCCGTGGTGGAGTATTTGACGGCCATGGGCTTCGATGCCGATCGATTTGTTGCGGTAGGGCATGGCAAGAACCATCCCATTGCAAGCAATGAGTCGGAAAAGGGGCGCAGTGCCAACCGCCGCGTGGAATTCCGTATGACCTTCCGCAACACGGAGGAACAGGCGCTTCAGGCCAAGCCGTGATCCGGGAGGTAACCTTGACGCCGCCCCCACCGTACCACGCCTCTGTGGAACTACCCAGAATGTTCCGGTCCTTGATGCGACCATACTTGCACACGCTGATCAACAGCGCAATTATTCTGTTCGCTCCGATCATGGCATCAGCCCAGGTCAATGTCACGGATGTGGCCATGGCCAAGCGTTCGGTCCCGGAGGAAGCGCTGAGCGCAGAAGCCATGCGTTTCAGGGAGATGCTTGCCAAGTACCAGCCGCTACCAAGCGAGGAGATGGGTATCAATAGCCTTGCTAATAAGGACAACAGTGCCTTGTTCGAAGTCCGCATCGAGATCCCGGAACTAGGGCAAGTGCAGGTCACCGCTGTGCTGTTCGCAGCACTTGCCCACGAAGTGGACTCCATCTATTTCGGCTGGTTGGACCACTACGCCAAGACCCTGAAGCGCTATCCAATGGCCCATGTTCGCATAGAAGCACATACGGACAGTATCGGTAATGGGAGCAGCAACCAAGTTCTTTCGGAACTAAGAGCCTTGGAGGTGAAGAAGCAGCTGGTGATGCGCGGTATTCCGGGATCACGGATCCGCGCCATAGGTCTAGGAGAACGCGACCCGGTGGCGTCGAACGAGGATGAGGAAGGGCGCCGGAAGAACCGCAGGGTCGAGTTCCTGAACTACTTCCCCGTACAAAGGCGCTGAGCCCAGGGGGCGGGATCGACCGAGCACGCCCCGGAGTTACCGTCAGAAAGCGCTGATGCCTTCCATGCCGATCGCGAGGAAGTTGCACGTTGATGTAGCCACTTCGCACGGCGCTCCGGCATTCTTCACTACTTTCGTGGGGCATGCTACTGCCGGTCAGACTACTGGTTTTTCTTACCGTTCCTTTAGCTGGGTCGCACCTGCTGGGGCAGCATTCCATGCGCTTCCTGACCAACGAGGGCCAATGGCCGGAAAAGGTCACCCATAGGGCCGAACTTCCTGGAGCCTTCGTCTGGGTGGAACAAGGTGCCGTAGTGGTGGACCAGTACGATGCGGAGCTGGTCCATCAAGCCCATGCGAATGTGTCTTTCGACCCTACGACACAAGCAGGCGGACAACTGCGACACCACGCGGTGAGGTTGCGGTTCTTGAATGCCGCGCCCCGCTCTTCCGTGGAACCCAGGGTCCCCTTGGACGGGCGCCATAACTTCTTCTTGGGGAACGAACCCACCAAATGGGCCACGGATGTCGTTGCCTATGCACAGGTTATGCTCCGGAATGTCGCTCCCGGGTGTGATGCATTGTTCCGGGAAGGGCGCAGTGGCTTGAAATACGACCTGATCCTTGAAGCGGGTGCCGACCCATCCGATATCAGATTCACATACGAGGGAGCGGACAAGTTGCAACTGCGGAACGGAGCCTTGCTGGTGCACACCTCACTGGGGCGAATGGTGGAACGTATACCGCTCGCCTACCAAGAGGTGGATGGTGAACGGAGAACAGTCGTATGTGTGTACACCCTGAAAGACAATGTGGTCGGAGTCAAGCCCGGACCATATGACCCAGCTCTCCCGCTGATCATCGACCCCACCCTCAGCTTCGCCACGTTCTCAGGATCGGTAAGCAACAACTTCGGCTATACCGCTACGTTCGATAATGCCGGTTTCCTGTACGCTGGAAGTACGGCATTCGGTAACGAGTACCCCACCACAATGGGGGCATACTCGACCACTTGGGCAGGCGGCACTACCGATATTGCCATCACCAAGTACGACACCACGGGCACTTTCCTTATCTGGAGCACCTACCTCGGTGGTAGTGCTGCGGAAATGCCACATAGCCTGATCGTGGACGGGAACGACCAACTCCATGTCTTGGGCACCACGGCATCGGCCAACTTCCCGATAACGGCAGGAGCTTTCGACAACGGCTTCGGTGGCGGCACAGCATTCACCCCTGCGGGTCTGGGTCTATCCTACCCGAACGGGTCGGACATGATCGTGGCCAAGCTGAGCGCGAACGGATCCCAACTACTGGGTTCCACCTTCCTTGGCGGCAGTGGCAACGATGGCCTCAACTCGGCTCCGGCCTTGAAATTCAACTATGCCGATGAAGTGCGTGGAGAAGTGCTTTTGGATCCGCAAGGCAACGTTTTGATCACCAGCTGCACACAGAGCACGGACATGCCCGTTACTGCGAACGCGGCACAAGTGAGCTACGGTGGTGGAAGCCACGATGGCTATGTGGCCCGCTTCGACCCGAGCCTGACACAACTCCAGTATGCCAGCTACATCGGGGGTACAGGAGCTGATGCGGTCTATGCCGGAGAGTTGGATGCAGCCGGACGTCTATATGTATGCGGTGGTACTGCAAGCACGGACCTGAGCACTTCCGCAGGAGCGGTCAACACCGGATTCAACGGCGGTGTTGCGGATGCATTCGTGGCGCGCTTCACGCTTGCAGGCAATGCCATAGACCGCATTACGTACTGGGGAAGCAGCGCATACGACCAAGCTTATTTCGTTGAATTGGACGGACCAGGATCGGTCTATCTCTTCGGCCAAACCTCGGCACCGACCGGCCAACTGATATTCAACGCACCCTACAACATACCCGCCGGCGGGCAGTTCATCACCAAGCTCAGTGCCGACCTGGATGCCGTGCAGATAAGCTCGCGCGTGGGCAGTGGCGACGGCAACCCGGACATCTCTCCCACCGCTTTCCTTGTGGATGTATGCGACAAGATCTACACCAGCGGCTGGGGCAGCAACGCAGGCGGATTGGGCGGGCAGCTTACCACCACAGGACTACCTGCAACACCCGGTGCCATCCAGACCACCACCACCGGCCACGACCTATACCTCGCTGTGTTCGACATCGACATGACAAGCTTGGACTATGCCACATTCTACGGCGGCCCAACAAGTCCGGAGCACGTGGATGGCGGAACGAGCCGCTTCGATCGCCGTGGACGGGTCTATCAAAGCGTTTGCGCAGGTTGCCAAGGCAACAGCGATTTTCCCACGACACCCGGCGCATGGAGCGCAACGAACAACAGTGGAGGTTGCAACAATGGTGTTGTCAAGATGGACTTCGATGCGCCGCTCGTCATTGCCAACTTCACGGCACCCGACACGGCCTGTGCGGGATCCACGATCCCGTTCACCAACCTGAGCGGTGGTGCCAGTGGCCAGACATGGGTTTTCGGTGATGGCAATGGCAGTACCGCTGTTTCCCCCTCGCACACTTACGCGCTACCCGGGACCTACACCGTCACGCTCACATCCACCAATCCCTTGAGCTGCAACTTTACGGATGCGGTGAGCAGGACCGTGCTCGTGGTGGATGCCGCGCCATCGTTGCAGGCCATGAACGACACGCTCATCTGTGGCCCGCTGGATGGATTCCTCCTTAGCGCAACCTCCTTTGGCACAGGCGACAGCTACACCTGGTCAAGTACCTCGAGCTTCACGGATGTGCTCAACACCAGCCCAACGGACAGCACAGTATTCATCAGTCCTGCGGTAGGCGGCACCTACTACGTCCTCAGCGGATCATCGCCCGGCTGCCGTACAACGGACAGCGTTACGGTGGTCGTCTCCTTGGCCGATCTTGAACTTCTTGGTGACTCCCTTATATGCGCGAACGATACCGCGCTCCTGGTCCTGAACGGTGCCGATGCCGGTTCTTCCATCGATTGGGAGCCAGCACCCGATATCCTAAGCGGACAGGGCACTCCCACTGCGACCGTAGCGCCGATCGAAACGACAGGTTTCGGCGTGGCCGTCACAAGCCCCTCCGGTTGTTCATGGTCAGGAACCATCACAGTAGCGGTGTCGCTCATCGATGGCAGCACGGTGAGCGCATCGGTGGACCAGACGATCGTGGCACCGGGCACAGTGGTACAATTGAGCGCTACGCCGAGCGGTGGTGTCACCTACAACTGGTCTCCTGCGACCGGGATAAGCGACCCGACGATAGCCAACCCTACAGCGAGCGTTGCACAGTCCACAACCTACGTTGTTACCGTAAGCGACGGCATCTGCACCAAGAGCGATTCCGTAACGGTCACGGTGTACGATGCCATTTGCGGTGATCCGGACATCTTCGTGCCCAATAGCTTCACTCCGAATGGAGATGGCATGAACGACCTGCTCTTCGTACGTGGCCGCAACATCACGGAACTGGAGTTCCTGGTCTTCGACCGCTGGGGAGAAAAGGTATTCGAGACGCGCGACCAGAATGTCGGCTGGGATGGCGTGTTCCGCAGCGAGGCGGTAGGCCCGGCCGTGTTCGTGTACCACCTGACCGCGGTTTGTGCCGATGGGCAGCGCTACTTCACGAAGGGTAATGTGACGGTGATCCGATGAAGATGAGTGGCGAGTATCGAGTAGCGAGTGGCAAGTGGGGCATCAGTTGCTCCCACTCGCCACTCGCCACTCGCTCACTCAGTTGTCGGTCCATCGGTTTGCTTGTGGTGCTGTTGGCGCTAAATTCCCTGAGGAGCGCCGCCCAGGACATCCACTTCTCCCAATTCTTCAACGCACCGCTGGCATTGGGTCCGGGTACCATCGGGCAGTTCGATGGCGACTACCGCGCGAACGGGATCTTCCGGCAGCAGTGGCGATCGGTCTCGGTGCCATACCGGACACTGGGTTTGGGCGGTGATGCGAAGGACTTCCTCGGTGTGCAAGGCCTGGGTGTGGGCGCATGGCTCTTCAACGACCGCGCTGGTGATAGCCGCCTGAACCAGTTCCACCTAAGTCTTGGTATAAGTTGGACGCAACGTTTTGGCGAAGAGCGTGCACAAAGCATCACGGGTGGTGTGCAGGCCGGATTCACGTCGCTGACCTTGGATAGTCGTGCGCTTTCCTTCGACAACCAGTACAACGGCTTCACCTACGACCCCAGCCTGCCGACCGGTGAACGCTTCGACCGCGATGGTCTGCTGCATCCTGATGTGAACGCCGGACTGGTGTATCGCTACGCTCCTCGCACGCGCGAACTGGTCCAAGCCGGTGTGGGCGTCTTCAACCTGACCACACCGGCCATAGGTTTCCTAGGCGAACCCGGCGTGCCCTTGGACCGACGTTCCACCTTCCACGTGTTAACGCAATTCCCGATCCACGAACGCTTCGACCTGCTGCCCATGGCGCAGTTCATGACGCAGGGCAAGTTCCGTGAGCTGACCCTGGGCAGCAACCTGCGCTATATCCTACTGGACCGCTATGGCTTGAACCGTGCCGTGCAATTCGGTGTGCATTGGCGAGCGGATGATGCAGGCTACCTCTATGCCGGCGTGGAATACGACGACTGGACCTTCGGTGTAAGCTACGACATCAACACCAGCGACCTGGTGCCTGCCAGCCGCAACCGTGGCGGCATCGAGTTCGCTGTTGTGCGCATCTTCAAACAACGCCCTGCTGTGCCGGTGCGCTTCAAGGCCTGCCCGGACCAGATCTGAAGAGAGCATGCAGCCGCAGATGACGCAGATACCGCAGATGCCATTTCGGGAGGTTCCGAGAATGCTCGCATTCATTCTTGTGCTCATGTTCGTTGTGATCGTGCGAACCGACCTCAGCGCCCAATCCCTCGAACAATGGACCACCTGGGGCGACGAGTCCATGGAGCGCGGTGAGTACTACGGTGCTTCGCGCTTCTACGCGGGCGCGTTGAACCTGGATGGCGGCCGCATGAGCCTGCAATGGAAACAGGCCGAAGCGTGCAGACAGAGCAACCAATACGACAAGGCGGCCGTACTGTACCAGCGTGTGTATGGCAAGGATGCCGGGCGCACTT
>CAYQMC010000160.1:0-7081 GCA_964418285.1 uncultured Chryseobacterium sp.
AGGCCACCACGGTAACGGACATGCCGAGGAAGATGAGCGAGAGCACGATGGTGGCGAACGCACGGCGCATGCTGAGGTTGCTGATCTCGCGGCCCGCGAACTCCACACGCTTGCGGCCGCGTGCGGTGGCGAAGATGTTGAGCGTGGCCAGGGCGAAGGTGGTGGTCTTGATGCCGCCCGCGGTGCTGCCGGGTGATCCACCCACGTACATGAGCAGCAGGGTGATCATGACGGCGGGCATGGTCATGAGGTTGAAGTCCACCACGTTGAAGCCTGCTGTGCGCGAGGCGGCGCTGGTGAAGAAGGTAACGCTGATCTTGCCCCAGAGGTCGTGCCCGGCCAGGTCGGCCTTCCCCCATTCAAGGAAGATGAGCGAGCCACAGCCCACAAGGAGGAGCAGCGCGCTGGTCTTCAGCACGATCCGGGTACTGACAGTGACTTCGCGGGGAAAGCGTTTGCAGGGCGTTCCGGTGAACAGGCGATGGATGCGCTCGGTGATGTAGAAGCGCATGTAGCGGCTGAAGTTGAAGATGATGCCGAAGCCGAGACCGCCGAAGATGATCAGTCCGGCCATGACCCACATCAAGGGGTAGTTGAAGCGGAGCAGGTCGTTGTACATGCCGTTGCTCCAGGTGCTGAAACCCGCGTTGTTGAAGGCCGATATGGCGTGGAACACGGAGAAGAAGACGTGCTCACCGAAGCTGGGGAAATGCGCGGCGTTGGTGCTGAAGTAGACCAAGGTGGAGCCGAAGAGTTCCAGCCCCAAGGTGAAGAGGATGACCTGGATGATGAAGGAGCGTGCCGAGCCCAGGGAGGTATTCGCGATGTCGCGGATGCGCAACTGCTCTTCCAGCGAGGAGCGGCCCTTGAAGAAGAAGGCGAAGAAGCTGGTGAAGGTCATGACCCCCAGGCCACCTACCTGGAAGAGGAGCATGAGCAACCACTGCCCGCTGCGGGTAAGGTCCTGCGACACATCGAGCACGCTGAGGCCTGTGACGCATACCGCCGAGGTGGCCGTGAAGAGCGCTTCGGTGAGCGAGAGCGGCCGTGTGGAGGCATTGGGCAGCATGAACAAGGCCGTGCCGATGGCGATGGTGATGATGAAGCTGGCCACGAAGAGCAGGGCGGGGTTGAAGAGCCTGCTGTTGCGGCCGATCTCCAGCCGCGAGAACTCGATGAACACGAACAAGAGCAGGAACACCTGGTAGGGCCAGCTGGCGGCCCCGGCCCAGGCGGTAAGCCCCAAGGGCCGCCCGATGATGAGGAAGAGGGCGATGAAGAACCACAGCAGTTCGGCCTTCCGCTGGTGCTCTTTGCGCAAGGCCACCCGCAGCAAGCTGCCCAGGGTAACGAAGGCGGCAGCGATGACCAGGCCATAGCTGAGCTGGTCCATACGGCCGGCCATGGCACTGTTGCGCTGGTAGCCGAATTCAAGCAGGATAAGGAACACGGCCAGGATGATGACCGTGATGCGGGCCAGGCCCACCACTTCCTTGCGCAGGAACGTTCGTAGAAGCGTTTGTCTCATCGGGCCGGGGCGATGGGTGCCACCCCGGGCATTGAAGAAGGGTCCAAATCTAGGGCTGTGCGCGTGGCGTGCAACGTTCTACGGCGTTCGGGTGCGCAGTCCGGGCAGGCGATGGGCTTCCACCACGCCTTCGCGGGTCACGGTCACCCATTCCAAGCGGCCATCCAGGTCCAGGTCCGTTGGGGCGGCGGACCAGGTGCCCTTCACTGGCGAACCGTCCAGTTCGGAGCCGCCATCGTCCAGCAAGCTCAGCAGGCCCGGTTCGGGGCGTTGCACCTCCACTACGAATTGGCCGTTCGGAAGGGTGTGGGTCGCGACATCCGGCGCCAGTGGCGTGCCGAAGGTGCGCAGGACGCGGGGCACACCGGCATCGAGGAACACCACACTATCGCCGGTGGTGGTGTAGCTGCGTTGTTGTGCTTGTGGCACTTGCGATCCCTTGAGGTCGCTGGTCCAATGCCGCCCCTGCGCATCGCGCCAGCGCACGGTGCTGCTGAAGAGGTCCGGACCCGGAGCGATGTGGACGGCTTGGGGCGTTTCGCCGAGGTCCAGGGTGGTGCGTTCGCGCACGCCGCCACGGCGGTCCAGGATGTGTACGGATCCATCGGCGCACACCACCACCAAATGGTCCTTGCCTTTGATGCGCAGGTGTGCCACGGCGGCCGTTGCCATGCTGGGCAGTTTGGGCCGCTCCCAGCCCTTCACAGCCTGGCCGTCCAGCCCGTAGTTGAGCAGGAGCCCATCGCTGGTGGGCAGCAGCACCCGGTAGTCGCGTTCGTTCTCGTAATCGAACACGGCCAGTGGTGCCGAAGCGGGCGATCCGAGCGTTACCGGGAAGCCGCCCACATCCTTACCGGTGCGGTCGATGAGGTAGAGGGATCCGGCGGTGTTCAGCAGGAGTTGCAGTTTGCCGTTGCGGAAGCGGTCCACCTGGGCCACAGGGCCCAGGATGGGGCCGTCCAGTTGGCGCGTCCACAGCATCTGGCCGGTACTGGCCAGCAGGTGCAGGCGGTGCTGCACATCCTGGATCAGCACTTCGCGGGTGTTGTTCACGTGGTTGCGTACGATGTCCGGTGGACGTTCCACCGCTGTTCCCAACAGGGTGCTCCATGCCACCGCGCTGGGGACCTCGGTATGGGGGGCGTGCTGCAGGCCTACCATCAGGTGGTGGAAGCCGCGCTGGCCGGGGGATACGTGCAGGGAAAGTCCACCGAGTTCCCGCCACAGGCTGTCCTGCACGGTGTTGTCCTGGTCGCGCAGGCCGCGCCGGATGTAGGGCCATGCGCGGGCCACATCGCACCAGGCGGTGGCCCCGGCATCGCTGCTCATGCGTCCCATCCACTCTGCTGTGCGCGTGTCCTCGGCCAGCGAGCCGCCGTCGTTCCACACGTCGATGGATGCCATCAGGGCTTCCCTATCGTCGCTGAACAGGACCAGCTCGCCAAGGATGGTCCACCAAGGCCGTTCCACCCGGTCGTAGGCCACACCGAGCAGGCGCTCGTGTGCGCCTCCGTTGGGCAGCCGGGTAAGGCGTTCGCCGCGGTAGTCCAGGGTGTCGCAGGGCCCATCGCACAGGCTGGTCAGGCGCTCACTGGCCAGTTCGGGGTCGTTGGTCTCGAAGAAGGCCCAGGCCAGGTCGTCGCTTGCTTCCTTGCCCGGCGCCAGGGCGGTACCCATGCTACCCTGCACCCAGCCGAAGAGCGCCTCGGCCAGTGCTTCATCGGCGGTGCCTCGCCGTGCCAGCCAGGCGCTGGCATCGCTGATGTGCTGGGTGCCCAAGTGCGCTACCCGGGCAGGAAGCGCGCGCATCGCGGTGCCATGGCCTACACCCTGCTCCTGCATGGCTTCCAACCTGGCATGTGGGCTTTCGGGCACCAGCAGGCCGCTCAAGAGAAGGGCATCGGGCCTGGCGCGCAGGTCCAATGCGGCCCAGCCCGTGGGCAGGTCCAGGTGTTCCAAGGCGTCGGGCCGCCACCAGGTGTTCAGCAGCCGTGCGGCGCGGGTGCTGTGCAGCAGGATATGGGCATCGATGCCTCCCCCGAAGGTGGCGCGTGCCTTGGCCAGCACAGGGTCATCGGCGATGGATGTTCCGCTGTCCAGGTTGAGCAGTGCTTCGTCCATGACGCCAGGGTCCGAGGCCAGCAGCCAAAGGCCGGGGCGCAAGCAGAGTGAGAGGGGAGGCAGGGCCGTGTCGGGACGCACCTGCACCACGGCGCCGGTGGCGAGCAGTTCCACGGCTTGTGCGTTGGCGCCGAAGGCCTCGGCAAGGCCATGGTCCGCCAAGGTGCTGCCGCCCTTGCGCTGGCCTACGAAGAGACTGCCGATGCGCTCGCCTCCGCTGCGCAGGATGGCGATGAGCACGGTGTCGCTGCCCATGGAACTGCGCAGTGCGGCATCGTTCTCCATGCGGGCAGCAATGTCCTGCACAATGGAGCCGGCTGCGGCTACGGCAGGCACCGAAGCGAAGGTCCGCCAGAGCTGTGTGGTATGCGTGATGCGGTCCCAGCTGTTCCAAGCGTCCGGCACCTCCACCACGATGGCGGCCTGCATGGGGATGGCCTGCCAGGGGTCTGGACCCACGGTTTCCGCCGTTCTCCAGGTCCACAGGGTGTAGCCGGCCGCGGACAGCGTGATGATGATGAGCAGGATGGCCGAAGGGCGTGGCATGGGGTAGCCACCAAAGGTACCCGGAGCGCATTGCGTTACAGGGGTGGCAGCGCAGGCCTATGCACACGTTCCTGTGGATAGACGGAGCCCGTCAGGCGGGTTCGGGCAGTGCCAGGCCTTCGGGCAAGAGGCGGAAGCTGAGCCGGTGCAGGGGCGAGGTGCCCAGGCATGCAATGGCACTGCGGTGGTCCACCGTTGGGTAGCCCTTGTTGACGGCCCAGTTGTAACCGGGATGCTGCACGTGCAGCTCCTGCATCACCTCGTCGCGGTGGGTCTTGGCCAGGATGCTCGCTGCCGCTATGCTGCGGAAGCGGGCGTCGCCCTTCACCTCGCAGGTGTGCGGTATGCCGAGGTACGGGGTGAAGCGGTTGCCGTCGATCAACAGGTGTTCCGGCCGCAGGGCCAATTGGTCCACGGCGCGGTGCATGGCCATGAACGAGGCTTGCAGGATGTTGATGCGGTCGATCTCCGCGGGCCACACGTAGGCCACGGCCCATGCCACGGCCCCCCGCTCTATGCGGATGCGCAAGGCATCACGCTGGCCTGGGCCCAGTTGTTTGCTGTCGCCCAGCCCCGGCAGGCGCAAGCCCGGGGGCAGGATCACAGCTGCTGCCACCACGGGGCCTGCCAGGCATCCGCGGCCCGCTTCGTCGCATCCCGCTTCACACAGTCCACGGGTGTGGTAAGGAGCTAATGGTGGCATTACGCGTACAAGGTACGTGCGCGGGCTCAGCAAGCCAACCCGGCATCCTGGCACATGCGCGCGAAACTCTCCCACAGTGCGATGGCCGCCCTGTCCCAGGTGTAGCGCTCCGCGCGGTCCAGGCCCTTGCGCCCCAGCTGCTCCCGCAGTTCGGGGTCGGTGCTTACGGCGTATAGGGCCTGCGTGATGTCCTGTACGCTGAAGGGGTCGCAGTAGTGCGCTGCGCCGGCAGCGATCTCGGGCAGTGCAGTGGCCTCGGCGGCCACCACGGGCACCCCGCAACGCATGGCTTCGGCCACCGGTATCCCGAAGCCTTCGAAGTAGCTGACGAAGGCCAGTGCCAGCGAACCGCCCAGCGCGTGCACCAGCTTGTCCTGCTGCAGGCGTCCGGTGAAGAGGACCCTGTCCTTGTGCTGCACACGGTCCCAGGCCTCCTGCATGCGTTGGTCCCACCAGAAGCGCTCGCCCACTATGACCAGGCGCAATTCGCTCGGGTGCTCGGTAAGCAGCTTGTCGAAGGCCAGCAGGAGCCGCGCGATGTTCTTGCGGGGGTGCAAGGAACCCACGCAGATGAAGTAGTCGTGGCCTTCCGCGAAGGTCTCCTGCGCGGCGGTGCGTTCCTCGGGCGAGAGCGGCCTGAAGGCGCTGCCGACGCCATTGTGGACCACGTCGATGTGGCCCAAGGGAATGGCATACTGCGCTGCGATGTCGCGCCGGCTGAAGTCGCTTACCGTGGCAAGCCGGGTGGCGTGCCGGGCGAAGCGCGGGAAGTAGCTGCGGTAGTAGTTGCTGTATGCGGGCGGCAGGTCCTCCGGATAGTGCTCGAAGTTGAGGTCGTGGATCACGGCCAGGCTGGGTATCGCACTGCGCAGGGCGAGGAATCCATCCGGACTGATGAAGGCATCGGCCTTCAAGGCCTTCAGTTTGCGGGGTAGCAGCCAGTCGAACCACAGCGTGTAGAGCAGGGGGTGGCGCGTGGGCGGGTACATCACCACGGGCTTCACATTGGGGCCGTAGATGAAGCGCTCGTCGTAGGCCCGATCGAAGAGGAAGAGGAACTCGTGCTCGGGATGCGCCTTCACGATGCGCGACAGGGTCTCGTGCGTGAACCAACCGATGCCTTCGAGCTTGTTCGGGAGCAGGAGGCGGGTGTTGACGGCGATGCGCATGACGGGTGCGAAGATGGGGGTTGTCCATTAAGCATCCTGCTTGTCGCGTACAAGTCCGTTTTCGAGACGCCCGGTTCGCTCGGTGGTGTTCTGCAGGCATTCGTCGGTGTAGGGTATGGTCGGCCGCTGTGGGCCGGGCTGTTGGACCTGTACCGTTGTCAACGGTAACAAGGCGAAGAAGAGGATGATCGAGTTGTTCATGGTCGGTCGGTCCAGGTGCCTGGGTGGCAGGCCTCCCATTCCGCACGACGACCGTGCTGATCGACCCGACTTGATCCCGGGGTGTTCGCAGGGCCGTAACCCCTGCGGGGACCTTGCTTCATACTGGCGCCCAACACGTCGAACAATGTGCTGGGATGGTGGGTACCGCGCTCCACGATCCGGTCCAAGGTTTCCGCAAGGCCCATCGGGCCAGGGACACGCACATCGGGTGTTGCAGTGGATCCAGAGAAGCAGTGGTCGTTCAATTTGGTGTTGATCGAGCGGTGGGATGTGCTTTCTCTCCGCATTCGACCGGATGCCATCCAGGGTGGGAAATGTGGACGAGGCCCCCTTCCCAACAGATCAGGCCTTGCATGTTGCTGTAACCCGAAGTTTTCATCGTCTGATACCAATCCCGTATTCCAGAACTTACTTTCATCACCATGAAGACCGGTCGACTTCATCGTACACTTCCTTCGATCACCGCTTGGTGCAGCGTTCCAGGTCGTTGGTCGGCAGCGCCACAGCGCCACAGCGCCACAGCGCCACAGCGCCACAGCGCCACAGCGCCACACTTATTTTACAGCCAAGCAAGGTAGGCCCATGCGGGCTTGCCACAACGAAGAAGCCCCCGGTGCGCAAACACCAGGGGCCTCGGTTACTCATGTCCCACGTAACCCACTAGCATAGGTAAACGAAACAGAGCAGTACAAAGGTAAGTAGCTCTCCCCGGCAGCGCCGGGCAGCGTTCGCCGCCCTTGGACGGTCTAACTCCAAGCGGGCACGTGGAAGTAGCCTTGGCCACGGACAACC
>CAYQMC010000161.1:0-6839 GCA_964418285.1 uncultured Chryseobacterium sp.
GCCTCGTTGTCGGCAATGGTCTTGCGCGTCATCTCGCGGAACCGTTCCTGCACTGCAGGATGGTTAAGCAGCAGTGGGTTCAGGAAGAGGAAGGCATACTCCAGCTGGTACTTGTAATAGAGCTGCACCTCGTTGTGCAGATTCTCGAAGCTGGGGAAGGGGCGGAACTTCCGACGGTCCTCCTCGATGCGCTCCCACATCTCGGCCACGATGGCCTCCAGCAGCAGGTCCTTGTCCTTGTAGTGGTAGGCCAGGTTGCCGCGGCTCATGCCCAGCTCGGAGGCCAGTTCATGCAGGGTCACCGCATCATAGCCGCGCTGGTTCAAGACCTCTTTGGCCTTGTCGATGATGAGTTCCTTGGTGTCGCGCGCCACGGGTGCTTAGTCTGGACCGACCACGAAGTTAGTCGGTTTTGACTAATACGCAAACTTGCTCGCGTTGTTCCACCGGCCGCGCCGGTTCTCACGTCATAGCGTCACCGGTATCCCTTGCAGGATATCCAGGTACTTGCTCGCCATCAGGTATTGGTACTTGGCGTTGATCTGCTCGGCAGTATTGCGGTTGAGCTGGGTCTTGGAAGTGCTGAGTTCGATGGAGGTGATGGCACCGGCCTTGAAGCGTTCCTGGGCATACTCCAACGCCAGCGTACCCGCTTCGACAGCGCGATCGGCGGCGAGGTATTGGCGGTACGCACTGCGCTGCATCACCAAGGCATCCACCACATTGCGCATGAGGTCATCGCGCACCACGGTCATGCGGTTGCGGGCCTGCTCGTGGCGGATGCGTGCTTGGGACACATTGGTGCGGTTGCGCATGTTGTTGAAGATCGGGATGTTCAGCTGCAGGCCTACGGTCTCATTGAGGTTCTGGTCCAACTGGCTTCCAAAGGGTGTCAGCTCCGTATTGAAGCCGATGTTGGGGGCGAAGACGGTCTCACCACCCGCTGTAAAGCCGATGGGCTGCGGCACACCGACGACCGGCTCACCTACAACGCGCTGGTTCAGTCCCGAGTAACCCGTTCCCACCGAAGCACCCAAGGAAAGTGATGGCATATGTCCGGCCCGGGCGATATCGATGCCCATCTCAGCGCTCTGCATGGTCCGTTCGGCCTGGGCATAACTGGGGTTCTTCTTGAGCACGACCTCCAGGACCTCCTCGGCCCTCACCGTGGGCTCCACGACCCGTATCCCGGCGATCTCCGGCGCCTGTATGTCGAGACCCATCAATTCGTTGAGCTGCATCTGCATTGCGCGTCCAAGTGCGAGCAGGCGCTGGTCGTGCTGATTGCTCAAGTCGGTCACGCTGAGCTCCTCCTGGGCCAATTGGGAGCGCAGGGTGAGGAGTTCGGCTTGTGGCAGGCGGCCCGCCTCCACCAGTGCTTCGGTGAATGCCAGCTGCTCCTGGGTGTTCTTCACTTGCGCCTCACTGGCCTGCACACGCTCCCGCAAGCCCAGCACGTCCAGAAAGGCCTGGGTCACCTCCAAACGCACATCGTTCAGCATGGCTTCGCGGGCCTGTTCGGCGGTTTCGATGTCCAGATCGGCCTGGCGGATGCGGTTCATCTTCCGGCCACCTTCGTAAAGCCCGAGGTTGGCACTGAGGAAGAAGTTGTTGCTGCGCACACGATCGTTGGCGAAGGTGTTGGTGAAGCGGTCCACCACCCGGCCGAAATTGTAGCTGTGCGATGCGAAAGCGTTCAAGTCGGGCGCCAGGTCCCACTTGGCTTGACTCCGCGACACCCGTGCGAACTCTTCATCCAGGAGCGCATTGATCACCGACAGGTTCTTCTCCTCGGCGCGCTTGATGCACTGTTCCAAGGTGAGTACCTGTTGGGCTTGAAGAAAGGAGCCTATGAGGGCGAGCGGGAGAAGCAGTAGTGTGCGCATGGTGGTCGTTGCTTACCGGACGGATCCGGGGAAGACAAAACTACCGGGCGCTGCCGGGCTCGAAATAGGCTTGTGATGAGCGGCGGTGGTGCGGTGCGGAAGGCTGGATCACATGCCCAACACCTTGATCTCCACACGTCGGTTCGCCTCGCTCTGCTCCTTGTTCTTGGGCTCGGGGAAGAGCATTTTGCTGTTGCCGTACCCCACGTAGGACATCCTGCGCGGACCGATATCGTTCACCAACAGGAAATCATAGACGGTCTTGGCCCGCGCGGTGCTCAACTCGATGAACTCCTTGGTGTTCTTGTACGTGGGCCCGTTCACATGGCCCTGGACCTCGATGCTTACGGTCGGGTTCTCCGTCATGAACTGCATCAACATGAGCATCGATGCCTCGCTTTGCCGCATCACCTTGGTGTCGTTACCCACAAAGCGGATATCATCCAGCACGACTTGTTGCCCAGGAGTGATCGGTGTGAGCTTGAGTTCCACATCCACCTCTGGATCGGTGCTGCCCTTCACCTTCTGGCTGTGGAACATGTAGCCTTTGCGCACACAGCCGATCCGCAGGTTGCGGTAGATATCCATATCGTAGGAATAGCTGCTCTTGCCCTTGGCCTCCACCACCTTGTCGAAGATCATCCCATCGATCGTGATATTCGCCTCCACCGGCTTCCCTGTCGCTGCATCGGTGATGCTGATGTTCAGCTTCTGTGTCGCTTTGGTCTTGGCCTCCTCCACCGGCTCCTCAGGTATGGGAGGGTCATAGTGGAACACGATGGTATACCCTGCAAGGGGGCGGTCCTGATAGTCGATCACGAGGTAGAACAACGCACCGGCCTCGACCTCGATCGCACGGCTGTAGCTGCTGCCGACGCCGCTGCGCACAAAGTCCTCCGGAGAGTCCTTGCTCAGCCCGCACATGGACTTGATGTCCTTGTTGTTGCGGGAGATATTGCTGCGGACCGGTACGACCTGTTTACTTGCTACTTTCTCACAAATACCCGGAATAGCACCCTCGAACAGCAGGAAATCGATGTCGTCCTCGATGTTGTCCGGGATGATGTCGAAGGTCAATGTGGTGGTATGGGGCACCCGGAACTTGTACCACGTGGTATGGTGCTCGCGCTCGAACCACTGGTGATGCTCCTTGGGGTTCTCCTTGATCTCCAACTTGTTGCCGAATCCGCGCACAGCATTGGGCTGGTAGAATACCGTGTCACCAATGGCGATGGCACCGGAACAGTCGCCATTGTCCTGCGTAAGCGTGCCGGTCATCTGCGCCGACAGAGGTGCAGAAAACCACAGCAAGAGTGCAGTAAAGAGGGAGCCATGGATCTTCACGGCCCCTGCTTACGGGGAAATGTGGCTCAAGGTTCGTAGGCCAGGTTGCTGCCCAACCAACGCTCCAATACACTGGTCTCCATCCCCTTGCGCGCGGCCATCTGCTCCACCTGGTCCTTCGCCACGCGACCCACACCGAAGTATTTTGCCTTGGGGTGTGCGAAGTACCAACCGCTAACGGCTGCGGCCGGGTACATGGCATAACTCTCCGTGAGGCTTATGCCCGTGTGTGCCGTGGCATCCAACAGGCGGAAGAGTTCCGGTTTCTCGGTGTGGTCCGGGCAGGCTGGATAGCCAGGCGCGGGCCTGATGCCTTGGTACTCCTCCTTGATCAGTTCCTCCTTGGTGAACGGGCACGCTTCGTAGCCCCACAACTCCTGGCGGACCACCTCGTGTAGCTTCTCCGCAAAAGCCTCGGCCAAACGGTCGGCGATGGCCTTCAACAGGATGGAACCGTAATCGTCGTGCTCGGCTTCCATGCGCTTCACATGCTTCTCGATGCCCAGCCCGGCGGTGACCGCGAAGCCCCCAATGTGATCGATGAGACCGGTCTCCTTGGGTGCGATGAAGTCGGAAAGCGCGAGTTGGGGTTGGCCAGCGGCCTTCTTCAACTGCTGACGCAGAGTATGGAAATGACCGATCTTCTGCGCACGTTCGGTGTCGCGATAGACCTCCACATCATCGCCGACCGCATTTGCGGGCCAGATCGCTGCCACACCGTTCGCCTGCAACCACTGCTCCTTCACCACGCGGTCCAGCATGCGTTGCGCGTCGGCGAAGAGCGAAGAAGCCTCCTTGCCTACCACGGCATCGGTGAGGATGGCCGGGTAGCGGCCGTGCAGTTCCCAGGTCTGGAAGAAGGGCGTCCAGTCGATGTAGGGCACCAGATCGACCAGGGGGTAGTTCAGAAAGGTGAACACGCCGGTTGAGCGCGGTGGCACAGGCGGTTCGGCCTTCCAGTCGATCGCCATGGCACGTGACCGAGCATCTTCGATCGGCAGGTATTCCTTGCTGCGCTCATGCCCAGCGTACTGCTCACGCACCTTGACATACTCGGCCTTGAAACGCACTGCGGCATCATCGCGACGGTCGGCGCTCAATAGCTCGCTCACCACGGGCACACAACGACTGGCGTCGATCACGTGGATCACTGGACGCTCATAATGCGGGTCGATGCGCACAGCGGTATGCACGCGGCTGGTGGTGGCACCACCGATCAGCAGCGGCGTATTGAAGCCTTCGCGTTGCATCTCCTTGGCCACGTGGACCATCTCGTCCAGCGAGGGCGTGATCAAACCACTGAGGCCGATCACATCCACCTTGTGCTCTTTCGCTGCGGCGAGGATCTTCTCGCTGGGCACCATCACTCCGAGGTCGATCACTTCCCAACCGTTGCAGGCCAGGATGACGCCCACGATGTTCTTGCCGATGTCATGCACATCGCCTTTCACGGTGGCCATCAGTACCTTCTTCGCGCCGGAGCTCTGTTGCGCGAGGGGTAACGCGTTCTTCCGCTCCAGCAGATAGGGCTCGAGGTAGGCTACGGCGCGTTTCATCACGCGGGCGCTCTTCACCACTTGCGGCAGGAACATCTTGCCCGCGCCGAAGAGATCGCCCACCACGTTCATGCCGGCCATCAGCGGGCCTTCGATCACCGCCACGGGATCGCTCAGTTCCTCCCTGGCTTCTTCGGTATCGCTTTCGATGAACTCGGTGATACCGTGAACCAGCGCATGTTTCAAGCGCTCCTCCACACTGCCTTCGCGCCATGCGGCCTGTTGCGCCACCACCTCCGCGGAAGGTGCTCCCTTGAACTGTTCCGCGAAGACGACCATGCGTTCGGTGGCGTCCGGACGACGCGCCAGCAGCACATCCTCCACATGCTCCAGCAGTTCCTTCTCGATGTCGTCGTACACCCCGATCTGCCCGGCATTGACGATGCCCATGTCCATGCCCGCCTTGATCGCGTGGTAGAGGAAGGCGGTGTGGATGGCCTCGCGCACCGGTTCATTGCCCCGGAAACTGAAGCTCACGTTACTGACGCCACCACTGACCAAGGCACCCGGCAGGTTGTGCTTGATCCAGGCCACCGCGCGGATGTAGTCCACCGCGTAGTGGTCGTGCTCGCTCATGCCCGTGGCCACCGTGAGGATGTTCGGGTCGATGATGATGTCGTGCGGCGGGAAACCGGCTTTCTCGGTGAGCAGGCGGTAGGCGCGCTCCGCGATGGCGATGCGCCGCTCGAAGTTGTCGGCCTGGCCATCCTCATCGAAGCACATCACCACTACGGCGGCACCCAAACGACGCACGATCTTGGCCTGGCGCAGGAACTCCTCCTCCCCTTCCTTCAGGCTGATGCTGTTGGCGATGCCCTTGCCTTGCAGGCACTTCAGGCCAGCCTCGATCACCGCGAACTTGCTGCTGTCCACCATCACCGGAACACGCGCGATGTCCGGCTCGGCGGCGATGAGGTTGAGGAACTTGGTCATGGCAGCCACGCCGTCGATGAGGCCTTCGTCCAGGTTCACGTCGATGATCTGCGCGCCGTTCTCCACCTGCTGACGGGCCACGTTCACAGCTTCGTCGTAGTTGCCGTTCTTGATCAGCTTGCGGAAAGCGGCGCTGCCGGTAACGTTCGTGCGTTCGCCGATGTTGACGAAGTTGCTGCCGGGGAAGATGCGGAGGGGCTCGAGGCCGGAGTAGGTGGGGATGTTGTCGGTAGCACTCTGATCGACCACATGGGTCGACGATGCAGGTACTTCGATCGGGCGTGGTGCGTGCCGCTTGGCTTCAGCGGCCAATGCCGCAATATGCTCCGGCGTGGTCCCGCAACAACCACCGATGATGTTCACCAGGCCGTCGGTCATGAACTCGCCCACCAGCTTGGCAGTGACGTTGGCGGTTTCGCGGTAGTCGCCAAACTGGTCGGGCAGGCCGGCGTTGGGGTACACGCTCACGCGGCAGAGGGCGCGTTCGGCAAGTGTTCGCAAGTAGGGCCGCATCTGGGCCGCGCCCAACGCGCAGTTCAGGCCGATGCTGAACAAAGGCACGTGCTCCATACTGATCAGGAAAGCCTCCACGGTCTGTCCGCTGAGCGTGCGGCCGCTGGCATCGGTGACGGTGACGCTGCACATCAGCGGCACGCGGCGCCCCACCTTGTCGAAGACCTCCTCGATGGCGTAGAATGCGGCCTTGGCGTTGAGGGTGTCGAAGATGGTCTCCACCAGGATCAGGTCCACACCGCCTTCCAGCAGGGCTTCTGTCTGCTCGGCGTAGGCTTCCACCAGCTGGTCGAAGGTGACGGCCCGGTAACCGGGGTCGTTCACATCGGGACTGAGGCTGGCAGTGCGGTTGGTGGGTCCGATGGCACCGGCCACGAAGCGCGGCTTGCTGGGGTCCTTCTTCGTCCAGGCCTCACACGCTTCCTTGGCCAGGCGTGCCGATGCGATGTTCAGTTCGCGGACCAGGTGCTCGCACTGGTGCTCGGCCTGGGCGATGCGGGTGGCGCTGAAGGTGTTGGTCTCCACGATGTCGGCACCGGCCTCCAGGTATTCCTCGTGGATGGCGCGGATGTCATCCGGCCTGGAAAGCGACAGCAGCTCGTTGTTG
>CAYQMC010000162.1:0-6711 GCA_964418285.1 uncultured Chryseobacterium sp.
TTTCGATGTGACAACAGCACAAGTGCTGGACACCCTGGTCGGCAGTCCGGACGTGTATGGTCTGATCGATGATCCGGTAAACAATGTTCTATACGCCACCACTACTGACTTTTTCAGCAGTGGCGACCTGCATGTGTTGAACCTTGAGGGTCAAGTGCTCTCCACGATACCTGTGGGCGTGGCACCTGGGAACTTGGCGCTTGATATCCGGAGCGCAACGGGGCTGGTCGATCTGTCGAGCAGCGGCTTCTCGGTGTTCCCCAATCCCGCGGATGAACGCATCACCTTGCGTGGTCTGCTTCCCGAGGGTCCTGTTGACGTCCGCGTACAGGATGCGCTCGGCCGTATCGTGCTTACGGATACCCGAGCCTTGAGTACGCAAGCCGATCTGGATATCTCAGGCCTGAACAGCGGCTTCTACACCGTGCGCCTCAATGGAGGCGAGGCTGTGCGATTCACCAAACAGTAAGCGAAGGGGAATCCCCACTTCCATTACATTTGCGCCCCACCGTTGTCATCCCGAGCGAAGTCGAGGGCTACAACGGTGGTTTTGCCTCCTTAGCTCAGCGGTAGAGCAGCTCATTCGTAATGAGCAGGTCTTCGGTTCAAATCCGAAAGGAGGCTCCCTTAGAGCCGCAAGCCCTCCAGTGGAAGCTGGGGGGCTTCGCATTTCGGGGGGGCAAGGACTCGGATTCCTCAGTGCGTAGCCAGCTTACGGACCAGGTCCTGATCCATGCTGTTGGCATCCATCCCGTAAGCGTTCACGAGGATCCCCTTGATAGCGTGGTGGGTCGAGCTGATCGCATACACGATGCTCTGGTCCTCAGGATTCGAATTGCCCTCGAAGCGGTGGAATTCATCGATCTCGAATTCGGCCGGGTCCAGGCCCACACCGCGCGCACGGCAGAACAGGCCTTTCTCGCTTACGTTCAGGTCTTCGGTATAGCCGCGGCGTAGCAGGTCGTTCACGGCTTCGGAGAGGGTGGAGTAGGTGGGCATGGAGTGAAGGTACAAAGCCGATGCACCAGCACGGACCTATGCGTGCATCACAATGAAGCCATTTGCGAACTGTACAGGCGGGGCCAAGGCGCGGGAGCAACCCGCTTCTCCGCACCTGTGGTTGCGACGTCGAAACTTGCGGTCCAAACGCTCACATCATGCTCCAGTACACCCGGGTCAGCGCAGTAGTGAAACGTGCCCCAGTTTGAGGTTCGAGCCACCCAGGGTGTCCTTGTAACGGATGTGGTAGGCATACACACCTACGGGTGCCTGCTTCCCGCCCACCGTGCCATCCCAAGGCACGAAGGAACGCGTTTCGTACACCACCTCGCCCCAACGGTTGAAGACCAGGAACTCGAAATCACGTTCCAAGATGCCGAATCCACCGAAAAAGAAGGTGTCGTTCAATCCGTCACCATCGGGCGTAAAGGCGTTGGGAACGCTGAAATTGATCACTGGAAGCACCACCACTTCGGTGGACAGTTCATCCACACAACCATTGATCGTGGTAACGGTAAGGTTCACTACGTAAGTGCCTGTGTCCGAGTAGGTGTACTGGAACTCCTGTTCGGTACTAGTGCTCAGGTCTCCCAGGTCCCAAAGGATCTCGTCCTCTCCAGTGCTTTGGTTGAGCAGGTTCACCCGTCGATCGAACATGTCCGTGGTCAGCGGCCAAGCCAGGAAGTTGGCGACCGGATTGTGGTTGATGACAAGGTGGTCGTCCAGGAAGAGGGTGTCGCGGCAGCCTTCCGCGTTCACAACGATAAGTTCAAGGTCCAGCGCGATGTCGTTGTACAGGTCGTTGTTCTCGAAGCAGGGCGAAAGGTTGGCATCCTGGCTACTGCTGCCATCACCGAAGGACCAGAGGGTCTGAACGATACCTCCACCAAGCGTGGTGGAAGTGCTGGTCAGGTCGATGCACAGCGGTGAACAAGCCACAGGGTCGGTCGATGTGAAAGTGGCTTCGGGTCTTGGCCACACAACGACTGGAAGAGTGATGGACGAAGGGCAGTTCTCCGCGTTCGTCACGGTCAGGGTGACATCGAACGTACCCGAGGTCGCATACAGATGTTCCGGACTCTGGTCGGTGGAAGTGCTGCCATCCCCGAAGTCCCAGTCGAACAGGATCGGCTGGCCCAAAGAAGCATCGCTGAAGGAACTGATGAAGTCGCGACAAACAGTGCTTGCGGTAAAGGCGGCAGTAGGGGCCGGAGTCACGGCAACGGGTATTTGCACGCTGCCCACACATCCGGTATTCGTAGTAACCGTGAGGTCGACAGGATAGGTGCCCCCGTCCTCGAATAGGTGGGTCGGGTCCTGTGTGGTGTAGTCTACTGTTCCATCGCCGTCGATGTCCCATGCCCATTCAGCGATGGAGTAGGGCGCCTCGACCGTGGAGGCATCGGTCAGGGGGGTGTTCACATTGCTGCATACAAGGGTCGAGGTGAAGTCGGCCACCGGCAGGGGCATTACCGTGACCTCCTGGCTCAGCTCGGAAACGCAGCCATTGACAAACGTGGCAATGAGGGTGGCCGTATAGGTACCGGCTTCACCATACTGATGGGTCGGTGATTGGAGCGAGCTTGTGGATCCATCGCCCAAGTCCCATTCCCAGTCGGTGATGGCTACGCTCTGAACAGACTCATCGGAAAACAAGGTCGGTCCATCCGCACAAGCCGTGTTGAACGAAAAGGCTAGCGGAGGAGCTGGGGCCAGATCGACCTGGATCTCGTTGGTGAAGACAACGGGACAAATTCCACTGACCGCAGCACGAAAGAAGATCTGTCCGGTGATCGGAGCGGATTCGTGGGTCGCCAGCGTGGCACCCGGAATATCCGTCCAAGGTCCCGCGGCATCCGGCGCGCTTTGCCACTGGATCGTGCCGGTCTGCCCGGTCAATTCAAGCAGCGTGCTTTCACCTGTGCATACAAGGACCGGGTCGGCCGTCGCGGTGCCGGGTATGGGTACAGGCAGCATGTCGATGCTGATCGTTGCGATCTCGGACTGGGTGCTTCCGCACTGGTTGTTCGAAGTTGCAGTAACGGTATAGGTGGTAGGTACTCCGGGGCAGACCGAGGCGGTTCCACCAACCCCACCTTGCGACCATGAATAGGTTATGCCGCCACATCCGCCACTGGCATTTGCTGTCAGTGTCGCACAGTCACCAGGACATACTTCGGATACGTTGGAAGTGAGTTGGACCACCAAGGGCGTGAATTGCCCGGGAACAGTGAGGGTGAACGTGGGGGTGAAGGGGCCGAATCCATCAGGCCCGCTCTCGCGGGCACGCCATTTCAGGGTCGAACCAGGGCAATACGCGCTCAGATCGATCACCAGAAGCTGGAAAGGAAATGCTGTTGTTGGCCAGGTGCTCGCACTCCCGGAATTACCCTTGCAGATCTGGTTGGTACTGTGGGTTGCCGTACCCGTGAACGGCTCAGTTTCGCACCGTAGTTCAACACGCCCGGTATAGCAGCACTGCCATCCGGTATGGCTGTTCAACTGTATCCGAAGCTCGTTCCCGACAACTTCCCAGGTATAGGTCAATGGCGCCCAAGGAGAACAAGCCTTTGCCTCAGGCATGAAGGAGAATGCCATGAATATGGCCAACACCCGGATCCAAGTGCGCGGGGCATGCAAGAGCTTGGGCAAGTAAGTGGAGCTTAAGGTGTAGGCCTTCACGTTAGATTTGTGTACGAAGTCCATTTGAGCGAATGACTGTTCTTCCCAGGATCCTACTTCCGTTTCTTGCGGGGCTGGTATTCCAGTCCACATGGGGGCAGGGTTTTCGGGCGAATGTGGGTCAGATAAGGGATGAACTTGGCGACAGCCGGCCGGATGTGTTGTTCTCATGGCAGTCGGAGGATAAGACGGTGCACCTTCGCAATGGTGGCTTCTCGTACCAATTCTTCAATGCCGTACCGACCGAAGCCAGTGGGGGCTATCGTTACGAGGTCCACCGGATCGATGTGGACCTTGTGGGGGCGGAACAGGATTTCGAGCACGTTACGCAGGGAAGAAGCACTTCTTCGCTCCACTACTTTCCACATGCCTGGGGTGCGAAGGCCGATGTCGTGGACGAGGTCCTCTACAAGGATGTCTACCAGCGTGTGGATATGCGCTTCACCACGGATCATGGAGCGTTCAAGTATGACGTGATCTGCAAGGACATCGAGGCCTTGTCCAAGGTCAGGGTCCGATACCGAGGTGGCATAGGCCCTCCCACCACGGATGGGGGCGGTGGCGTCGCGTTCGATACGCGGTTCGGTGGCGTGGTGGAAAACATTCCCAAAAGCTTGTTGTGCAAGGATGGGACTTGCATGGAGGTGACTGTTAAAATGAAGGCGACGTTGCTTCCCGGTGAATTCGATTATTCCGGGGAATGGCCTGGGGGTAGTACCCTTATCATCGACCCCATGCCGCACCAACTCTGGAGCACGTACAATGGGGGAGCGGGTTACGACCAGAACAACCGGGTCGCGGTCGATGAGCAAGGGAACATATGGGTGGCCGGGCAAACGGATAGTTTCGAGAATGTGGCCACAAGCGGAGCGTATCAGACCGAGTTGCTCGGCCTTCAGAACTGCTTTCTCCAACAGTACTCCCCATCAGGGACCTTGCTCCAAGGAACCTATTTCGGTGGCGAACTCGCGGACCGGTGCTACGCCATGGTGGTCGAACCCGTGACTGGTAACGTGTACTTGGGTGGAGGGACCTTCAGTCCAGGACTGGCCACCTTGGGAGCCCACCAGACACAACTCGCCAGCATCGATGATGCCTTGTTGTTGAAATTCGACGCCACCGGTGCTTTGGTATGGTCGACCTATTACGGCGGGTCGGGGCACGATCTTATTGCCGCCATGACCCTCGACCCACAGGGCGATCTGCTGTTGACCGGACATAGCCGCAGTGCAGTGGGTGTGGCTACCGACCAGACCACCTTGACCGGTGTGGAGAACGTGATGGTGGCCAAATTCACTGCCGATGGCCAACTCGTATGGGGAAGCTTGTTGGGTGCTACGGTGGATGAGGGCTGGGCGATAGGTGTTGACGACAGTGGCCATGTTTTCGTCAGTGGCACCACCTCAAGTTTCGTCAACATCAGCACTGCGGGCGCTCATCAAGAAGAGAACGGTGGTGGTAGGGATGCCTTCCTGGCCAAGTACAGCCCCATGGGCGGCCTGCTATGGTCCACCTACTATGGTGGTGCCGGAAACGAAACATCACTGGCTCTTGTCGTATCGGAGGATGGATCCATTGTCATTGCAGGTAGCACTGAAAGTGCAGAGGGGATAGCAACAAGCGACGCACCGCAGCCGCTTCCGGGTAGCGAGAACGATGGCTATCTGGCACGTTTCACTCCCTCGGGTGGAAGGGTCTGGGGCACCTATCTTGGTGGTGAGCAGTTGGAGGAGTTCACGGCCATGGTGGAGGAACCGGACGGAGGCCTGCTGCTTTGCGGTTGGTCACAAAGTCTGGACGGAGTAACTACGCCGGATGCGTTCCAGCGCTACCCCGCGGGCGAGTTCGACGCGGTGCTATTGCGCTGCAGTGCCAGCGGAGCATTGGAATGGGGTACCTACCTCGGAGGCCCACTGTCGGAATATGCATACGACCTGGCGCGCGATCCCATATCGGGGCAGCTAACCATGGTAGGTATCACACGCAGCGGGTCGGGTCTTACCACACCAAATGCCCAGGATCAAGAGTTCCTTGGCGGTTTGTACGATGGATTCATAGCCCGTTTCTGTGTTCCGCCTTCCCCCACGATCGCAGCAGGGGATGGTGTGGTGCTCTGTGGCCCGGGTCCCTTCCATTTCACGCTCGAGGGGACCTTTGGGTCCATCGCGTGGAACGTGGGTGGCTCCACCAGTGAGCTGGCTTGGATACCGCCCGGGCCCGGAAGCCATGTGCTCTACGCCGATGTTGTGGGACAGGGCGGATGCCCCGGTTCTTCGGATACGCTGCTCGTGACCGTGGTGTCCGATGTCTTCGCGCCGGAGCTCATGCTTGAGGCCGATCCCGCCGGTTTGGTGTGTGCCGGCACAGAGATCATGCTTAGTTCCGAACCCGCTTTCGATACCATCCTTTGGTGTGATGGTAGCACCGACCCGACAACCTCCATAACCCTGCTCGATACGATCCCTTTCGCGGCAGGGGTAACGGTGTTCAATGCAGCGGGATGTGCCTACCGCGATTCCATCCTGCTCCAGGCCAGGGACTGCACGTTCCTGCCGGAGCAAGAGGACGGATCACGGCCTGCACGTTTGTATCCCAACCCGACCAAGGGGCGTTTTCTTGTGGAGGTTTCGGCTTCCACGGAGTATCCACTGTATGCCGCATTCCATGCCATGGACGGGCGACTGCTGAGTCGGTATGTGCTTTTTGAAGGCACTGTGCTTCAGCCTGAGCTCGGGCCTGGTGTGTATCTGGTGGTCTTTACCACCGGCACCACAGGGTCGCGGAGCACACAAGTCGTGGAGGTGGTGGAGTGAGCGCGCGCGCTTTGGTGGGAACCGCTGATCACCCTGCTTTGCTTTCCCGCCGCTGAGCACTGCTGGAGTTCGCATCGCATGATACTGTAGGTTCTGGCGGTGGCGCCGTTTGTTGGAAGTTCCTCCTCAAAGCCATACGGCAAGAAAAAACCCCCGCAACCCCCTGCTCCGGGGGCGTTGCGAGGGCTTCGTGTGTGGGGGTCAGTTCTTCAACCTG
>CAYQMC010000163.1:0-6703 GCA_964418285.1 uncultured Chryseobacterium sp.
AATGCCCCTGGAGACTCTAGTAATGATCGGCCCGAAAACAGGGGAAGCTTACAGGTGCTTACGCCTGCCGCCATCCGGAAGCTGGGTGGTGCGCTCTTCTGCGATCGCCGCTATGGGCAGGTCTTCACCTACCACAAT
This sequence comes from uncultured Chryseobacterium sp., assembly GCA_964418285.1. Taxonomy (GTDB): domain Bacteria; phylum Bacteroidota; class Bacteroidia; order Flavobacteriales_F; family PHOS-HE28; genus PHOS-HE28. The sequence goes on from CAYQMC010000163.1 coordinate 139, forward strand.
GGCGCGCAGTCCTACTACGGAGGAAGGGGCTGGCGGGGGATGCTGCGGGTGTGAGGCCCGATCCATACCCGACATCCCTAACACTCCACGTGTCCCTCTCTTCCATCAACACCTCAAACCCCTGCGCCCTTCAGCGCCCCGTCGCCGTCCCCGGCGAGGGCATCCACCTGGGGTGTCTTCAGGTCCACCACCGGCACGAAGCGGTATAGCGCCTTCACCAACAGCAGGTACATCACCGGCACGATCACCAGGGTGAGGAAGGTGGCGAAGACCAGTCCGAAGATGACCGTCCAGCTCATGGGCCCCCAGAACACCACGTTGTCGCCACCGATGAAGATCTGCGGATCGAGGTGGGTGAAGAGCGTGAAGAAGTTGATGTTGAGGCCGATGGCCAGCGGCATAAGGCCCAGCACCGTGGTGATGGCGGTGAGCAGCACAGGACGCAGGCGGCGCGCACCAGCCTCCTCGATGGCCACCAGCACCTCGGCCATGGGTAGGCGCTCATCGTCGCGCAGGCCCAACTCGGCCTTGCGGCGCTGCTGCATCAGCATCATGAAATCGATGAGCACGATGCTGTTGTTCACCACGATACCGGCCAGGGAGATGATGCCCACCATGGTCATCATCACCACGAACTCCATGCGGAAGACCACCAGGCCGAGGAACACGCCGATGAGGCTGAACACCACGGAACTCACGATGATGGCCGGGATGGCCGCGCTGTTGAACTGGGCCACGATGATGAGGAAGACCAGGAACACGGCGATCATGAGCGCAGTGCTCAGGAAGGCCATCTGCTTCTCCTGCTCCTTCATCTCGCCGGTGAACTCGTAGGAGTAGGCGGGATCCTTCTCGTAGCCTTGCATGGCCTGCTGCACCTTTCCCACCACCTCGGTGGGGTTGTATTCGCTGGGCACATTGCTCTGCACCTGCACCATGCGTTCCAGGTCCAGGCGCTTCACGGCGCTGTAGGTGCTGGTGTAGCTGGTGGTTGCCAGCGCGCTGATGGGCACCTGGCGGATCTGCCCGTTGGTCTGGTCGCGGAAGGTGATGCGCATACCGGTGAGCACCTCGGGGTCGTAGCGGTACTCGTCCATCAAGCGCAGGTTCACCGGGTAGTCGTCCTCGCCCTCCTTGTAGGTGCTCACTTCGCGGCCGTAGAGCGCGGTGCGGATGGCATCGCCGATGGCATAGGTGCTCACATTGTAGCGGCGGGCCTTTGCGCGGTCGATCTCCACGGGCATCTCGGGCTTGCCCAGTTCGATGTCCAGCTTCAGTTCCTCCACCCCTGCGATGTGCTGTGCGACCAGGAACTGGCGCAGTCGTTCGCCTTCGGCGATCAGGCCGTTCACATCCTCACCCTTGATCTCGATGTTGATGGGCTTGCCCACCGGCGGGCCGGCCGCATCCTTGTCCACTACCACGGTAACGCCGGGCACACCGCGTACGGCCTCGCGGATCTCCTCCATCACCTCCAGGGTGTTGATGCCGCGCCGCTCGGCCGACTTCACGAAACTGACCTGCACGCGGCCCTTGTGGGGTGTGGCATCGAAGCTGGGGCCGGCCATGGGGTCGCTGGTGCCCTCGCCCACCTGGGCGATCAGCGAGCTGACCAGGAAGTTCTCGGTCCGCTTCTGCACGGTACCGTCCGCCAGTGTATCGCTTACCTCCTCGTTGTAGCGTGGATCGCCAAGCACGTTCAAGATGCGCTTCTCCACGATGCGTGTGGTGAGGTCCGTTTCGCTGATGTCCGTACCGATGGGCTTCTCGATGTACACGTTCACGTACAAGGGCTCGTTCACCGGGAAGAAGAGGGTCTTGGGTGGGAAAAGGCCCACCAGCATGAAGGAGAAGATGAGCAGCCCGATGGTGCCCAGGAACATCCACTTCGGGCGACCTCCCTGCAGGACCCAGGTGAGGAAATCGCGGTACCGCTCTTCCAGGCGCGGCATGGTGACCGTCTGGAAGCGAACGCTGGCCGGGTACAGCACGTAGTGGTTGAGGAAGCCGAAGAGGCCGAAGGCCAGCATCAGGTTGCCCAGGGTGAAGAAGAAGCGCATGTCGCCGAAGAAGCCGAGCAGGCTGAAGAGCAGGCCCAGGGCGGTCATCCAGCCGCCCACGGTGAAGGTCAGGAAGCGTGTGGGGCCGTCCTGCGCCACACGCATGTAGCGCGAGGCGAGCATGGGATTGATGATGAGGCCTACGAAGAGCGAGGAACCCAACACCACCATGAGGGTGATGGGCAGATACTTCATGAACTCACCCATGATGCCGGGCCAGAAGATGAGCGGGATGAACACCGCGACGGTGGTGGCGGTGCTGGCAATGATGGGCATGGCCACCTCGCCGATGCCGTTCTTGGCGGCACGCACGGGGCTCTGCCCTTCGCTCATCAGCCGGTGGGTGTTCTCGATGACCACGATGCCATTGTCCACCAGCATGCCCAGGGCGAGCACCAGGCTGAAGAGCACCATCATGTTGAGTGTGAAGCCCATGGCGCTGAGGATGATGAAGCTCAGCAGCATGCTCATCGGGATGGCGATACCCACGAAGATGGCGTTGCGCAGGCCCAGGAAGAACATCAGAACGCCCACCACCAGCAGTATGCCGAAGATGATGGAGTTCTCCAGCTCGTCCACCTGGGTGCGCGTCTGGTCGCTCATGTCGCCGGTAAGGGTCACATTGAGGTCGGCGGGGAACACGTCGCGCTCATAGCGACCGATGAGAGCCTTGATGCTGTCGGCGGCCACCAACAGGTTGCGGCCACTGCGCTTCATTACGTCCACCATCACCACGGGCTGACCGTATTCGCGGGCGAAGCTGGTTGGCTCCACGTAGGTGAAGGCCACATCGGCGATCTCGCCCAGACGGACGATGTCCAGGTTCTCCTGCTTCACGATGATCTGGCGCACCTGCTCCATGTCGGTGAATTCACCGTTCACGCTCACGGTGCGGCGCAGTCCGTCCACCAGTACTTCGCCGCCGCTGATGCTCACGTTCTCCTGCTGGATGGCCTGTGCCACATCGTTGAAGGAGATCTCGCGGGCCTCCATCTTGCGCAGGTCGAGGCTGATGCGTACCTCCTTCTTGGGCACACCGCGGATCTCCACCTTGTTCACTTCGGGCAGGTCCTCGATGTCGTCCTCCAGCAGTTCGGCCCATTTGTTCAATTGGTCCAGGCTGTAGTCTCCGCTGAGGTTGATGTTGAGGATGGGCATGATCTCCGAGAAGTTCATCTCGAAGACATTGGGCTCGGCGGGCAGCTCGGTGGGGAAGTCGGGGTCGGCCTTGGCCTTGTCCACCGCGTCCTTCACCTTGCGCAGGGCTTCGGCGGGCGTGACGTTGAAATCGAACTTGATGTGGATGGTGCTGAAGCCCTGCACGCTGGTGGAGAGGATCTCATCGATGCCGGTGATGGTCTTGATCTCCTTCTCCAGTGGCCGGGTGATGAGCTTCTCCATGTCGTCCGGCGCGTTGCCGGGGTAGATGGTGCTCACGTAGATCTCCGGCGTCACCACCTCGGGGAAGGCTTCGCGCGGCATGGTGTTGTAGGCGTTGAAGCCGATGAAGGCGATGAGGATGGACAGCACCATCACCGTGGCGCGGTTGTCCACGGCCCACGAGCTTATCGCGAAGCGTTTGTCCTGTGTGCTGTTGCCGTTGTCTTGTGACATGGTGTGTTTTCGATGACTTGTCAACGGTTAACGTCGAAATGTTCTGTCGTCCTTCGCCTACGCAGCGTAAGTCGACCCAATGGGTCGACGCTACAGGTGCGATCGGCAACGTATTGCAGGCCTGCGGGCATCACACCCCCTTCATTACCTGTACCTCCTGCTTGTCCACCACCAGGCGCGACCCTTGGTCGATGAGCAGTTCCCCGCCTTTCAGGCCACCTTCCGTTGTCTCGATGAGCAGCTCCCCGCCTTGCGCGCTCAGCACCTTCACGGGCACCTTGCGGCTGCGGGCCATGCCATCCTGCTCCTCCAGCACGTACACATAGCTGTCCCCGGTGCTGTTCTCCATCACCAGTCGGCTGGGCAGTACCAGGGCATCCTTCACATCCAGGTCCCGGATGCGCACGTTGGCCAGTTGGTTCGGGCGAAGCTTGCTGCCATTCGTCATGCGCAGGACCACCTTGAAGCTGCGGTTGTTGGGGTTGATGTACTGGCCGATCTGGTCGATGGTGGCTTCCACGGTTTCGCCTGTCTCGGGCAATACCACTTCCACGGGGTCGCCAAGCTTCACCTTGGCCAGCAGGTCCTCGGCGAGGTCCACTTCGATGCTGGAGTTTCCCAGGGCCACCACGCGTGCCACAGGTTGCATGGGTGTGGCCATGTCGCCCAAGTTGGGGAAGATCTCATCCACAACGCCATCGAATGGCGCAAGTACCTGCGCGCTGCGGAGCTGGTCCCGCAGGGCCTGCAACTGTGCCTCACCGCTTTCCATGTTGGACTTGGCCTGCAGGTACTGCACCTCGCTGCCGACCTTCTGCTCCCACAATTTGGCTTGGCGCTGGAACACGGTGCGCGCGAGCTCCACGCTGGACTCGGCCTGCTCGACCTGTTGGCGCAGCGCATCGGTGTTGATGTCCACGATGGCCTGCCCCTTCCTGACGGACTGACCTTGCTGTACCAGGATCCGGCGCACCTCACCACCGGTGGCGGTGTATACCAGGGCGTTCTGGTCGGCCCGCACGCTTCCGTGGGCCTCTGTCCAGTGTGCGAATTCACTGGGCTGCAGTGGGAAGGTGGTAACGGTGGGTAACGTGCGCTTGAGCTCGGGGTCGTGGCGTGCTATCCACTCCTCGACCTCGGCGATGGCGGCATTGAGTTTCTCCCGCTCGGTCTTCAGCGAATCGCGTTCTGCGCGCTTGGCCAGCACCTCTTTATCGATGTCGGCACCGTTGCCGCACCCGGCCAGCACGGCGAATGTCAGAAGGGGAATGAAGATGGTTCTCATGATCGTGGTAGGGTGCGGTTTCAGAAACGGTCGAGTGCTTTGCGGAGTTCGGCGCGGGCGTTCACCAGGTCCACCACCCGTTGGATGTAGCTCTGCTGCGCTGCGAGGTATTGGTTCTGCTCCTGGGTGAGTTCGAAGCTGGATGCGACCCCCTCGGTGAACTTGAGGCTGGTGCGCTCGAACACGCGTTGTGAAAGGGCCAGGCGATCGCGTTCGTTGCGGTAGAGCTCCTGAGCGGTGAGCACGTCGTAGCGGCTCTGACTATGCTCCAACTGCAAGCGTTGGGTGGTGAGGGCCAGGTTCACTTCGGCCTGCTCCTGTCCCAATCGCATCTGCGACACCTTGCTGGAGCGCATGCCGCTGCTGAAGATGGGCACATTGAGCTGTACGCCCCACAGCGTGGCCGGGAACCAGGGGATGGGTCCGTCGACGGGTTCGAAGGTGTTGGCGTTCCATTGCTCCTGGTAGCTGAAGTAGCCGCTCAAATTGGGCAGGTAGGCCGCCTTCGCATTCTTGAGCTCAAGGGCGCTGGCACGCACGTAGGTGTTGGCGATACGCTGGTCGATGTGGCGTTCGAGGTCCAGAGGCTCCTCGGCCAAGGCGTCCTCGGCCGGGTTGTCGATCAGTTGCACCAGCTCGTCCGTCAGGGCGATCGGTGTGTTCAGTTGCATGCCGAGCATGAAGCGCAGGTAGTTGCGTGCCACCTCCGCCTGACGGGCGAACACCAACTGCCGGTCACGGGCATTGGCCACTTCGATCCTCAGGCGGTCCACATCGGTCTCTTCCATGAAGCCATTCTCGAACATCACGTTGCTCTCCAGAAGGCTGCGTTCCAGCACGGGTAGGATCTCGCCCACGAGGCGTGCGCCTTCATCGGCGGCCAGCACCGCGTAGTAGGCCTTGGCGGCCTGGATGCGCGCATCCTTCACGTTGCGCTCCAGTTCCTCATCGGCCATCTTGCGGCCTTCGTTGGCGGCCTGCAGGCCCACGAGGTAGCTGCCATCGAAGATCAACTGGTCCAGCCGCACACCTCCGTTGGCACTCCAAGGCAGGCCGAACTGGGCCTCGATGAACTCGGGGCCTGCACCGAAGAAGTTGGGGATCACCTGGGTGGGGACGTCCAGATAGTTCATCAGCCCCCCCGAAGCATTCACCTGGGGCATGCCAATGGCGATGACCTCCCTGATGCGTGCCCGTGCCTTCTCGGCCTCCAGCTCGCTGTTCTGCACCTGGTAGCTCTGCTTGGCGGCCAGGTCAACGGCTTGTTGCAGGCTTAGGCTCACGGGACCCTGGGCCATGCCGGGCAAAGCGAGCAAGGCCCAGAGGCTGGAGAGAAGTAGTGTTCGCATGTTCATGTGCGGGCCGCCGTGGTGGTCGGCGTGGTGTTTCGTTCCTTCTGTACTTTCTTCATCAGGTACTTGCGCCCCTTTTCGCTTGCAATGCCCCGGATGTGGTAGCGGAACAGCTCCCAGATCACATCCTCGAACGTGTATTGGTTCGACGGGAAGAGCTTGCCATCGAAGGTGACATCGAAACGGGAGATGTAGATGCGGGCGATGATATCGATGTCGAGGTCCTCGCGGTAGAGGCCTTCCTGCACGCCTTT
>CAYQMC010000164.1:0-6684 GCA_964418285.1 uncultured Chryseobacterium sp.
GTGGTGGTGGTGTAGAAGGTCCAGCCGGTATCGTCCATCGCATAGCAGGCCTGGAACTCCAGCAGACAGCGATCGAACTCGTCCACCGGAAGGTTGATATCGCGCGGCATGAAAATGGTCGTCCGGCCGTCGTGGATGGCAATGGCACAATCAGCGTTCCGGTCCTTCAGGCTCCAGTTGCCCTTCCCTTCATCCTTCTGCAGGTACAAGCGCCAGCGCTTGGCATCGTCCACATGCCACGGGAAACCACAACTATGCGAATAGCCGTTCTTCACCCGGACCACATCACCCGCTTTGATGCCGAAGCCCGAATCGCGCAGCACGGTGCCAACCTTCACCCAGAAGTGGGCTTCATCGTGGCGCACCAATGCCGCATCGATGGCCAGGTCGGCTTCATGCAACATCACCAGTTCCGGCCAAAAGCCGAGCTCTTTGGAATAGCCGTGAAAAGGCAGCGCGAGGACGGCGGTGATGAGGAGAGCGCGGAACATGGTATTTCAATGACGCAGGAACTATGCCGATCGCATAGGGTGCAGCCGAATATCCTATCCGCTTCTGATCCCCTTATGGCATCAACAGACCCACAACCCGGTCCATCACTGCTTTCTGGGTAGCACGGTGGCCCCGTTCCAGCACGGCGATGCTTACCGTGGCGTTCAGCTGCGGCAGGTACAGCGCCTTGGTGCCCCAGAAGCCACCGTGCCCAACGGCGGGAAGCCCCCGGACAGTTTCCGTGGAGACGCCCAAGTGATAACCGCTCTGCAAGCTGTCTTGTGTGACCACCGTGGTGTGGATCACCGCGAGGGTGGCGCTGTCCTTCACCACCTTGCCCGTGAAGAGATCCTGGTTGAAGCGGGCCAGGTCGCTGGCGGTGCAGGCGATACCGCCACCGCCGTAGAGGTCCACGGATATATCGATGTCATAGCTGTCCCAACCGCGGTCATCCCAGTAGTGGTGTACCAGCGGCAAGGTGCCGGCAGGCATGGGTTCCAAAGTGGGCATCCAGGTATGTGTGTAACCCATTTCATCGTAGCGCAGCAGTTCGCGCATCGCTGCCGTGAAGGGCTTACCGGTGCGACCCTCGATCACTTCGGTGAGCAGCAGGTAGTTCACATCCGTATAGGCGAAGTGTTCCCCGGGCTCGGCGAGCTTGCTGCCAAGCGCCACGGTGCGCTCCAGTTGTTCATCGCGCGTCCAGCGGTGCATGGGATGTGCACTGATGCTGTCGAGGTAACCGTAGTTGGAGTAGCTATCCAAACCGCTGGTGTGCGAAAGGAGGTGCGTAAGGGTGATGGCCTGCAGGTCGTAGCCATCGCTCGCGAACAGCTCACGCGTTTTGTTGGTGATCAGCGGACCCACGGGGTCATTCAATGTCAACTCACCCTCCTCCACCAAGCGCAGGATCGAGGCAGATACATAGGTCTTGATGTTGCTGGCGATCAAGAATGGTGCCTCCGGATCCAGGGCAGCACCACCTTTCTCCGATCGTCCGCTGACGCCGGTCCAGGAGATGCTGCGGTCCGGCGCTTCCACGTGCACCAGCAGACCGACCATTGTGGTATCGGCGCGATAGATGGAATCCAACAAAGCTTGCGCATGTTGCTCGAAGGATTGGGCGTTGACGTTCGCCACGAGGACGATGCTCAACAGCAGGACGGGACGTATGGATACGGAAGTTGTCATGGCTGAACGAATTGCGGCCCGGTGCGGTGCGCGTGCAAAGTACGACCACCATCTCCCACGGATCCGGTCAATGTGGAGCAAGTTCCTGCGATGCGCTGTATGCTCTTCCGATGCGGCCACAGCAGGTCACTACAGCATAGGTTCCGCTTGAACCTTCGCCCCCAACCCGTGTACCGAGCACCATGCACACCAAGCGTCGCGCCGTCCACCTCCTCTTCCTCCTCCCCTCGTTCGCCCAAGCGCAGGAGCCCCCGATGCTGCCCGCGATCGGCCACCCGTACTTCGGACCGGCCTACTTCGAGACTACCCAGGACAGTGCCGACTTCATGCAGTTCCGGAACGGACTGCAGCCGGTGGATACCACCAGGACTCCGGACACCACAACTTTCCAATACCGCCTGGTGTGGATCGTGAACGAGCGTGGCGGCATGACGGTGGTAAGCCGTGGCGATGGCAGCGTGATGCGATCAGCTGAGCATGTAGCGTTCGCCCCGTATGCCTTGATGAGCCTTCCCTATCGCACTGCCGAAGGACGGCGTGGGCTGGTCCTCGCGCATGAAGAGCCTTGCGCGCTGATCTGCCGCACGGCGCACTACTATGTGGAGGAATGAGGCGGCATGTAGGCCGGACGCACCGGAGCAAGGCCTTGGTAGTTGCGACCCTGCAGCCGCGGTGCGACACTTATGGAACAATGGCAGCGGAGATGCTGGCTCGAACGCTCCGGGTGTATCATTGGACCTGTCGGTCTTGAACGTTGGCACGGACGAGCCGCACCAGAATGCAGCGCAATCCTAACATCGGCCTAATTTCGGCCGACCAATGCCACTCACACCACCCCCAATAGATCCGCTTCCCTGAACCTACCATCATGCGATCATTGATCAATTTCCTCCTGCTTGTCATATCCGCTGGCCCCGTATTCTGCCAACCGGGTACGTTGGACCCCGCATTCGGTAATGGAGGTTCGGTGCTGAGGCAATTGAGCGGGAGCAACGATGAAGGTCGTGCCATCGCCATCCAAGCTGATGGCAAGATCGTGGTGGCCTGCTACACGCCCACAGGTGCAGGTGATATTGTGCTGCTGCGCTATACCCCCGACGGGGAACCGGACAACAGCTTTGGAATTGAAGGCCTGGTGAACATCAGCTTCGGCACAGGCTTGGACCAGGTGAACGCAATGAAGATCCAACCGGACGGGAAGATCGTGATCGCCGGCTATTCGCAGATCGGTGGGCAGAACCTCATTGCCCTGGCAAGACTCGATGGCAACGGGAACCTGGATACCAGCTTCAGCAGCGATGGCTTGGCCACATTCGCTATCACCCTCACGTCCCTTACTTCATCCTGCACCGATCAATTCGGGCAGGACCTGACCCTGCGGCCCGATGGGCGCATGGTGGTCACGGGATTCTGCCAAACCAACAACACCAGCGATTGGATCGTCGCGTTGGGCCTTACTTCCGAAGGCGAGTTGGATAACGGGGGCTTCAATGCGCCCAGGGGACAGCATATTCGTGACATAGGGCTCGATGCACAGAACGATCAGGGATGGGCGTGCGTGCTGCGCGCGGACGGCTCGTTCGTGCAAGCCGGTATGAGCGTAGGGCCAACAGGCTTCGACTATGTGCTTGCCAAATTCGGTGCGGATGGTGAGTATTCCCCGTTCGACTACACCCGAACAGACATGGGATCGTCCTCCGATCTCGCTACTTCCATTGTCGACATGCCGGGAGGTCGGTTGGTACTTGTCGGAATTACCGACGGAGGCTGGGGGTTAGCTGGCTACACGGCCGCTGGATCCGGCGATGGCTCTTTCGGCACGAACGCAAGGGTGATCTTGCCCGTAGGTAGTTTTTCCAACAGCGTTGGACAGGCGATCTTGCATCCCTGGGACAAGATCCTGGTCGTTGGTACCAGCAGTAACAGCTCCAACGACAGCCATCTGACCATCGTAAGGTTCCTGTACAACGGGGACCTGGACCCCACCTTCGATGGCGACGGGATCGTTCGCACCCTCATTGAAGGTGGAGTCGCCAAGGCGAACTGCGTGGCCTTGCAAGCCGATGGCAAGATCGTGGTCGCTGGCTGGGCGCGATCAGGTACGAACAATGCTGTGATGGTCGCACGCTTCGAGAACGACTTCAGCACCGGGCAACAGTTCGGGCACCTGGCAACTTCCGACTTATCGGTCTTCCCGGTGCCCTGCTTCCAAACCCTGACCATTGGTGGCACCAGGGCCGGTGGGACTCTGGTGGTCCGCGATGCAACAGGACGCATCGTACTGACCGGAACCACGACCCAAGAGCGCACATCGCTTGGCACCGAGGCCCTGGCAATGGGTACCTATACCGTGCACATCGGCTCGTCCGTCCTCCGAGTGGTGAAGCAATAGCGCATTGCGCTCTTCTACTGCGATGGGATGAGCGTTCCCCAGTATACCGTGGACGGCCGGTGGGTGACAGTAGCCGCACGAGGTGTCCCTGCAGATCGACCTTCCCGGCGGCGTAGTACGATCTGGGAACGCACCACTCCCGTCGATCGGATACAAGGCCACCTTCAGGTCATCATCGGACGCGGTGAATACGTCCTTGTCCCCCTCCGCGTCGATATCCACCTCATGGACAGCACGGGGTGAAGCCGTGGAAAGAGACACATCCACAGGTGGCCCGAAATACTGGGCCATCACCGTGACGTCCAGGAGGAGTATGATAGCCCCAGCGTGCACCCCATACTCACGATCAGGTCGATCGCAGCGAAGCAACGGTTCATGCGCAACGCTGCCAGATACCGCCACGGTCGCTTTCTTGGTCAGCGAGGTCTGCCATCCGATGCCAACGTTCCACCGTTCGGCCAACGCCAGGCTGCCCTGTTCCAGGTCGTCGTCGGTAGTTGGACCTTTTCCTGCAGCCCATATGACCATTGTCACAGAGCCCCGCCCCCCCACGACCTACCTTGCTGGCATAGAGAACCACGATCCTAACGAAAGGCATGGATCATCACCCATAGGACTGAACCAATATGGAACTGAAGAACGCCTTGCGCACTCTTGAACGCCTCGAAGGAGACCCTTGCGTGAGCATCCTACTGAGCACGCACCGCACCTTCCCGGACAATGAACAGGACCAGATCAACCTGAAGAACCTGGTGACCAGCACCGAGGAGCGTTTGTTGAAGGACTACGACAAGCGCGAGGTTTGGCCCGTGATCGAACGCATCCACGCCGCAGTGGCGGGCATCGACCATACGAACAACCTGGATGGTTTGGCCCTGTTCGCCAAAGCCGACATGGCGGAGGTGGTGAAGCTGAACATCGCGGTGACCGATCGCGCGATCGTGGCCCGGACCTTCGCCACACGCGACCTGCTGCGGGCCATGCAAAGCAGCGCCCATTACTACGTGCTTACGGTGAGCGGCCACAAGAGCCGCCTGATCGAAGCGCATCGCGACAAGGTCGTGAAGGAGTACACCCACAAGGACGGGTTCCCGCTGGAGGACAAGCTGTACAACACCCATGCGGATGAGCGCAGCCAGGCCGGTGTGGAGGAGAACCTGATGAAGGAATTCTGCAACCGCGTGGACAAGGAGATGAAGGCGATGCATGCGAAGAACCCCTTGCCGGTGATCCTGGCGGGTGACGAACGCAGCACGAAGTTCATGATGGGTGTGGTGGATATCCCCTCCATGTACATCGGCAGTATCGCAGGTAATGCGGACGAGACGAAGGCCCACATACTCGCGGAGAAAGCTTTCGAGGTGGTGGAGCGCGTGATGGCCGAACGACGCATGAAAGCCTTGGACGACATCGAGAAAGCCCAGGGCGGGGGCCTGTTGCTGGACGATGTGGGCGACATCTTCCGCGCTGCGCGGGAGGGGCGTGGCGATGCGCTCTATGTGGAGGAAGGCTTCTTCCAGCCCGCCCTGGTAGAAGGCGATACGGTGACCATGAAGGACGACCCGAGCGGGGCAGGCGTGGTGGACGATATCATCGACGAGATCGCGGAGGACGTGCGGCGCTACGGTGGCCACGCGGTGTTCCTGCCCACAGGCAGCCTCGAGAAATTCCGCAGGATCTGCTTGACGCTGCGGTATTGAATCCGGGTCCGGCCAGCCTGATACCCCCCTATCTTCCTTGAGCATCGGGACCGAATAGAAGATGGTGGAACAGATCGAGCCATTTTCAGGGAACGTCCATGCGTTCAGCATTGTGGACGCCTTCACCGGAACCGACCGCCGGTAGGCCAGAAGCCTGAAGGCGTTGTGGGGCGCTGCCTTCTCCACCTTGCGGAACGACAAGCACTTGGGACCCTTCGCGTTGGTCGCGCACTTGCATGTACTGGCGGCCTTGGTCGGTGGTCCGGCGGACCTCGGCTACTTCTTGTTCATGGACCTCGGAGGCCATGTACACTTTGTACCGGGTACGATCATGACCTTGGTATCGGGCTCGGCGATCGTGCTTGGCTTCATTGCATTTCGCGCCAAGGAAAGCTGAACAGATCGAATGGCTCTATTCGATCGATGCCTGATGAGGTTCATGTGGGCCGAAACACCCCACTGGAATTGCGATAGTACCCTCGCTACCCGGGGGAAGTGCGTCATGGCCTGTGATCCCTTCGGGGCCAGGCAAGGCCACATGATAAGGGAACCTTGAGCGCGCCGACAGACCGGATCGCACCCATCGTGGTGTGATCGTATCCATAACAGCGTGTGGTGCGGCGTAATGCCAATTCGGCCAGGACACTCGGCACCTTGGCCGGACCGGTTCAGGCGACAAGCGTTCCAATTGCCTGGGTCGCAGGCCGTGAGCCGATCATGGGTTGGTGCGATACGGGAACAGGACCCATACCCCTTGTTCACATTCCGCCAGGCTTTCCGATGAGTAGGTATAAACCGCCAACACCATGCGCCCCACCCTCATCCCGATCGCCACCACATTCCTATTCGCCGCCTGCAGCCAAAGCGGTCCTGGCCATGCTGATGTGCAAGAGGCCAACGTCGATGAAC
>CAYQMC010000165.1:0-6586 GCA_964418285.1 uncultured Chryseobacterium sp.
CCTCCGTATTGCCCTGGGTCTCGTGGGCCATGCCGATGTTGTTCTGCACGTCGGCGATCTTCACGTTCACCGCAGCACCCTTCGCCTCCAAACTGTCCAGCAGGTGCAGCGCCCGGTCATAACCCTCCATGGACAAGCCCATATCGCCGATCTGCTGATAGAGCACGGCCAGGTTGGCGTATGAGGCAGCCACGCCTTCCGCCGCCTTCACGTCACCGGGCATCGCTTTGCTGCGTTCCTCGTCCACCCCCAGGCTCAACCCATAGTACTCAATGGCCTCCTCCAGATCGCCCTGGATATGGTACGTGACCCCGATGCTGTTGTAGGCGCTGCTCACATGCTTCAGCAGGCCGCGTTGTTCGGCCAACTTGAGCTGCTCCTGGGCATAGTATCGCGCCGTGTCAGGCGAGCGTTGCAGGTACACCCGCCAAACGAGCTTCTGGGCCGCGGCAAGCCTGCTGGTATCCGGCAAACTGCCATCGTTCCATACCCTCAACAACGAATCACGATCCACCTGCGCGCTCCCTGATCCTGCGAGCAGTAGCGCAAGAACGACGACGACCCGTGCCGTAGGATGCATGCCCGCAAGGTGCGAACTAACCCAGTGCGGGGCAATAGGACAAGGCCACTTTCCAGTGCAGGGTCCGGGGGACAAGCCGACGTGGGTCCTATGGCGAAGTGTTCCACCCGTATCGGCAGGCGCACGGCACCCTCCTGTTCGCTGCCGATCGGGGGAACCAAGCGCCAAGACGACCGAAGCAAGTAGCGGGAACTGCTGGTGGGCACGCTGGCATTTGGTATCGACGGACATGCCTGCCGTGCCATGGTATCCGTACCTTCCGTGCGGCAGAACACTGCACCAAGACATCATCCGAATGGACTATTACCAGGTTCTGGGTTTGGATCGCACCGCTACCCCGGAAGAGATCAAGAAGGCCTACCGAAAATTGGCGCGCAAGCACCACCCCGACCTGAACCCGAACAGCGCCGAGGCGAAGAAGAAATTCCAGGAGATCAACGAGGCGAACGAAGTGCTCAGCGATCCGGAGAGCCGCAAGAAGTACGATGCCTACGGCGAGCAATGGAAGCATGCCGAACAGTTCGAACAGGCCAAGCGCGAGCAAGGTCCACGACAAGGCGCAAGAGGACCAGGAAGCAGGCCCTTCAGTGGTGGTGGAATGGACGATGAGGACCTGTTCAGCTCCATGTTCGGCGGTGGTCGCGGCGGTCGGGTGAAATTCAGAGGGCAGGACTACCGCGCCGATTTGCACCTGGATACCGATACCGCATACCGCACACACAAACAAACGCTGAACGTCAATGGCAAGCCGATACGCATCACGGTACCCGCCGGCGTAGAGAACGAACAGACCATCCGGATCAACGGCCAGGGTGGACCAGGCATGAACGGTGGACCGAACGGCGACCTCTACATCACCTTCGTCGTCGCACCCCACCCCAGGTTCAAACGCGTGGGCAAGGACCTGTTCATCACACAGGACCTTGACCTGCCAACGGCCATGCTGGGCGGCGATATCACCGTGGAGACCATGGATGGTAAAGTGAAGCTGAAGGTCGCACCCGAAACACAGAACGGGACCAAGGTCAAGTTGAAGGGCAAAGGATTCCCGGTCTACAAACAGGAAGGCCGCTTCGGTGACCTCTTTGTCACCTACAACGTGGAACTGCCCACGGGCCTCAGCGATCGCGAAAAAGAACTCTTCCGCGAACTGGCCGCCATCCGCAACACCACCTCCGCATGACCACCGAACAACTCATCGCCGTCGAGGTCTTCGCCACGCATCAAGGGGTGGAGACCACCTTCGTCCATGCCTTGCACGAACGTGGCCTGATCCAACTCACCGTGGTGCAGGAACAACACTTCCTGGCACCCGAACAAATTGCCCGGATCGAAAAGCTCGCACGGATGCATTACGACCTGGAGATCAACCTGGAAGGCCTGGAAGCGATCAGCCATCTGTTGGACCGCATGGATGCCGCACAGGAAGAGGCGCGCAGGCTGCGCCAACGCCTGGATCTATACGAGCAGGAGTAGCGACCAGCGACTAGCGCCCCCCCATTTTCCGACGCACCCACTTGTACACTTCGAACCACCCCACCGAACCGAGGCCTATCGCGGAAGCGATGCCAAGTTGTGCAAGGGATGGTGAAGCGAGCTGGAAGAAGTCGCGCAACAGAGGCAGATAGAGCAAGGCGAGCAGCAAGCCGATGGTGAGCAGGAGCATGCCACGCATCAGCCGGTTGTTGTATCCATATGTGGTGAAGACCGATGCCGTGAACGAGCGGTCCACCAGGGTAAGGGCGATGTTCGCCACCACCAGCGAGCTGAAGACCATGGCCCGCACGAGCTCTTCGGGATGGCCTTGCTGCACCGCGAGTTGGTAGGTGCCCAGTGTACCGAGCGTGATCACCAGGCCCTGCCAGACGCTGATGGAAAGCTCCCTCCACGTGAGGAAGGTGAGGCTCAGCGGACGCGGGGGGCGCAGCATACCATCCTTTTCCAACGGTTCGTTCTCGTATACGATGCTGCATGTAGGCCCCATGATCAGCTCCAGGAAGATGACATGCAGCGGCGTGAAGATGTTCGGATACACCCAGCCCAGGAACAAGGGAAGCGCAACCGTGAGGATGATCGGGATATGGATGGAGATGATGTACTGGATCGCCTTCTTCAGGTTGCCGTAGATCTTGCGTCCCATCGCCACGGCATCCACCATCTTGCCCAGATCATCATCCACAAGGATCAAGGATGCCGCTTCCTTGGCGAGTTCACTGCCACGCTTGCCCATGGCGATGCCGATGTGCGCAGCCTTCAACGCAGGTCCATCGTTCACCCCATCGCCGGTCATGGCCACCACATGCCCTTCGGCTTGCAGCGCATTGATGATCCGCAGTTTCGCCTCGGGGAACATGCGGGTGAAGATGTTGGTGTCCTGCACGGCCTTGCGCAACGCGGCATCATCCAGCTTCATCATGTCGTCGCCGTTCATCGTCTTGTCCGCTCCGCGGAAGTCGATCTGCCGGGCGATGGCTCCGGTGGTGAGGGCATTATCGCCGGTGATGATCTTCACCTCGATCCCCGCGGCATAGAACTGACGGAGGACCGCGGTAATGTTCGTTTTCGGGGGGTCATTGAATGCCAACAGCCCAAGGAAGTCGAGGGTGAATTCCTCCTGACCCTTCGGAAAAGCATCCCCGGAGAGTGCGGCTTGCGCAACTCCGAGCACCCGCAAACCCTGGCCCGCCATTACCTCCACCTGTGCAAGCACAGCGGTCTGCTGATCCTCGCTCAAGGACGACTGTAGCAACACCCGCTCGGGCGCGCCCTTGCACGCGATGATGCGTTCACCAGCATCGTTCGCGAACACGTGTGTCATCATCGGCGGCTTTCCACCCAGGGGATACTCGTGGACCATGCTGAACTCCGACCGCAGGTCGCGGTCCGTTGTCTTTCCATAGATCTCGTGCAGTGCCACTTCCATCGGGTCGAAGGGCACCGGTTCGCTCGCCCACATGGCTAGTTGCATCACCCGCTGTGCTTCGGCGCCGGACCACTCATCGGATGCCAAAATGCGTCCGTTCGCCTGCACGAAGAGTTGTGCCAGCGACATCCGGTTCTCCGTGATGGTGCCGGTCTTGTCCGTGCAGATCACCGTGGCCGAGCCCAATGTCTCCACCGTAGTGGAGCGCTTCACGATCACGCCCTGCTTCGCCAGTCGCCACGCACCCAATGCAAGGAAGGTCGCGAAGGCCACGGGGATCTCTTCCGGCAGGATCGACATCGCCAGCGTCAGTCCGGTTAGCAGGCTGTCCAGCAGCGAGCCACTACGGGAATAAGCCACTGCCCAAACGGCCCCGAACACCACCACACCGACGATGGCCATGTTGCGTACGAAGCGCGTGATCTGCTGTTGCAGCGGCGTCGGCGGCACTTCGATCTCCGCGAGCGAGGTGCTGATCCTCCCCAGCTGCGTGCCCTTACCCACTGCAGTGACGCGATAGACCGCGAGGCCGGAGACCACCTGCGTGCCTTTGCTCACGTTGGCCAGCTCGGGATCATCCGCATGCCGCGCCACCGCGAAAGCCTCACCGGTCAGGATGGATTCGTTCACGCTGAAATCGTTGCTCTGCGCGATCACCCCATCGGCGGCAAGCAGGCTGCCCTCTTCGGCCACGGCATGATCGCCCACCACCACGTCCTCTACGGGGACCTTCACCACCGCGTTGTTCCGGATCACTGTGGCCTGTGCCTCGCTGTATGCCCGCAACGCCGCCAGCGCCTTGCGACTGCGCGAGTCCTGGTAGATGGAGATCGTCGATACCAGCACGATGGCACCGGCCATGAAGTAGGCCTCGGTGCGCTCACCTAGAGCGAAGTAGATGATGCTCGTGGCGAGCAACAGCAGGAACATCGGTTCCAGCACAGCGCCCTTCACCGCCGGCCAGAAAGCACCGCTCGCCTGGTCATCGATGGCGTTGCGCCCGTAGCGTTCACGCGCGGCGATCACCTCGGGATCGGCGAGGCCTTCGAACGGGAAGGGGTTGGTCGGCATCAGCGCTCAAGGTAGAACGGAACAAACACTCGGCTCGTGATCACATCGACCGGGATCCGTTCGATCCCATCATGGACACGGCCCATTCGACCGGTCTGGTCACCTTACCCTTCAGCAGGAAGCTCAATGAGCAGCGAGTCCCGACCTGCCTTTGTCGAACATCGGGTGCGCGATGCCTACCGATCAATATCGTACGAGATCGAACGAAGGTCGAACGTACCATACACGAACGGTCCATCGGGACGATGCCACACGGCCTCCCCATGACCAGGTAGCATCAGTCCGTCCATGGAACGATGGTCCCGCAAGGGTGTGCTGAAGCGCAGCGGCTTCGCTTCCCCGTCGGCCATGGCATACCGGTCATCGCTGATGAAATCGACCAAGCGGTATTCCTCATCGAACAGCAGGATCGCACTGATCGAACGACCATCGTTCGTGAACGTCGCCTTCGCGGAATGTTCATCCACCGCTTCCCAGCTGATCCGCTGATCCACCAAGGCACCAGGCGCATAGATGCAGAGGTCGTTGAACCAGGTCACCGTTTCGGCCTGGTCCATTTCGGGTCCTTGGGCTTCCATCACGGGCACTACGCCCAGCAACTTGATCAGCATGGTCGCCTTCCCGTTCTCGTAGGCGTGCAGTCCCTTTGTCGGCAATCCCTTCATGGTCGCATCGATCCAGAAGAAGCGTGCCGGTTCGTCGAAGCGGTTGGTCTGCACCGAGGTGAAGGGCATCCAGGGTCCATCGAAGCTGCGTATCCCGCCTTCGAAGGTGATGCGCATGCTCCGTGGGCGCACCGTGCCCACCACACCCGATTCGCGCAGATAGCCCTGCACCGACCCTGGCAAGTGCGCGAGGTCGCGTTCAGAGATGATGTGTTCCGGCAGGGCACGCGTGTTCTCCACGGTGCGTTCCACGGCAGCAGTGTATTGCCCACGAAAGCTCCAAACACCGGCGCCGGCGATCACGGCCAGTAGTGCCAACACATTCGCGATGGTGCCGAAGCGGGCATCGTGCCAGTTCTGGACGATGAGCGTTTGCGAGATGAGGATGGCGATCGCGGCCCACATCCACCAGCGACCATTGCCCATCGACAGCAGCACGACCGACACGGCGAAGAGCGATCCCGCGATGCCCCAGAAAAGGCCCACCGTCCTGGAGATCGGCGACGCGAGCGCGGGTACTTCGGCCAAACCCCAAGCCTTGGCAAAGCCCGCGAAATGGATCGCAGCGTGCAGCAGAAGAAAAGCAGCCAGCAGAAAGCGGAGCATGAGGCCGTGCCTTACTGCGCCAGATACCCGCCGTCCACGTTGTAGTAGGAACCGGTAACGAACGAGGCCTTGTCCGACGCGAGCCATAGGACCAGCTCCGCGACTTCCTGTGCGGTGCCCAAACGTTGCATCGGGTGCATGGCGGCGATGCCTGTCAACTGTTCCGCGCTGAGGTTGTTCTCCAGCAATGGCGTCTTGATGAAGCCCGGCCCAACGGCGTTCACACGAATGCCCTGCGTGGCGTATTCCAGCGCGGCGTTCTCCGTGAGACCCACCATCCCGTGCTTCGCAGAAACATAGGCACTGCTCATCGCAAAACCGACCTTGCCCAGGATGGAGGCCATGTTCACGATGGAGCCTCCACCGTTCTTCAGCATGGCGGGGATCTGGTAATGCATGCCATAGAACACGCCGCTCAGGTTCACAGCGATAACCTTGTCCCATCCATCGATGGGGTAGTCGCCGACCGGCGCCGCCGGCCCTGCGATGCCCGCGTTGTTCACCGCGATGTCCAAGCGCCCGAATCGCTTCACCGCCTCGCCGACCATCCGTTCGCACTCGGGCGGTTTCGAGACATCGGTCATCACGACGATGCCCTTGCCCCCTTGCTTTTCGACCAGGGCGAGTACCCGTTCCGCTCCGTCGGTATCCATATCGGCCAGCACTACGTTGGCTCCGTTCTCGGCAAAAAGCAGGGCCGTGGCCTCACCGATGCCTGAGCTTGCCCCAGTGATGAGCGCT
>CAYQMC010000166.1:0-6559 GCA_964418285.1 uncultured Chryseobacterium sp.
CACCAAAAAGCCATGCGGCGATCGGGGAGCGGTCCAGTCGTTCGGCGCCGTTGGGCGCGTGTTCGGTCACCTCATGCAACATGCTTCCGCCGGTCGATCGGGGTACTGTGCTGCGATCCCTACGGCCGATGGACCAAAGCACCAAGGGGATCGCCACCAGAAGCACGACCGAAGTGGCCAGGTTGGGTCCTGCGAAGATCGTGGCCTCGAAGCCGATCCGATCGGGCAGCAGCGCCAGCTGCTGGTCGGGTATCAGGCCGCTCATCAGGGTTCTCAGGTGGCCCGCTTCGGCAACCTTGATCGGTGCCGAACCGGAGATGCCGCCGTGCCACACCATCATGCCTGCATAGCCCGCAGCACCGATCAATCCGTAATTGAGCCCGAATTTCTGATGCACCGCATGTTCGGCCACACGGCGCGCGAAGATGGCCCCGAACACCACGCCCAGACCCCAGTTGAAGAAGCTCACGACCAGGGTGAAGAACGCCACCGTGGCGGCCGAACTCGCGGTGTCGCGGCAACTGATAAGGGCCAGCCGGATGACGCGTTCCACCGGCTTGCTCAAAGCGATGACATGGCCCAACACCAGGATCAGCATCATCTGGACCGTGAACACCAGCAGAGGCGGGTTCCACAGGCCATGCTCCCAATGCTCCAGCAAGGCCATGGCGTGCTGCCCTGGGGGCGTGCCATCTCCGGTCAGGAGGAAAGCCAGCAGGAAGGTCGCCACCGTGAGTACGACGGCGATAGCAAAAGGGGAGGGCAGAACGGCTCTCAGTAGATGGATGAGCCGATCGGCAAGCTTCATCGTCAGAAGGGCAGATCGTCGTCGTCCGCGCCACCCACGGGCGGCATGTCGGCTGCGGTCGGCAGTGGTGCGGCCTGGTAGCCTCCGCTGTTGCCTCCACCGGAGGCGCCGGAACGTTCGATACGATCACCTTTGAGGCTCAGGAAATGCTTGGTCACTCCATCCTTTCCGGTCCACTCGCGGCCATTCACATAGCAGGTGACCGTCACTTCCTCGCCGGGCTTGTATCCGTCGAGCACCGAACAACGGTCCTGGGTGAATTCCACTGGGATGTGCTGTGGGTACTGTCCGCCCGCTTCGGTAATGACCACTTCGCGCTTGCTGAATTTTTCGGAGATCTGCTGGGTCTTGCCAAGCACTTTGATGGTTCCGGAGATGCTTACTGATGCCATGGGTGTAGTGATTTTCGATTTCTGTTTTGGCTGCGCTCGCGCATGTCAGGCCGAGCGCAGCCGAGGTCTAACGTGCGTTGAAGGCGAGCAGGGTCATCCATGCTTCGTCGGTGCGCCCCCGCTCCAGCAGGTCGTGCGCATGGCGATGCAAGGCCAGTTCCAGCTCGCGTGGAGAGTCCTGTAGGTCGATGAAGAGTTCGCTCAATTCGGTGAGCTTGTGTTCGTTCACGCTGGTCTCGTCAGGCAGTTGTTCGGTATTGCCCAAGCGTCCCAGGTCGTTTCCGGTCAATACGGTGCTGTTGCGGATATCCGCTGGCAGGCCGTCCACGCCGATGCCCATGCGGCCGATGGGTTTGGCGACTTGGAAGAGGGCATCACCGTGTGCGCGGCAGTACCAGTCGCCGCCCATGCGAGCCACCAGGTCGATCTTCTGCTGGTCGATGCGGCCATCCGCGTCCAGGACATCTTCGTTCACATGCATCAGCACCACCTCGCAGATGATCAGGTTGCCTGCTCCGGGACCATCACCGGTCTCCATCACCTGCTTCACCTTACATTCCAGTTGCACCGGGCTTTCCTTAACCCGGTAGGGCTTCACCAATTCGCTGACCACAGGGGTGAATCCGGCCTTCTCGAACTCGTTCACACCAGGCGGGTAGGCCGTGCTGCTCAGCGACATCTGCTGCACCATGGCATGGGTCACCACATTGATCACCACTTCGCCGGTGGCCTTGGCGTTGTGGTAGGTGTCCTTGTTGGTATTGGTGAGACCGCTACGGGCTGGGCTGAAGATGCACAGCGGCGGGTTGGCACCGAACACATTGAAGAAGCTGAAGGGGCTGAGGTTGGGCTTGCCTTCCGCATCCAGGGTGCTTGCGAAGCAGATGGGGCGCGGGCCGATGGCACCCAACAGGTAGCCATGCACCTTGGGCACGGGCAATTCGGATGGAACGATGCGCAGCATGCGAAGGGCGAAAGTAACCAACCTGTCGATCGGCTACATTTGCGATCCTTTTCGAAGGAACCACACGGACGTGGCGGAATTGGTAGACGCGCCAGACTTAGGATCTGGTACCGCAAGGTGTGGGGGTTCGAGTCCCCCCGTCCGTACAAGTGTCGTTGATAGATGTTCCTGGTTCGGCCCCGGATGGGGGGCATGCCGGTAACCGATCAACGAGTAACGAACGATCAACATCCCAAATGGACAGGCCCTGTGCTTGTCAGGACCCATGAATATCGAACGCGAAGAGACCGGTACCCTCACCGCCACCTTGAAAGTGAAGCTACAGCCCGAGGATTACACCCCCGGCGTGGAGAAGGCCCTGAAGGAACAGCGCAAAAGTGCCGTGCTGCCCGGCTTCCGCCCCGGCCAGGTGCCCATGACCATCATCAAGAAGCGTGTGGGCCGGACCGTGCTGGTGAACGAGGTGGAGCGACTGATCGATCAGAGCCTGCGCAATTACCTGCAAGAGAATGCCGTGAAGGTGCTGGGCCAGCCCCTGCCCAAGTTGGATAGTGTGGAGCGCAACAACTGGGACGAGCCCGGCGAGTTCGAGTTCGCTTATGAGTTGGGCATGGCTCCGGAGTTCGACGTGGAGCTGAGCGACAAGCTCGGCGTTGAAATGGTGGTGGTGGATGTGACGGACGAACTTGCCCAGCGGGAGATCGACGATATGCAACGCCGTTTCGGCAAGGTGGAGGACGCTACGACCAGCGAAGCCAAGGACATGCTCCTCGGCGACATGATCGAGTTGAACGAAGACGGCAGCATAAAGGAGGGTGGCATCATGCACCGTGCCACCATGAGCCTGGAATTCATCGAGGACGAAGCCTCACGGAACAGCCTTATCGGCAAGTCGGCTGGGGATGAGGTCACCGTGGACCCCCGCAAGGTGAGCCGAGATAACGAGGACCTGGCGCGCATGTTGGGCGTAGAAGCCGAGCAGGTAAGAGGCGTTTCCGAAGTGTTCCTGTTCCGCATCGTGGAGGTCAAGCGCATGGTGCCCATCGAGCTTGGGCAGGAGCTTTTCGACCGTGTGTACGGGAAGGATGCCGTGAGCGATGAGGCCGGTTTCCGAGCCAAGGTGAAGGAAGGCTTGGAGAACATGTTCCGTCGCGACAGCGACAAGGTGTACAAGCGTTTGGTGATGAAGAAGCTCGGCGAACAGGCCCATGTGGACCTTCCCGATGCCTTCCTGAAGCGTTGGATCCAGGAGACCAGCAAGGAACCCATCACCCCTGAGCAGGTCGAGGAAGGCTACACCGGCTATGCCGAGGGCCTGAAACGCCAGTTGGTGGAGGACCGCGTGCTGGAGAAGTACGGCCTGGAAGCCAAGGGAGAGGAACTCAATGCTTTCGCGCAGCGCTACGTGGCCGACCAGTTCATGCAATACGGCATGCCGGCACCCGAAGGTGAGCAGTTGCAGCAAATGGCCGGCCGCATCCTGGGCGACCAGGAGCAGATCCGCCGCATACGCGACACCATCGTGGAGCAGAAGCTCACGACCCACTTCAAAGCCCTGCTGAGCCCCAAGGAGCGAAAGGTGAGCTACGAAGAGTTCGTAAACTTGGCCCGTACTGTTTGAACCGGATGGACCGCACAGTGTTCAGTTAACCACAGACCCCGTATCCCCCATGTTCCCCAAAGACGAATTCCTGAAGTACGCGGTCAAGCACCGTGGCATCAATAGCAACACGCTCCATAGCTACGTCAACAGCACCATCACTTCTTCGATGACCCCGTACATCATCGAGGAGCGCCAGTTGAACGTGGCCCAGATGGACGTGTTCAGCCGCTTGATGATGGACCGCATCATCTTCCTTGGCACCGGCATCAACGACCAGGTGGCCAACATCATCCAGGCGCAGCTCCTGTTCCTGGAAAGCGCCGATGCCAAGAAGGACATCCAGATCTACCTCAACAGCCCTGGAGGTGGCGTGTATGCTGGTCTTGGCATCTACGACACCATGCAATACATCAACCCCGATGTGGCCACGATCTGCACCGGCATGGCCGCGAGCATGGGAGCGGTCCTGCTGTGCGCAGGTGCCAAAGGCAAACGCAGTGCGTTGAAGCATAGCCGCGTCATGATCCACCAGCCCTTGGGTGGAGCTGAAGGCCAGGCCATCGACATGGAGATCACCGTGCGGGAGATCGTCAAGTTGAAGAAGGAATTGTACGAGATCATCAGCGACCACAGCGGCCAGACCATGGAGAAAGTGGAGAAGGACAGTGATCGCGACTACTGGATGATCGCCGAGGAGGCCAAGGCCTACGGCATGATCGACGAAGTACTGCTGAAGCACAAATAGGGGCGAGGCCTGCCTTGCCCGCAATTTTTGCGAAAGCCACGGCCCACGTTTCGTGCGGCACCAATTCAACCCGAAGGCCGGTGGGGCGATCCACCGGCCTTCGTTGTACCTTGCAACGCTTATCACGGAATGTTCGTAGGAGGACGTTCCAACCTGCACAATGGAAAAGAAAGAGATCAAGTGTTCCTTCTGCGGCCGAGACAAGCAGGACACCAATGTCCTCATCGCTGGCATTACCGGTCACATCTGCGATAGTTGCATCGCGCAAGCGCAGAACATCATCAGCGAGGAGCTCAGCCAGCGTTCGCGCAGTGAGATGGAGGGCAGCCTCATCCTGCAGCGGCCTGCGGATATTAAGCGTTTTCTGGACGAATACGTGATCGGTCAGGATGATGCCAAGAAGGTGTTGAGCGTTGCAGTGTACAACCACTACAAACGCCTCCTTCAGAAACCGGCCACCACAGCGGATGAGGTGGAGATCGATAAGAGCAACATCATCCTGGTGGGCGAGACCGGCAGTGGCAAGACGCTCCTGGCCAAGACCATCGCCCGCATGCTCAACGTTCCCTTCGCCATTGCCGATGCCACGGTACTTACCGAGGCGGGCTATGTGGGTGAGGATGTGGAAAGCATCCTGAGCCGCTTGCTGCAGGCCGCGGATTACGACGTTAGCAAGGCCGAGCGCGGCATCGTCTTCATCGACGAGATCGATAAGATCAGCCGCAAGAGCGATACCCCAAGCATCACCCGTGATGTGAGCGGCGAAGGTGTTCAGCAGGCCCTGCTGAAACTGTTGGAAGGCAGTACCGTGAGCGTACCCCCACAAGGCGGTCGCAAACACCCTGAGCAGAAGCTGATCCAGGTGGATACGCGCAACATCCTCTTCATCTGCGGCGGTGCCTTCGATGGCATTCAGCGCATGATCGCGCGTCGGGTGAAGAGCAGTGCCGTGGGTTACAGCGCAAGCAAGGAAGGTCGCATCAACGATGAACACCTGCTGCAGTACGTGAGCCCCACCGACCTGCGCACCTATGGCCTCATTCCGGAGCTCATCGGTCGTTTCCCTGTGCTCACCTACCTCGACCCCCTGGATAAGGAGAGCCTGCGTCGCATCCTCACCGAACCCAAGAACGCACTGATCAAGCAGTACGTCAAGCTCTTCGAAATGGACAAGGTGAAGCTCACCTTGGACAAGAAGGTTCTGGATTTCATTGTTGAGAAGGCCTTGGACTATAAGTTGGGCGCGCGGGGACTGCGTAGCATTTGCGAGGCTATCATGACCGATGCCATGTACGAGATGCCCGGGTCACCTGAGCGCCCCTCTGAATTGCGGGTCACCTTGAGCTATGCCCGCGATAAATTCGACCATTCGCGTTTGAGCAACCTGAAGGTGGCCTGAGGTAGGTTGCTGCATTACTATCTTCGAGGCCCCGGTCGAACAACGACCGGGGCCTCTTGTTTACCATCCATCGAAAAAAGAACCCTACATGAAGCATTTTTTCCTCGCAACGGCCATGTTGGCCTCATGCGCCTTACAAGCCCAGGACCTCCCACAAGCCAGTCCCAAAGGCGTAGTGTCCCAGGTCGTGGGTCTTACCAATGTGACGATCGAGTACAGCCGTCCCAGTGTGAAGGGCCGTAAGGTCTTCGGAGATCTGGTGCCCTTTGGCCAGGTGTGGCGCACGGGGGCAAACCTGTGCACCATCATCAAGGTGGACGGCCCGATCATGGTCGAAGGCCAGAAGCTGGAAGCAGGCGAATATTCCATATTCACCATTCCTGGAGAAAGTGTTTGGCAAGTGATCTTCAACAAGAGCACGGAACTTTGGGGTGAAGGCGACCGCAAGGAGGAAGAGGATGTTTTAACCGTGAAGGTGCCTTCCACCCAAGTGAAGTATCCCGTGGAAACCTTCACCATCAGTTTCAGCGATGTGAACGATGACAAGGCGACTATGGACTTGAGCTGGGAGAACCTGCGTGCTTCCGTCGGTCTGCACGCCGATGCTACTGAAAAGGCCCTTGCCAACATCAAGGAGGCCATGGGCAG
>CAYQMC010000167.1:0-6558 GCA_964418285.1 uncultured Chryseobacterium sp.
GACCGGATATGGAAGCCATGGTTGTAAGCGACGGTGATATCACCAATGCGGGTGGCGACACGGACATCGAAGTGACCTTCCCACTGGTGCTGGAGTAAGCGGGGGGGGGACCGGGTAGGGTTGCCCCCCGATCCAATGCCCGAGGTACGGCCTCTTTTGACCGGTCGGTTATTGCGTTCACCGGGCCAGGACCGTTACGATCTCCAGGGTGATGCATTCAGGAAGGACGAACCCATTGACTTGCCATGCGCTTCCACCCCTTGCTCTGGTGCCTCCTGCTACCGCTGTGTGTGGCATGTCAGCCCCACCATCCAGAAAGGAGCACTGCAGAGCACCTTACAGCCTCTGTGCCGGTGCCGGATGTTTCGTTGGAGCGCCTGCTCGATAGTTTGTCGATCCATCCGGACAGCGTTCACTTCAAGCTCGAGAAATCCAAGCGGGACTTCTTCGTACTCGCCCATGGAAAAGCGTTGAAGCGGTATCCCTGTGTGCTTGGTCTGGTTCCGGAGGGCGATAAGCTGATGCAGGGTGACCGGCGTACACCGGAAGGCACCTTCACCTTCAGGGACAAGTATCCCCACCGTGAATGGCACAAGTTCGTGTGGGTGGATTATCCCAATGCCGAGAGTAGACGTAACTTCCAAGAGCGCAAACGAAACGGGATCATTCCCGCCGATGCGGATATCGGTGGGGAGATCGGGATCCATGGTGTTCCGTCCGGGATGGACCGCTGGATCGAACAGGGAAACGATTGGACCTTCGGGTGCATCGCACTGCGCAATGCTGACCTGGATGAGATCTATCGGGTCATCAAGCCACGGATGACCACCATAACGATCGTGCCGTGATGCTAGACCGCATCACCGATCGAAGTGGTTCGGGAAGTGTTGCTTCAAGGCGGTGACGCCTTCGTTCACCTTGCTTTCCTGTTCCAGCTTGAAGGCGGCGAGCTTTTCGGCCAGGGCAGGATCGCCTGTGGCCAGGATCTGGACCGCAAGCAGACCGGCGTTCCGTGCTCCGTTCACGGCAACGGTGGCCACAGGAACACCAGAAGGCATCTGAACGATGGACAGCAGCGAATCCCAACCATCGATGGAATTGCGGCTCTTGATCGGTACGCCGATAACAGGCAAGGTGGTAAGCGAAGCAACCATACCCGGCAGGTGCGCCGCCCCCCCTGCACCTGCGATGATGACCTTGATGCCCCGGGCCGCGGCTCCCTTGGCGTAGGCGAACATGCGATCCGGTGTGCGGTGTGCGCTTACCACGGTAAGCTCATGTTCCACCCCGAATTCGGTCATCGTGTCGAGTGCTTCGCGCATCACTTCCAGATCGCTGCGGCTACCCATGATCAATCCTACCATGTTCGTTGCTCGTTGGTTGTTCTATGCTGGTTCCACCCGGCAATGGAGCCTGGTCACCGATATGGCTTGGTCCAAACCGGCATGGTCCGCGGCGGTCACCGTGATATGCCCCATCTTCCGACCACTTCGGGTCTCCTGTTTGCCGTAGAGGTGCAGGAAGGTGCCGGGCAGATGAAGCACTTCGTCCAGGCCCTTCACAACGGGTATCCCGTCTCCGTTCTCGCCCACCAGGTTTATCATGGCGGCAGGCATCCGGGTTCCAGGGTCGCCCAGGGGCCAGCCCATGTAAACGCGAAGCAACTGGTCGAATTGGCTGCTTCCGCACGCTTCGATGGTGTGGTGTCCACTGTTGTGTGCCCGCGGTGCCGTCTCGTTCACAAGCAATTCACCACCGGTGGTCAGGAACAGTTCCACCGCATACAACCCCGGTGCACCGAAGGCCTTGGCCACGCGCACACCCAGATCCTGGGCTGCAAGCGCACGATCGCGCGGTATGCGCGCGGGACATCTCAAATGATCGACAAGGTTGTAGCGCTGGTCGAAAACCATCTCAACGGGCTCGTAGACCACGTGCGCACCCGTTGCCGAAACCACGACAAGTACGCCCAGTTCCAAAGCGATCGGCGCGCGCTGCTCCAGAACGGAGGCTCCCGGAAATGCTGTCGCAGCATCGACTATCGATGTTATCGGCATCACTCCCTTGCCATCGTAGCCGCCTTTGCGCGCCTTCAGGAAGGCAGGCAGCAGGTTCGTATGTGCAGAGATCTCCTCAGGACCGGCCAATAGTGCGAATGCCGTGGAAGGTAGACCATGGTCCGCGTAGAACTGCTTCTGAAGCCCCTTGTCCTGGATGGTCCGCAACACCTCGGGGTCCGGTATAACGGTCTTCCCCGCGTGCTTCAATTGCTCCAAGGCCGCTACAGAAACGTGTTCGATCTCGATACCGACGATATCGGCGTCAGCGGCGAAGGCAAGTACCGTGGCTTCGTCATTGTAATCCCCCTGTACAAAGCGTGTTGCGATCCCTGCACAGGGCGCGTTCGCATCGGGGTCCAACACATGCACCCTGGCATCGTAGCGCAGGGCGTTCTCGATGAACATGCGTCCAAGTTGCCCTCCCCCGAGCAATGCGATCACCGGTCCTTGCCCCATGGGTGGCAAAGATAGCCCCAGTGCCAAGCGCAGGGGCTACCTCCTGCGACGGGAGCGGTTCGATACCCTGATCTGCTTCATCCGATAGCCGACAGTTGCGCCAAGAACCTGGTTGTGCGGAAACAGTACCTGGTCGTTGGCAAGTACCGGTGTCATCCCGGTCAGATAGCGTAGGGTGAAGTCCACACCGCTCCTAAGGTCGACGCCGATGCCTCCGATGAACCCGTAATCCATGCGGTTCAAGCGCTCTGTGAAGTCGCTGGTACCATCCGCGACGATCCGTTCGGCCTGGATCAACCGTGAGGCCTGCACGCCACCGTGGAGATTGAAGGTGTTGGATAGGTAGAATTTGAAGCTCAAGGGCACTTGGAAGTAGATGCTCCGGACGGTATATCGATCCTCATCGGGTTCCACATAGCCGGAACCCATCATGGACAGCAGGACCTCGGGTTGCAGTTCCATTCTTGGTCCCACGCGCCATGGTGTGTACAACCCGATCGAAGCACCAGGTATCCACGTGGTGCGGAGCAATTCGGTGGGAGTCCTGCTTGCCTGAGGGCCGACCTTGAAGCCGATCCCGGCTTTTTGGGCTGTGCTTCCGAGGAGCAGTGCGAGTACCGATATGATCGTCGCGCTGAGGCGATTTACGGGATGCATGCAGGTGGTGCTTTGTCCATCACCTGTACGCAACAAGACCGCCGCTGGTTGCGGAATTTCGAAAGGATCGGACCAATGGGCCGAACGTATCGATGAAACCCGTCAGGGATGCCCTGGATCAGTGCCCGCCACCGAGCACCTCGACCCGCACCACTTGCACTTTACCGGCCTGCAGTATCCGCAACAGGTACTGGCCCGGTGCCAAGTTCCCCACGGGTACGCGCTCGATCCGGCTGTTCAGTAGCAAGGCCCTTACCGATCGGCCTTGCAGGTCGAACAGTTCGGCCGTGGCAGGTCCGTCCTGATCCCGTTCCAATGTCAATTCCTCACTGGCCGGGTTGGGGTAGACGACCACGTTGAATTGCTCGATGTCCTCGACACCTGTGTTCAACTGGATCACCACACCGTAGTCCTCCGTTTCGCCATAGGCATAGTCGAAGCACGCGTCCACCGGATCCGGCTCCCCGTTACCCACATATACGCCGCGAACACGCATGCGGGTGGTACCGAGGTCGGCCGAGACAGGAACGGTGAAATCGATGGCCTGTGTCTGCCCTCCCGCACTGGTCTCGAATTCGCCCAATTTCTCGTTCGCGCTGAACGAATTGTTCCGGTCGTAATCGATCCAAACGGCATAGCTGTTGGGTGCATAGGTCCCTCCTTGTATCGTGATGGTCTGGCTGCTGCCCCTGACCAAACCGGTGCTCCAAGTGGAGGTGAGGTTCGAATAAGTGGGTTGACCCACGCCGCCGCTGTTGGTGTTGTTGATGCTACCGATGCTTACCCGGTTGATGAAGTCGCCGTCGGTAGTGCCGTTCGCCGAGGTCGGGATGCAATAGCCCGTGGTCGGTGCGGTTATCGTGATCCCGTAATCCTCCGTTTCGCCATAGGCATAGGCGAAACAAGGATCGGTCGGTGTGGGCTCGCCGGTATCCGCGTAGACACCCCTTACCCGCAAACGGGTGTTCCCCACCGCTGCATTGACAGGCACGGTGAAGCTGAAGCTCTGGCTTTGGCCCGATGAGGAGCTTGTGAACTCTCCCAATTTCTCGGCCGCACTGAAAACATTGTTCTGATCGTAGTCGATCCAAGCGGCGTAGTTGTTCGGCGTGTAGGTGCCTCCTTGGATGGTGATGGTGTGGCTGCTACCCCGCAACAGGCTTGTGGACCACGTGCTGGAAAAGTTGGTGTACGTGGGCTGGGTCGTACCACCGCTATTGGTATTGTTGATGGAACCCAATTGCACTCCATTCACGAAGTCGCCATCCGCCGTACCATTGGCCGAGGTTGGGATGCAAGGACCGGGAGTACTTGTGGAGCAGGCATTCGAACTCAACAAGCCATTGCGCGCGCCCGTCAGGATACCCGTCATGGCGTTTCCTTGTTGGTTGCTGAACATGGCGCTGCAGTTCGAGTAATCCATGAAATTCTCGTACTGCGTGAGCACATTGCACTTCTGCAAGGAGGTATTCGAGCATGAGTAGGTGGGGCTGCTGGTATTCGGGGTATCGCTGTACCCATCATCGCTCGAGCAACTGCCGGGATCCTGCCCCCAGGTGTGAAGCAATCCCAGGTAATGACCGATCTCATGCGTTGCGGTCCGGGAGCTCAACTGCATTCCGTATTGGAAGTCGATCACCAAACCGTCTATGCTGGAACCAACGATCCCACCGGTGGGCAGGTAGGCGTAGCCCAAGGTGACGAAGCCGCCACTGGCTCCGCTGCTGATGTCGCACACCCAAACGTTGAGGTACCTGGTCGGGTCCCATGGAGCACGGCCCAAGGGAGCGGATTTCATGGAGTTGGTCTGCGTATCGGGGTTGAACCACGTGGCGGTCGTTTGGGTGCGTGTGATGCCGGTGGTGGTATTGCCTTGAGGGTCCACCTGTGCGAGGCAGAACTGGATGCCCACATTGCCGATGCTGCTTTGGAACGTGGAACGCACACTGCTCAAGTTGCTGTTGCTTGCCGAGTAGTCCTGGTTCAACTGGGTCATCACGGCATTGATCGCCGACTCAGGGATGTTCTCTGACGATGTGTTCCACACGACGTGGAATACGACGGGGATGGTCAGTGTCCCTCCGCGCGATGCATCGAACACATCCACCTGGGGCAAGGCTTGCTGAAGGTCCGTCGGCAAGCCTTGTTCGGCGAGGTACCGGACCGTTATGTCGTGGGCCTTGCAACGGCCATCGTGCTGGTGGTCCTGGGCGGTGGCAACACTGGCGCAGAGCAACAGGAAGATCGAGTAGGGGCGAAAAGACATGGCGCGAATTTAGGTCCGTTGCGTGGTCCCGGACAAACCTTGGTTGTGGAGCATTCCTGGCCCTTTCAGGCTAAGCTCAAATGCTGCATTGCTCCTTTGGGGTCCTGCGCGCCAAAAACGCTGTTCCCTGCAACGAGGACATCGGCTCCCGTGCTTATCAGCTGTTCAAAATTGTTCTCGCCAACACCACCGTCGATCTCGATCAGGGCTTTGGAGCCGGTGCGTTCCCGTAGCTCTTTCAGCGCCGCGATGCGCTGGTATGTGCGTTCGATGAACCGTTGGCCACCAAACCCGGGGTTCACGCTCATTACGCACACCAGGTCCAGGTCGGCGAGGACATCCTCCAGAAGCGCCACGGAAGTATGCGGATTGATCGCGACACCGGCTTTCATCCCAGCGGCTTTGATGGCTTGTATGGTGCGGTGCAGGTGGGGGCAGGCTTCGTAGTGCACCGTCAGGTTGTCCGCCCCGGCATCACGGAAAGCCGCGATGTACTTGTCCGGTTCCACGATCATAAGATGCACGTCGAACACTTTCTTGGTAAGTGGGCGTATCGCCTTGATCACGGGAAGACCGAAGCTGATGTTGGGCACGAATACGCCATCCATCACATCCAGATGCAGCCATTGGGCAGGACTTGCGTCCACCAAGGCAACGGCACTTTTGAGATCGGCGAAATCGGCGGAGAGCAGGGAAGGAGCAAGGATGTGTGCCATACGGACCTGCAGAGCGGCATTGAGCGCGTACAGGGTCACGAAGGTACTCGGACCGGTCGATCCAGGAATGATGGAAGACCACGACCAGAGGTCCAGCGACGGGAAAAGAAGTTGCCGGTCACCTGCGCTCCAAGTCGGAAGCAGGCAACCGGCAACTCGTCGTTCGTGCATTGCTCAGCCCAAGTAGGCCTGTAGCACTCCGCTGCGGCTGGTATGCTTCATCCGGCGGATGGCTTTCTCCTTGATCTGTCGCACCCGTTCCCTGGTAAGGTCGAATTTCTGGCCGACTTCCTCCAAGGTATGCGGCTGGTTGGTACCAAGGCCGAAATACAACCGGATCACATCCGCTTCACGCCCGCTCAAGGAGCTCAAGGAGCGCTCGATCTCCTGGCGCAGACTATCG
>CAYQMC010000168.1:0-6549 GCA_964418285.1 uncultured Chryseobacterium sp.
GAATTGGTGTTGGTGTAGTACGGGCCCGGCGTGACCTGGATGACCGTGTTCGGCACATTGTTCTCTCCGCCATTGTAGGAGCAGTTCCCATTGCCATCCACATATAGCCGGCCGTTCACCAGTCCGCAGGTGGCGCCGATGTCCTCGATCACCACCTGAACGGAATCGCGGCAAGGAGGCAGCGTTCCGTACATGGTGAACTCGTCGGTGCTGACCATGGCGTAGTAGGTGCCGGGTGCCAGGTTCGTGAACGTGAACACGCTGGGTGTTTCGCCAGCTGTGAAATACGTGTTGCAGGGAGAGCCCACGAAGGAGCCATCGGCATTCTTCAGCTTGACGGGTAGTCCGGTGTTCATGGGTGCGGCACCAACGGAAATGATAGCGCTACCGATCGCGGAATTGGTGCATGAACCCGTGGTGGAGAGCACTTGCATTTCTGGCAAGTCCACCAAGGGCGGCAGACCGATATCAAAGGTTCCCGGACAGCCACTGCCATCTGTGTAGTTGACCGTTATGAATTGCCCGGGTGCTGCGCCAAGGATGGTGACATCGTAGTAAGAGAGGAACGTACAGGCGTCGGGCAATTCCTGCCAGGTAGCGGTGTACCCCACCGGCTCGAAGGTGTACGGACCTGGACCATGTTGCGTAGGGGTTCCAGGTTGCGGCGGCATACCGTTCTCGGTACCGCCATAGAAGATCACGCGCGGGTAGTCACCGATACACGAATAGCCGGGCGCCACCGTGGAGTAGGGGTAGCTATCCACATTCTCGATCGTGCCCGACCCGGAGGCCTCCTCCCCCATGGCATCGGTTACCGTGACCTGGTACGTTCCTGCCGCCAATCCAATAAGTTGTGGCGTGTTCTCGCCGGTGCTCCACATGTAGCTGTACGGCCCAGTGCCTCCGCTCGCATAGGCGACCATCATGCCCAGGGGCTGACCGCAAATGGCGTATCCGTTCACTTGCACATCAACTGTAAGGGCCATCAACAGGCAACCATGGAAGGCCAGCAGGATGGTGGAGGTGAGCCGCAGGTGTTTCATCACAGTTCGGTCTTGGTGAAGGGCATGATGAAGGTCCGGGATCCATCGAACACACGCAGAAAATAAAGTCCGGTGACAAATTCGCGTGTATCGAAGGGACTCTCATCCATGGCTCTGATCCCCTCATCGAGCAAGCGGCCATCACTGGAAAAGACCGCCCACGAACAAGGGCTGGTGATCGGTGTGTGCCACCGGATGAAGAGTTGGTCGTTCGCCGGGTTGGGGAACACGCTTGGTGCTGTTCCACGAGCCTGGATGCCCGTACTGAACTCCGCCACCAACACGCTGGGCTCGGTGATCACCGGCGGGTTGAAGTCGAAGTAGATGTTGGCGATGTTGGTGATCTCTTCACCGGGCAACAAGGGCAAGCGCGGGCGTATGCGGAAGCTGACGAAGCCGTGGCTCCGGGGTTCGTTCACGTTGCTGTCGGGTAGCAGGATGTTCGGGAACGTGAATCGGAGAATGCCCTGACCGCTCAGGTCCATGGTGTAGTGGTGCGATGCGGCGCCGGTCACGAAGCTCGCTGGATCAACGGTGTTCGGCAGCGTGTCGGTGATCACCACGAAGAAGGCGGTGTCCGTTCCTGTGTTTTGGAAACGGATGGTGTAGTCGATCCACTCGTCCTCACTGATCAGGTACGATCCATCGTTATTGCTTTCCGTGAATGCCTGTTTGTCGTTGGGGTCATAGCTGCCTGTGATCGTGGTGATCGTGCTGAAGCTGTTGTTACTGAGGTCTGGCTCAGCTTGGGTGATAGAGACCGTTGCACTTGCTTCGAGGTCGGTACCGATCAAATTCACATCCGGCGGAACCTGCAAGTTCAGGTGTGCGGTCTTGAGTCCCAACGTAGAGATGGATCCGAGGTTCCATGTGACCACGTTGCCGACCACGCTTGACGGGTTCGGTGTGCCGCTCACATAGCTGAGGATGGGATCGAAGGTCATGGTCACCTGCACGCCGCTCACGGATCCAAGGGTGAGGTTATTGACGTGCATTCCGTAGGACATTTCAAACCCAGGGCGCGCGGGACCACTACCTAAGGTGATCGAAACATCGCGCGACACCAGCGACGTATCCGGAATGTTCACGTCCACGATGGGATCTCCCGCTGCGATCTCGAAGGGGATCGGTGCGCCCGTGCAATGTTCCGCCACCTGGGCGCTCTGCTGTTCGATCGTGTAGTTGCCATAGGGAAGTTGTGCCCAATAGTATCCGAACGCATCGCTGGTAGCGAAAGTGCCACCCGGTTGGATCTCGAAAACGGATTGCGCATAGCGCCGCTCGGATCCGTTGCGTACGCAGTTCAGGTCATCGTCCAAGAACACCTCCCCGAAAACGGTGCCGCATGGAACCCCGAGGTCGGGTACGGTGAAGAACAGCGTGTCCTTGCAACTCGTGGACCCTCCACCGAAGTATGTATCCATTATCTCCTGCAAGAAATAGTCCTGGGCTACGGATGTGGTAAGTACCATGTAGTCGCCCGCGGCCAGGTCATGGCGGATCACAGTGTGTGGGATGGAGCCGAATTCCGTATTCGTCGAGTATTCCGAGCGCAGCAGCCCTAGGGACGTTCCATTACGGACCAACTCTAAGTTGGAGAGCCATTGGTTTGGTGCCTGACCAACGTAGAGTTCGACGCTCCCGTTCGCAGTGCCGGTGCACGAACCTTCTACGGACAGCAATTGCACAGAAGGGAAGGCAGGAGGATCCGGGACCGTCGCATTCACGGTGCCAGCGCAACCTGAACCATCCGTGAAGGGGATCTCGAACTCACCGCCCGCAGGCCATTCGCCCAACGGGTAAATGTACATGAACGTGTAACCACTGGAATGCGCAAGCAACGTCCCTACGTAACCGGGATCCAAGGTGATGGGTTCGATCCCCATCGAGCCGACTTCACCGGGTATTGGAGAAGTAGCCGTGGCCAACATCCGGTATTCAGGGCCTAGCTGCAGGCTCTCATCCACGCATGCGGGAACGAATTGTCCCCAGGTGGACAAAGGAATGGACTGAAGCACGAAGGTGTCAGAATCGGTATCGAGGTTCGCATCCGTTACGGTCACGGAATAGGTGCCCGCCTGCACGCCGATGAGGCCAGGATCTGTGGAGCCATTGCTCCACAAGAAGGTGTACGGTGGTACGCCGCCGGAAACGCTGGTATTCAAACTACCATTCGCATAGGTGCAGTTCGGATAATAGGAGGTGTTGATGGTCACCGTGACCGCCTGCGCCTGCAATGCGAGAAGAGCAAGAAGGACCGGCGTAAAGAATTGTTTCATGTTCATTACGCCTGATCCGGACGCCGGAGTTGAATGATCACATTTTGATGATCGGAAGTGTGGTTGTTCGGGTACTATTGAACAGACGCAAGAGGTAATGACCGGTTGCTAGGTCCGTGATGTCGATGGTCATGCGTTCACCTTGCATGGACAAAGTGCGTATCGACCTGCCGTCCATCGCCAATAATTCAATGCTTTGTAACTCTTTCGCATGGGATCGGACCACGAAACTACCGGCGTTCGGGTTCGGGAATACCTGAACATCGGAAGGTCCTTCATTTGGCACCCCCGTGCTGAACTCCGCCACCAGCACGCTCGGTTCGGTGATGATCGGTGGGTTGAAGTCGAAGTAGATGTTGGCGATGTTCTCTATGATTGTGCCGGGCAGCACAGGCTCGAAAGGCTTGATCCGGAAGCTGACGAAGCCATGGCTCGCGGCCTCGTTCACGTTGCTGTCCGGCAGCAGGATGTTGGGAAAGATGAACTTCAGGACGCCTGCTCCGGATAGTGTGCGCGTGCAGGAATGTGAGGTCGCCCCCCATTGGATCGATGCCGGATCAAGCGTACTCGGAAGCGTGTCGGTGATGATCACATTGAAGGCCGTATCCGTACCCGTGTTCTGGAAGCGGATGGTATAGTCGATCCACTCATCCTCACCGATGAAGTACCGGGTGGCGCTTGCTCCACTGCTGGTGGTGGCCACCTTGTCGTTGGGGTCATAACTACCGGTCACCAGCTGTGCTGAATTGAACGTGTTGTTCGTCGGATCGACATCCGTATTGGTGGTTACCAGTGTTGCCGAGGTGTTCAGCGTGGTGCCGATCAAACCCACGTCGGAAGGGACCTGTAAGCGCAGGTAGACGTTATGGCCGGCAAAAGGTGTGATGAGCGCGGTCGACGAGCCCGACCATGTCACGATGTTTCCTACAATGCTCGTTGGCGATGGAATGGCCCACAAAAAGCCCAATGCAGGATCGAAGGTCACGGAAAGCGTCTGTGGGCCAGGCGAGGCGGATGTCAGATTGGCCAAGCTGATCGCATAATTGAGATCGAAGCCAGGACGTGCTGGGCCGTTGCTCATGGATACTTGAACATCCAAAGGCACGCCCCCCGCACAACCGATGTTGACGGTCTGTGAATTTCCAGTGGTGATGGTCGCATCCGCTGGACACGACTGCACGTAGGTCGGGTTCTGTTCGGCGAACGAGTAGGTGCCGTATGGCAGATACACCGTGTATTGACCGGAAGCGGAGGTGGTTACGTACTGAGGTCCTGGCGTGATCTCGATAATGCTTTCCGGGATCCGGTTCTCACCTCCGCCCATGATGCAATCCGCACTCTCATCGATGTATAAGCGACCCGTGACCCTGCCACAAGCCTCGGTCAAAGCGGGGACGGTCACGAGGATCGAATCCTTGCATTCCAAATAGGAATACGCTGACCCATTCTGATACAGGTCCATCACGTCGTTGCTGATGATCAGCCAATAGTCACCCGCTTCAAGACCCGAGATGGTTTGGCCATCGGTACCTTCCTGACCATTGAAATTATAACTGGTATTCCCACAAGGGGATGGAGCAGGATCAGCGCGCAATTTCACGCTGTAGTGCCCGAATTGTGCCAGTCCTTGTGACGAAAAGGTAATGGACCCGGTATTCCAGTTGGGGCAACTCGGTGTAACATCCAATACTTGCACATTGGGCCACACCATTGGCCCACCCACGGTAAGATCCATCGAACCGGGGCAACCGGCAGCATCGGTGTAGGAGATCGTGATGGACCCCGGCGCAATGCCCGTGAAGTTCAATAGTTCGAATACAACACCGTTCGGGCCCGGACAGATCGTGGACTGTCCAAGGTGGGTAAGACCGGGAGCATCGAAATTGTACGGGTTGGGGCCATAGATACTTGTGGGTGCAGGTTGAACCCCCGCTTCGTCCATGCCGGTATAAACAAAGGTCTGCATGGGATCCCCCGGACAATGCATCATGGCCTCCGATGAACCAAAGGCGGTGTAATCATAGCTGGTCCGTAGCAGTACCTCCCCATCCGCAGTGGCCTGGTCCAGTTGAGAATCCGTGACCGTCAAGCTATAGACCCCGGCTTCAACACCGACCAATTGCGGTTCGGTGGAACCATTGCTCCATTGGTAGGTATAGGGTGGCACACCGCCCGTCACGCTCGAGTACACCAACCCGGACGCCCTGCCGCAATAGGAATGCTGTTGAACAAGAAGACTTACGTCCAACCCCCATGAGGTTAATGAAAGAGCGAGCGTGAGCAGCAGACAGAGCAGGCGTAGTTGTTCGATCATGGGTTGGAATTCTGATGTGGCACTTCGGTTCCTCAAGTATAAGACGCTGATTTCCAAGCGGGATGCCTGACGCCATCATTAATGATCGAACTATTCCGTTCCAAGCCCTGGGCCTACCTTTGCGGCCGCTCTTGGCCGAGGCGGTTCGTTGGGGCAGGTTGCGTACGCAGCCTGGACTTGCCTGCCGCCCCTGCCACCTG
This sequence comes from uncultured Chryseobacterium sp., assembly GCA_964418285.1. Lineage (GTDB taxonomy): Bacteria > Bacteroidota > Bacteroidia > Flavobacteriales_F > PHOS-HE28 > PHOS-HE28. Next base: position 5,837 of record CAYQMC010000168.1, read on the forward strand.
TCTACTTGCGCATGAGTTCCCCCCGCACGGTCGCCTTCCACACCCTGGGCTGCAAGCTCAACTTCAGCGAGACCAGCACCCTGGCCCGTTCGCTGGAGGAGGCCGGCTATGCCAAGGTGCGCCAGGAGGAACGGCCCGATGTGTTCGTGCTGAACACCTGTAGCGTAACGGAGAACGCGGACAAGGAATGCCGGCGGCATGTGCGTCGTTTCCAGACGATAAATCCCGAGGCCTTTATCGCCGTGGTGGGCTGCTATGCACAGCTGAAGCCGGAAGAGATCGCCAGCATACCGGGTGTGGACCTGGTGCTGGGCGCGAACGAGAAGTTCGATCTGGCGGCCCACATCGAAGCCGGTCACTCCGGGCATGATGAAGAGCCCTCGAGCGGCAAGGCGATCTACTCCCCCATCAAGGAAGTCAAGCGTTTCATCCCGTCCTACAACGCCAATGACCGCACCCGCACCTTCCTGAAAGTGCAGGACGGCTGCGACTACTTCTGCTCCTTTTGCACCATACCACTGGCACGGGGAAGGAGCCGTAGTGGTACCATCGCCGAGACCGTGGAACAGGCGCAGTCCATCGCGAATTCAGGAGTGAAGGAGATCGTGCTTACCGGGGTGAACACGGGCGACTTCGGCCGTCAGCACGGCGAGGACCTGCTCCAATTGATCCAAGCCCTTGACAAGGTGGAAGGCATCGAACGCTTCCGCATC
>CAYQMC010000169.1:0-3241 GCA_964418285.1 uncultured Chryseobacterium sp.
CCGGGGGTGGCGGCGGCGGCCTTGATCCGCGCGGGTATCCCGGTGATCTCGCAGCGCGACGACCGCTCACTGCGCATGCTGCGCGACCTGCTTGATGGCACGCACATGCTCACCGACGAGCGCGACCATTGGGAGAAGGAGTGGTACCAGGGCCATTTCGAAGAGACATCCGAATAGCAACGTACCGGTTGGATCCGGCCGATCGCTGTTGGCCTGAACTGCCATCCGCGCCAACGAAGACCCTAGTGCCACAGGCTGAGCAGAAGCATTTCTTCGAGCGACCCTATATTCGCAGGAAAGGCCTGGACATGCGGATCATCGTGCTCTTTCTCCTGTTCCTTGGGAGTGCTTCCTTCGCTCAATCACCGCTTTACCTCAATAACCTGGGTGGAAGCTCCTTCGATGGCGGCAACGGCGTTGTCATCGGCCCCAACAACGAGCACTTCTTCACCGGCACATTCACCGGGACCGCGGACCTGTCTCCGGACGCGAGCGGAGGCACCGTGACCAGCGTGGGTGGACAAGACATCTATTTCGCCAAGTACACGAGCTCAGGCCAATTGGTATGGGGCAAGTCGATCGGGGGCGTGAGCGACGATGAAGGCATCGCCATGGTCCCTTCGAACGCCGGTGGCCTGTACCTGACCGGCACCTACACAAGCCAGGCCGACATGGACCCTGGGGCGGGCACAACGCTGGTAGGGGTTGCTGGACTGAACCCGAACAGTGAGGGCACCTTCTTCGCGCGGTATAGCGCCGATGGCAACCTGATCTGGGCAAGGAGCCTGAGCGGCATCAATGCCAGCTGCTTCGTGAAGGACATGGCCAGGGATGCCGCCGGTAACCTGTACCTGACCGGGTGGTACACGGGCCCGGTCGACTTCGATCCATCGGGGAGTAATTTGATCATACCCTACATCGGTAACAACGCGGATGCCTTCGTTGCCAAGTATGATGGGAATGGCGATATGCTGTGGGCTCACCAGATCGGCGGCACGGCCTCCACCTGGACCTATTCCATCGATGTGAACCAAGGAGGAGAAGTCCTTGTGGGTGGCTTCCACATGAGCGGTACGTGCGACCTGGACCCCGGCCCCGGGGTTGTGGAACACACCACGGCAACCGGGGTGCGCAGTGGGTGGGCGGTAAAGCTGGATACGGACGGGCAATACCTCTGGTCCGCCGATCTTGCTGGAGATGACTTCTGCGCCGTGAACGCGGTATTGTTCGATGATGCCGGCGCGGCGTACCTGGGCGGAACCTTCGAGGGGACCTATGATCTGGACCCTGGTGCGGCAGAGCTTCTGAGCACGAGCATCGGCAATTCGAAGGATGCGTTCCTGATCAAGTTGGACGGCACTGCGGGAACGCTGGTACAGGCTGTTCCGTTCCAAGGTGCCGGTGATGACGAAGTGTCGCTGATGACCTTGGCCAACGACGGTTCGATCTACTTCTCCGGTGAATTCTGGGAGGATACGGACATGGACCCCGGTCCGAACACGGTACAACCCCTTGGTGTGCTTCCGGTCTATTTCTGCCGCTTCAGCACGGAAATGGATTATTTGAACCATTATGGTTGGTACGGCTTCGGGAGCATCTTCCAGCGAGGTATGGCCATGGATGCCATGGGGAGAATGGTATCGACCGGGCGCTTCAACGAAACCTACGATTTCACCAACGGTTTCAATTCGTTCGAGCTCACATCCGTGGGGAGCTTCGATGCGTTCATCGTCAGCATGGGCGACATCAATGTGGGCATCGCACACCCAACTTCAGTGGAAAGCAGCCAAGCCTACCCGAACCCCTCCTTCGGACGGTTCCATTTGACCCTGCCGTATTCGGATATGAACGTGAGCGTATCGGACGCCTTGGGCCGCGTGGTCCACACCTCGACCAATGTTGGTCCATCCATGATCGACATCTCGATGCATCCCCCCGGCACCTATCTGGTCCGCGCTTGGAACGACCGGTTCAGTGCGGCTCATAAGATCGTGTTGGAATAGGGCGTTGCTCTTGACCGACGGTAAGCCCCATGGCGAAACACAAGATCGACCTCCACGATATCTTCAACAAAGGCACCGAGATCGATCGCGCCTTGGAGGAAGCCATGGAATTCTGCGTGGACCGGAGGATCCCGATCCTGGAGATCATTCCCGGTAAGGGATCGGGGCAGTTGAAGAAAAAGGTGATCCGCTACCTGCAGCAGTCGCACATCAAGAAGCTGTACCACCGGATCGACAAGGACAGCGACAACTTCGGGCGACTGTTCGTGCGCTTCAAGCACTGATCAGTTCGGCCGCTTGGCGAACCATAGATGGTGCTTCGTGCCTTTGTCGCGGTGCGCGAAGACCTTCTGCTCTTCCACCTGGAAACCGGCCATGCCCAAACGCCGCGTGAACGGATCGTGCGGATGCGTCGACCATACGGCGAGTATGCCGCCGGGTTTGAGGGACACATAAGCGGAGCGCAATCCGCGGTGTGAGTAAAGACGGTTGTTGCGGGGTTGTGTGAGGCCTTCGGGGCCGTTGTCCGTATCGAGCAGGATCGCGTCGTAGCTCTCCTTCCCGGAACGGATCAGTTCCAGCACATCACCTTGGTGGACTATGGTGCGCGGGTCGTTCAAGGGGTTCCCGGAACGTTCTCCCATGGGGCCCTGGTTCCACTTGATCACTTCCGGAACGAGTTCAGCCACGATCACCTTGCCCTTGTCCCCGACCAAACGCAGCACGGTAGCCAAGGTGAAACCCATGCCCAAGCCGCCGATGACCACGTGGGCCGTATCAGGATAACGCAGACGTTGCAGGGCCATTTCGGCCAAAGCATCCTCCGATCCATGGTGCGCGGTGGTCATCAACTCGCCCATGATACCGACCACCTCGATGGTGTAATCGTTATCGCGTTGGTAGAAGAGCAACTCTCCTCCTCCATCGGGGATCAAAGCCCGATCCAGGAGTTTGTTGATGCGCATTTTCATGGACGTAGGGCGCAGCGGTATCGATCTGCGGCCCGCAAGGTCGGCACAATGTGTGGCTGAAGCACTACAGTGGTGCCTTAGCGTTCCTTACGCAGCGATCGCGCGTTGCTGCTCTTCGCTGACACGCTTGAGGCCTACCAAAGCTTCCACCCATGCACGGCCTGCAGCGCGGGCAGTGCGAACATCGTGTGGCAAGCCAGCAAAATCGCCGTGGTACAGTTCCAAGCGGGTACGTCCGTCACGCTCCTCATCGAGCACGATGTCCAC
>CAYQMC010000169.1:3251-4101 GCA_964418285.1 uncultured Chryseobacterium sp.
ATGTCCACAGTAGTGTAGCTGGCGGGCTCGTCCGGGAGCTTGCCATTGGTAAGCAAGCGGGTGTAGCGCAGACGTCGGCCGGGAAGAGAGGCCATTATGGTGCCTTTTGCACGCAGGTATTCCGTACCCTCTTCGTTCTCCACCCAAAGCAAGGAAGCACCGGTCTCCCAAGTACTTCGGGCGTGCCATCCTCCGAGGTAGAGCTTGGTCAGGCTTGGGTCGGTAAGCGCTTTCCAGATCACGTCCGGCAAAGCATCAACTAGAAGGGTAAGCTGTACGGTGGTATCACGTTCCATTGTGCATTATGAACGCAGCTTTCGTGCCGTTCGTAGGCGGAAGTCATGTTTTCATGCAAGTCCTTACACATCCATGACGTGTAACGAAACCTATCTGGAACGTGAAGCCAGTGCTGCCCGATGATCAGCAACGATCGAGGCGTGATCGAACCCCATGACCAAGGACTCGCCCGGCTCCAGCCAGCGGTGGGTAGGTGCTTCCCCGGTGTGAACTATTTCCCCACCCACTATCTCGACATGGTATGCAATGCTCACGAAAAACCCTCGCGGATCGCGACCGGGCTTGGAGTAGATGCCAACCAAGCGTGCCACACGTACTTCGAGCCCAAGTTCCTCGCTGACCTCGCGGATGCAGGCATGTTCCACCGTTTCGCCCGGATCGACCAGTCCACCCGGCAACACCCAGTCTCCTTTGAAAGGTTCGGTACCTCGTTCCATCAACAGGATGCGACCCTTTGCATCGGTGACCAACGCATCCACCGTGAGAACAACGCGATCAAGCTCGTGTTCCATGGCGGGAATGTAGCATACACCTGACGATCCGTCCGTTCGAT
>CAYQMC010000169.1:4111-6539 GCA_964418285.1 uncultured Chryseobacterium sp.
CTTCTCTAGATAGTGTCTTTGTATTGTAAAAATGTCAGGGCAATTACTGTTGAGAATCCTCTTACAGGCGGAACAGCTTGCGGACCCGAGTCTGCAAAAGGCCCTCGTTGCCAACAGTGCCACCTTCACCCTACATCATCCGATTGAACACGGTCAAACTCCCTACATCCCGCGCTGAGCAAACTACGAACGGGCCGCGCGCGCAGGTGCGTGCGGGTGCCGGGAAGCTGCCAAAAGCGAAGCCCAGTGTCACCTGGCGGGCAGCATTCAGCCAATTCATCTGGCCACGGCGCAAACACATTCTACTGGGTCTGGTGCTCATTGTGATAAGCCGTGTTGCCAGCTTGGTGCTTCCGGGTGCATCCAAGTTCCTGATCGACGATGTGATCGTGAACAAGGACATCCAGCTGCTTTGGTGGCTGCTGGGGGCCGTGGTGGCAGCGATCGTGGTACAAAGCCTCACGAGCTTCTGGTTGACGAAATTGCTCAGCGTGGAAGCCCAATTGCTCATCAGCGAATTGCGGGCACAGGTGCAACGCAAGGTGCTTTCCCTGCCGATCAGCTTCTTCAACAACACAAAAAGCGGAGCGCTCGTGAGCCGGATCATGACCGACGTGGAAGGTGTGCGTAACCTGGTGGGCACCGGTCTTGTACAGCTTGTCGGCGGCACGCTCACCGCGATCATCTCGCTATTCCTATTGATCCGCATCAGCCCATTGATGACGCTGTACACCCTGGTACCCGTGGGTGTTTTCGCCATCGTGGCCATGAAGGCCTTCGCGCGTATCCGGCCGATCTTCCGCACCCGGGGCGTTATCAATGCCGAAGTGACCGGCCGTCTGACGGAAACCCTGAACGGAGTGCGCGTGATCAAGGGATTCAACGCCGAAGAACAGGAGAACCGCAACTTCGAAGTGGGCGTGGACCGCTTGTTCCAGAACGTGAAGCAGAGCCTGACCGCCACGGCACTGATCACTAGCAGCAGCACGTTCCTGTTGGGACTGGCCAGTGCAGGCATCATGGGCATCGGTGGCTGGCAGATCATCCAGGATCAATTGACCATGGGTGAGTTCCTCGCCTTCACCTTGTACCTCGGGTTCATGATCGCGCCCATCGTGCAGATGAGCAACATCGGCAGCCAGCTCACCGAAGCTTTCGCCGGCCTGGACCGTACCGAAGAGTTGATGAACATGGACCCGGAGGATATGGCGGATGAGCGTCCGATCCAGCTTTCCGAAGTGAAGGGCGAGATCCAGTTCCACGATGTGCGCTTCGCCTACGAAGAAGGCAAGGAGGTACTGCACGGCATCAGCTTTACCGCGAAAGCAGGTAGCGTGATCGCGCTTGTGGGCACATCGGGCAGTGGGAAGACCACCATCGCCGGTCTGGCGGCAACATTCCTCACCCCTACATCGGGCAAGGTGACGGTCGACGGACAGGACCTGCGCGAGGTGCGCCTGAGCAGTTACCGCCAGCACTTGGGCGTCGTGCTGCAGGACGACTTCCTGTTCGAAGGAAGCATCCGAGAGAACATCCTGTTCCCCCGGCCCGATGCATCGGAAGAGCAACTGCAAAAGGCCGTGCAGGCCGCTTATGTGAACGAATTCAGCGACCGCTTGGAGCTGGGTCTGGAGACCGTGATCGGTGAACGCGGGGTAAAGCTCAGTGGTGGGCAGCGCCAACGTGTGGCGATCGCCCGGGCGATGCTGGCCGACCCACGCATCCTGATCCTGGACGAGGCTACCAGCAACCTGGACACCGAGAGCGAAGCGCTGATCCAGAAGAGCCTGAACGAGCTGGTAAAGGACCGCACAACATTCGTGATCGCCCACCGCTTGAGCACCATTCGACAGGCCACCGAGATCCTGGTGATCGAGCAAGGACTGATCAAAGAACGCGGCACACATGATGAGCTGATCGCCAAACAGGGGCGCTACTTCGAACTGTACACCTACCAAGCGAGGATCTAGCCCCGGGCCCATTGTGGCGAAGGCCGTTCCCCATGGATGAACAGGGCTGCATGGCCATGTGGGGTTCTTGCTCGTCTTGGAGCATCCCGATCTATCTCACGGTCACTACCTTCGTACCATAGGCCTACCGACAAGGGCCGACGAACCCTTCCCCCATGGCCCATTCCACGACCACCCTCCTTGTCGCACTTTCCGGTGCGTTGCTCCTCACCGCCTGCGGTTCAGATACACCCGATAGCAATGCACCCAGCCCAATGCCGGTGCTGCCACCGGCCAGTGCATCCGCGCCCATTGCTTCTCCTGTCAGCGATGGCTCCGATGCTTCGATCGCGCTGAACCCGCCGCACGGTGAACCGGGCCATGTGTGCGAGATCCCTGTGGGCCAACCCTTGGATGGTAGCGGAGGAGCGAATGGAGCGAGCACGACCCAGACCATCGAGATGGGTTCGGGCATGGAC
>CAYQMC010000170.1:0-6530 GCA_964418285.1 uncultured Chryseobacterium sp.
AGCGAAATCGCTGTAGCTGAAGGGGTCCACGATCACCGCTCCTGCCAACACGGCTGTTTCTGCCACCTGCACGGTCGGTGCATCGGTGCTGCCATGGAACACGAGCACATCGGTACCCGGGCCTTGAGCCGTTTGACGGGCGCCATCGGTCACGTAGATGTCGAACGGCGTTGCAGGGCTGTACCCGCTGCCGCTCACGATGCCATTGGCCACCAGGATGTAGCTTGCGTTGGCCTCCAGGATGTAGTTGAAGGTTGCGATGCCATCGGCCACGCTGATGCTATTGCTCGGTGCGATCACCACCTCGAGGTCCACACCGCTTGGTACGGGCACGAAGGGAGTGGCAGTGCGGAAGGCGAAGTTGTCCAGAAGCAGGTCGCCATTGAGGTACACATCCACTTCGGATGCCGCTGCATCAGCGCTGTTGTGGATGACTTGGATGGTAGCCTGGGCAGTGGCCCCGAGGCTTGCCAGTAGTGCCAAGCCGGTAACGGCACTGTAAAGAGAGTTGGGTTTGGTCATAACGATGCGTGTTTTTGGGTTTCTGTACTTGATAAACAGGAGGCGCATCTTTTTGTTCATGAAAATCGAAAAATACTTAAACAAAGTAGATGGATCCTACATAAAAAGGGCTGGATCATACGATCCAGCCCTCCCAAGAAAAAGATGGTCAGCTCAGCGGGTAAGTGTCACATGCCCTAGGAATTCACGGTTGACGCCGTCTTCCCCGAAAGCCACGATCCGGTATGCATAGACCGATTGAGGAGCGTCCTGACCACCGACCTGCCCATCCCATGGCAGTCCTTCGTTGGTACTCTGGTAGATCAGTTCGCCCCAGCGGTTGAAGATGAACATCTCCCAACCGAGGAATCCGGTGCCATACCCCAGGAAGAAGTCATTGATCCCATCAGCGTCCGGAGTGAATGCGTTGGGTATGTAGAAACGGAACTCGTCCTGTACCGCGACGGTGATGGAGAAGGAGTTGTTGCACCCATTGGCGCTGGTCACTGTTTGGGTAATGGTGTAGCGACCGGGTCCTCCGTAGCTGTGTTCCCCATCAGGTCCGAGGGTCACCGTGCCATCTCCCCAATCATACACCCAATCCACTGCACTGGATGGGCCACTCTGCACCGTGAAATCCGGCTGGGCCACGGGAGCAGTGAGCGGTGTGACCTCGAAGCCCGCAGGTGGCAAGGCGAAGACCGTGAGCACGGTGGTAACGATGCTGTCACATCCTGCAGCGGATAGATAGGTGTCCTCATAATTGCCCGCATCGGTCTGTGCTGCGCCACCGACGAAAAAACTCTCTCCTTGGCAGATCGCGGCCGAAGCTTCCACGAGAACAGGTAGCGGTGCGAGCGAGGTTTGACCGTTGGTCGAGCAACCTTCACTATCCGTCACGATCACATCATAGTCTCCGGAAGGCAGCCCTGGGAAATCAGCGGAGGGCTGGAACGAAGCACCGTTGTCGATGCTGTATGTGTATGGAGCGGCCCCACCCGATGCATTGACGCTCACGATCCCGTCACTTCCGCCGCATGCAGGTTGGGTATTCGTGTACGATCCAATGTTGGGCAGTGGAGGGGCATCGAGCGTAACGTTCTGGGTGGTGAGGCATCCGAGTGCGTCGCTCACCGCCACTACATAGTCCCCCGCATCAAGCCCCGGGAAGGCGGTATTCGGTGAATAATTCGCACCACCATCGACGCTGTACTCCAAGGCGCCCGCTCCGCCGGAAGCGGTGATCGTAATGGATCCGGTAGGTGCAACACAAGTGGGTTGCACCAGGTCTATGGCGGTTATGGTCGGGGCATCAGCGCTGCTCAGTGGGACATTTTCGGTGGCGCTGCAACCATTCGCATCCACCACGACCACGGTATAATTGGCGGAACCAAGGCCCGTGAACGCACCTGAGGCCTGGAAGCTGGTACCGCCATCGGTGCTGTACTGAAGTGCGCCCGTTCCGCTACTGGCCGTCACCGTCAGCTCACCATTGGTAGCATTGCAGGTCGGTTCAACCGTGACCACCCCATCGATCACAGGTGGTGAAGGGATCACCAACGTAGCGTTATCAAAGGCTTCGCATCCATCCGCATCGGTCACTATGATATCATAGGTTCCGGCAGCAAGTCCGTTGAAGGTCTCGTCGGTCAGGAAGGTGGCACCTCCGTCCACACTGTATTGCAAAGCACCATTTCCGCCGATGGCAGTGATGGTGATCGCTCCGTCATCGGCGATGCAGGAAGGGTCGTCGGTCACCAGGTCGATGATGCTGGGGGCATCGGCGGATGTCAATTCGAAGTCCTGGGTCTGGGTGCATCCGGTACCATCGTCCGTAATGGTCACCGTGTATGTTCCCGCGGTCAGATCGCTCAATGCGGCACCGTTTTCTCCTCCTCCCCATGCAAAGCTCAGGTCGGGGCCTACACCGGTCACGTCCAGCACGATGGATCCATTGGAACCATTGCAGGTGGGTTGTTCCAGTGTTGCATCCACGACGAAGGGTGCGGCCACTGACACGGTTACTTCCGCCTCGCTGCTGCATCCGCTCGTACTCCCTACAACGGTGTAGGTGGTGGTCTGTGCAGGAGTGGCTTCAACGGTGGCTCCCGTGGTGGCGCTCAAGCCGTCGGCCGGACTCCAGGAGTAGTCCGTTGCACCCGTTGCAGTGAGCGTGGTCGAACCGTTGGCGCAAATTGTGACATCCGCTCCAGCACTTACGGAGCCCGGGGTTACCACCGTGACAGCTATCGGCTCTATGGTGAAACAGTTCGGCGAGCCCGGGACCTCCACACGCACGTAATAGGTGCCTGATGCATCGACCGAAGAACTTGGCAGACTGGGAGTACCCGCGTTCGCGCTGGCCTCATCGGGGTGGAAGGTCACCGAATTGGCACCTGTGCCGCTCACGGCGCTGCTCAGGTCCACGGTCAGCGGAGCACAAACAGCGGGAGGGGGCGTGACCGTGAACACAGGCTCCACACAGTTCGGGTCGCAGATGGTGACGCTGACCGTGGTGGATATGATGCAGCCCGGGGTCGACCCGGTAACGGTGTAGGTGATGGGGCCCGTGGGGGTAACAGTAACGGTACTTCCCGAGGTTTGTGTGATGTTCGTGCTCGGTGTCCAAACGTAGTTGTCCGACCCCGAAGCGGTCAGCACATAGCTTCCGTTCACACAGGGGCTTACGTCAACGGTGACCGGTGTCGAGGGTGCCACGGTAACGATCACCGTATCGCTCAAATTCCCGTTGCACTCAGGCACCAAGGCATCCGTCGCGTACACGATGTATTCGTAGACCCCGGGACCAGGCGGCGTGGCCACCACGGAGACCTCGGTGGTGGTGTTCAAACCGGCTCCGGTCCAGGATACCGGGCCCGAACCATTGCCATACACGTTCAGGTTCACGCTTTGTCCATCGCAGATGCTGCGGTCGGGCCCTGCACTTACATCGACCACCACACCGCTGACGGCGTTGATCTGGTATGTACATACATCGCCAGCAAAGCCGTCCACCATCATGAAGTACTCCAGCCCGGGAACCAGGTTGTTGGCAACGAACTCATTCGTTCCCGGTTCCATGGGGCTTTGGCAGCCGTAGTCCACGATGTCGGGCGAATCACAGGTAGGTCCATTGGGGTTTCCAAGGACCATGAATTGCACACCATCCACACAGGATGAACCTCCAGACACGATCACCTCCAGTTCCACGGAACTCGCACCCGCGATGAAGCTGATGAAGGAGTTGTTCTCGATACTGCCGCAGAAAAGACCACCTGGGCCGAAGAGGCTTCCATCGCCACCGAGGGCCTCCCAATAGTCATCTGTATAACCATCCGTACTGCCACAGTACCCATCGAAGGTGCATATCGGAGTACTGGACTGGCAGGTATTCCCGGCCGGTGGAGTGGACCCACAGTCGTAGGTGATGGTACCAGGCCCACCGATGGAGATGATCTCCGGCTCCTGGACGCAAATGCTGAAGGTGCCTTGACTGCTGGGGTCGCCGCCGATGCCCAGGAAACCCTGCTCATAGAAGTCCCAGACCCGGATGAACAGGAGCGTACCTGGAGCAAGACCGGTCAATTCCAGGCGTGGCATATCGCCATTGTCGGAGCTGTTCTCATCGCAGGCCAACAAGGTGAACGGACCCGTACAAGCTGGCGCTGAGTAAGCGGCCATGCTCGTATTGTTCAAGCTGCCCGGGCTTTGGTCGATGATCAATTCACCATTGGCGGGCACTGGTATCACGAACCAGACCGTCTGCGCCTGGTTGTTATCGTAGCCACCGCATCCCGGGTTGGGAATGTTGTTGGAGTTGTTGGTGGCTCCGGTGTTGTTGAACTGTTGGAATTCGCAGGTCAACCCGGCGAGAAGGGGCGTCGCCTGGCAGGGATCGTTGTTGACAGGCTGTGCGTAGGCGTGGGCTGCCAAGGCCAAAACAACGGTAGTGAGCGCGTATCGTGTCTTCATCGGAGTGCGGATCGTGCGGTCACTTGAGGTTGTACTGACGTGGTTGAGCGGCCATCGAAGCCCCATAGAGATCGAGCACTGCACGATACGCATCGTGATTGCCCAGGTCGCCATCCGTTTCCACATAGAGCAGCACGCCCCTTTCCGTAGGAACAAGTTCGGACGAGATCACATGCGCAAAATGGGAACTGACCGTGGCGACCACATCCTCCGGTGTCGTCCAGCCCACCTCACTGATCATCCGGAACGCATAACGGATGGTCACACCATCATACCGCGGCAATCCATTGGCCAGGTTGTACACGATGCGGCGTTCTCCATCCGCGAATTCGGGGAGTGCATCCGATCCATCCTGGGCTGCCAACGGCAGGGCCATAAGGAAGAGGAGGGCCAATGGGATCAGGGCTATCGTTCGTTTTTGGGACATGGATCTCGGAGTATGTGGGGGACGAGTAGCGCGTTACGATACTCCCGTTTGTTGCAATGGACGCTCTCCGACCGGACCAAAGTCCGGCTGTGGTCGACATCGCTCCGCTGGATATCCAACAAGTGACGGTAGCAGGATCGGCAAAGTTGCCTTAGTATGGGAAGGCCAAAGCGATGGATCACGGGGGCGGACAATGCCCGCTTCCCGTTTCCGTCCTCCCCGCTTCGTGGCAGGCTCAATGGGTGGAGCACAGCTCTTTGAGGAGGCTGCCGCTGAACTATCCTGGGTCCATCGAGGTGGGCCAAAGTCCGCTTCCATCTTGGACTGCCAAAATAGAGCAATTCATCATTGGCCACAAGCGGCGAACCACATTCGATCAACGATCCATCAACGGATCAATGTCACGTGCCCCATCAGTTCAAAACGTTCCATGGATATCCCGTCCTGCACCATGGCCCGGTAGACGTAGACCCCCTCATTAGCGGGCCTCCCCCCAATGGTGCCATCCCATCCGTTTTCCACAGAACCGCTCTGGTACACCTCCTGGCCCCAGCGGTCGAATACACGCAGGTCATAGGAACTGGCCAGGATCACTTGTCCCAGGGGAAGGAACACATCGTTGATCCCATCCGCGTTCGGGGAGAAAGCATTGGGGACGAAATAGGTGTGGTCCTGTGGTCGTAGGAAGGCGACGATGGTGTCCGTGGTCAGAAAGCTCGCGCTCAAGGCTGCCGAAGTGCTGTCATCAGGGATGAAGTCGGCGTTCTTCACTTCCCAGTAGAGGAAGTCGTGGAACTCCGCCGGCAGCACTTCGAAGTCCATGGGTACATCCTCCGGAGCGCTCACAAGGGTGGGGAATTCGGTATAGGTGGTGCCGTCGAAACGGATGGAGGCCGAGCCGCGTGGAAACACGTCCAGAAGGATGTCGTAACGGGTGGGGGGGACGAAGTGTGCCACGATGCTGTCCGCAGCCTGGATGTCCACCGTGACCAGCGAATCCGTTGTGGAGGGCAGAATGGAGTTGGTGCTGAAAACCTCCCAGTGGCTGAAGACCCAGTCCGGCTCTGGAAGGGGAGCCAGTTCAGTGGGAACTCCGCCGTAGTAGATGCCACTGAAGGGATAGGTATCCGGGGTGATGGAATTGATGCGGATCTTACCGCTCAGTGGTGGGTCCACATTGAAGGTCACATCGTAGGGGCCCTCTAGCTCATAGCAATCCACCAAGCCTTCCTGGATGGCCACGCATCGTTCGTTGATGAAGTCGCGGATGGCCTGGACGTTACCTTCCCACTCCGCTACGGAGCCTCCCCACCGGGCTACATGGCCCGGCATCTCCGGCGCGATCAAATTGACCAGGCTGTCCAGGAATGAGATCATGTTGTCGCATGTGAATGCGGAGTTCCCAAGATCGATGTAGCGTGTGGTGTAGTAGTTGCTTACGGTCTCGTTCTCTTCGATAAGCTTTGTGAGGATCTCGGTATGCCCCTGCCCGCCGGGGTTAGGTAGCGTTTCGGCGTTGCATGGATCGGCATCCGGTCCTTCATTCGGAATGCTGGTGAAATTCACGTAATGCCCGAAGCAGGCATCCATATCCCATAGGATGTAGCGCCAGCGTTGTCCGTCTCCGGCA
>CAYQMC010000171.1:0-6473 GCA_964418285.1 uncultured Chryseobacterium sp.
GTTCGATGGCCGTGCCGATGTAATCCTCATCCGGCACGAACACGCCAGCCTCGCTCTGGATGGGCTCCACAAGGAAGGCGCACACGTTGGGATCTTCCAGCGCCTTCTCCAGCGCAGCGGTATCGTTGTACGGGATCGTCACGAAACCGGGCGTGTATGGACCGAAGTTGGTGTTGCTGTCGGGATCGGTGCTGGCACTGATGATGGTGATGGTGCGGCCGTGGAAGTTGCCTTCGCACACGATGATCTTCGCCTCGTTCTTCGCGATGCCTTTCTTCTCGTATCCCCAGCGCCGCGCCATTTTGATCGCGGTCTCCACGGCTTCGGCGCCGGTGTTCATGGGCAGCATCTTCTCGTAGCCGAAGGTCTTGCATACGTACTCGGCGTAGCTGCCCAGCTTACTATTGTAAAAGGCCCGCGAGGTGAGGGTGATCTCGGCCGCCTGCTCCTGCATGGCCTTCACCAGACGCGGGTGGCAGTGGCCCTGGTTCACTGCGCTGTAAGCACTGAGGAAGTCGTAGTAACGCTTGCCTTCCACATCCCACACGAACACACCTTGGCCACGGTCCAGCACCACCGGGAGCGGATGGTAGTTATGGGCGCCGTAGCGTTCCTCGAGGGCGATGGACTTCTGGGTCTTGCTTTGGGAAGTGGTGGTATGCTGCATGGTACAGTGGGCGCGGCTTCGAAAGGCCCAGTAGGCACAAAACTACGGGTATCTTCGCGGGCCGTTGTCCGTACTTCGATGTTCGTTGTTCGATGTACGCCCTGCCAACCCGACCAACGAACATCGACCAACGAGTACTCCTCCCCCCATGCGCCGCAGCAAATCCAAGGAACCGCTGTTCTACGAGAACCTCACCATCGAAAGCGCGGGCGCACAGGGCAAGGCCATCGCCAAGCACGACGGCATGGTGGTGTTCGTTACCGGCGCCGTGCCGGGCGATGTGGTGGATGTGCGCGTGACGAAGAAGAAGAGCAACTACGCCGAGGCGATCACCACGCGGATCGTATCACCGTCGCCTGACCGCATCGCGCCGTTTTGCAGACACTTCGGGGTTTGCGGTGGATGCAAGTGGCAGGACCTCGCCTACCCCAAACAACTGGAGTACAAGCAGCAGCAGGTGATCGACAACCTGGAGCGGCTGGGGGGCTTGGAGCTTCCGGCGGTGACTCCGATCATGGCCTCCCAAGGGCTGACGCACTACCGGAACAAGTTGGAGTATTCGTTCTGCAATGCGCGGTGGTTCACGAAGGAGGAAATGGACGCTTCGACTCCGCTCAGCGATCCAACGCAACTTGGCGACTCCAGGTCGGGGCTCGGAGTGACATCCCGGGTCAAGCCCGGGATGACAGATCGGGTCGAGCATGGGACGCTCGACAAGAATGCCTTGGGCTTCCACATACCCATGCGATTCGATCGGGTGCTGGACATCAGCGAGTGCCATCTGCAGCCTGCGCCCAGCGATGCCATCCGCAACTTCTTCCGGGCACATGCGCGGGTGCATGGCCTTAGCTTTTACGACCAGCGGGAGCATGTGGGTTTCCTGCGCACACTGTTGATCCGCACCACGACCACCGGCGAATGCATGGTGCTGCTCTCCGTAGGCCACGAGGATGTGGAAGCGCGCGAAAGGATCCTGAGCGAACTGGTGCAGGCTTTCCCGCAGCTGACCAGCGTGTTGTGGACGGTGAACACGAAGAAGAACGACACCATCTTCGATCTGGACATACACGTATTCCATGGCCGTGATCACGTGGTGGAAGAACTGCCTGATGGCCCCGGAGGCAAGCCCTTGAAATTCCGCATCGGCCCGAAGACCTTCTTCCAGACCAACCCGGAGCAGACCATCGCCATGTACCGCCTCACGCGCGAGCTGGCCGGACTGACCGGTGCCGAGAACGTATATGACCTTTACTGTGGCGCGGGAAGCATCACGCTGTACCTCGCCGCTGCAGCCAAACACGTTGCTGGCGTGGAGCTTGTGCCCGAGAGCGTGGCCGATGCCCGCGTGAACGCCGAGTTCAATGGCATCACCAACGTGAGCTTCGCGGCGGGCGACATGAAGAAAGTGCTAGATCCCGACTTCGTTGCACTGCACGGCAAGCCCGATGTGGTCGTGACCGACCCGCCGCGTGCTGGCATGGATGAACCCGTGGTGCGCCACCTGCTGGAGCTGGCCCCACCGCGCATCGTATACGTGAGCTGCAATCCCGCCACACAGGCCCGCGACCTGGCCATCCTCAATGAGCAGTACCGCATCGACTTCGTGCAGCCGATCGACATGTTCCCGCATACCTACCACGTGGAGAACGTGGTGCGGCTGGTGAAGCAATGAGCGAAGGACGATCCACATTGGTGATCGATCAGGGACCGTTCTTCCCGAACGCCATGCGCATGTTGTTCGTGTTCGTTGGAGGAGTGCTCAGCATCTTCCTCATCGGCCTTCCGATCCTGGCCATGGCGATCTACCGCGTGGGCACCGAGTTCGATCACGAACGAACATGTCTACGCGAGTACGGATCCGTGTTCGGCTTTCGCTGGGGTAAGTGGCAGGCTGCAACGCCCTTCAAGGCCATCGTGATCCTCGGGAAACGCCGGGTAAGCACGATGTATTCCCGTGGACAAGTTGCCTTGGATCAAGCCGAGCGGAACCACGATGTGACGCTTGTCGATTCGACGCATCGTAAGAAGTTCCTGTTGAAGGCCTGTGATTCCGTGGAAGAGGCGCGCTCCCTTGCCGAGCAGGTCGCGGCGTACACCGGACTTCCGGTGGAACGCTATGCGCCACAGCGCCTGAGCGAAAGGCGTAGATAGATCCAGTTTACTTTCTGGAGGGGTGACAACGTGGAGAACGTGATGCGGCTGGTGAAGCGCTGATCACTCAACCACCTTATCGATGTAGCGCGAGTTCATCACGCTCAATGCGCCCATGTACTTGAGCTTGAAGCTCATCAGGTCGCCGACCTTGTAGTTGTGGGTGCTGTCGCCCAGGTCCACCACGAGCATATCGCTGCTGGCCTCGATGATGTCAACGTGTTCATCATCGGAAATAAGGAACGCGGGCTGTACATCCAAAAGACCAATGTCCAGGATGGCGCGGAAGGTGGTTCGACCACGGTCGGCATCATCGAACTCGTGCATCACGCCCGAGGGGTTCGCCTGCTGAACACCGGTGGGGATAACGGGCTTCTCATAGAGCTCGATCACTTCGGCAAATAGCTTGAACACATCGGCCTCCATGCCTGGCAAAACACCTCCGGTGAAGAGGTCGGCGCCAAAGAAGAGCGCCTCTCCAATGCGGAAATGGTTCAAGCCCTTGGGTAGCTCCTTGCTCAGCAGCAATGGCAACGTTACTGTGGTGCCACCGCTCACCCAAGGGATCACCCGATCGAAGCGTACCTCGATCAACTGCTTATAGAGACTAAGCTGCACCAACTTGTCCGCCGAGGGCATGATGCCGTTGAGGCAGTTCAAGTTGGTACCGATGCCGATGATCTCGATGTTCGGCAATTGGAACACCTGCGCGTAGAAATCGCTGAGGTGGTCGCCCATCACACCTTCGCGCAGGTCGCCCATCTCCACCATGATGATCACCTTGTGGATGCGGTCCTGTTCGACCGCCTCAGCGCTCAATCCCGTGATGGTCGAGAGGTCGGTATTGAAGCTCACATCGGCATAGCGCACGACGCTGCCCAAGCTACGCTTTGCGGGTGGCTTGATGTAAACGGTCTGTACCTGTGGTGCAATGGATTTGATGGCCTTCAGGTTGCTGATGCGCGTATCGTGCATCTCGGTCACTCCAAGGTCGACCAGTTCCTTCAGGTAGTTCTTGTTGCCGCAAAGCAGCTTTGTGACAACACCCCATTCGATATCGTTCGCAGTGAACCACTGATCCAGTACCGCATGGTTCTTTCGCAACTTATCACGGTAGAGTTTGAGGTAGGCCATGGCTATGCGATGATCTTGCGCGGGATGGTCCGCGGAAGTCGGGTAAGCAATTCGTAGTTCAGCACTTCGCTCATTTCGCTGAAGGAGGACACGGTGATACACTGCCCACCTTGTTCGCCGATCAGCACCACTTCATCGCCGCGCTCCACCCCTTCGATGTCCGTGACATCCACGCTGATGGCGTTCATGTTCACGATACCGGTGACAGGCGCCTGTTGCCCCCGCACGAGTACCCGGCCGAAATTGCTGAGCCCGCGGGTGAAACCATGCGCATAGCCCACGGGTACCACGGCGATACGCATGGGATGCAGGGCTTCACAGCTAGCTCCATAGCCGATATGACCACCCGCCTCCACCTCGGTGATGGCCATGATCCGGCTCTGCCAACCGATTATGCGCTGTAGTGGATCCACATTACCACCGCTCGCCGCGCTATAGCGGAACCACGTTTCCTGATTGGACCAGTAGCCGTATTGCATGATGCCCACGCGCGCCATGGGACCCACCGTATGCGGATAGTTCATCACCGCGGCTGAACAGGCCTGGTGCGCATAGCGCGCATACAAGCCAGCACGCTCGAAGCAGTTACGCGCCCTTTCGAACAAGGCCATCTGTGTGGTGACGCGTTCATCGTTGCTGCGACTTTCCGCACCGGCGAAATGCGTGAAGAGGCCCATAAGTTCCACCTGATCGGCGCCTTTCTGCAAGCGTTCGATCGCAGCGGGCAGGGCTTTCGCATCAAATCCTGTGCGGTGCATGCCAGTCTCCACTTCGATGTGGATGCGCGCCTTCTTCTTCAGCTTGGTCGCCAGCTTCAATGCCGCATCCAGACGTGGCAGGTCGTACGCATTGAACTCCACGTTGTTCTCGATCGCCCATACCAGCGCCTCACCTTCCACCATGCCCATGATGAAGAGGTCGGGACACTTGCGCAGGTGCTCCACCACGTACCATGCCTCGTCCGCCGAGTACACACCGAAGTAGTCGACACCGAGTTCCATGGCGAGGGGGATGTAGGGCTTCAATCCATGGCCATACGCGTTCCCTTTCACCACACCGCAAAGGCGCGCATCCCCGAGGCGATGCCGCAGGAACCCGATGTTGTTCTTCAACGCCGAGCGGCTGATGGTGATGGTGCAGGGTTCGAACATTCAGGCTTGATCGCGGATGATCCGCTCGAATACAGCGATCCCATGTGGGATGATGTCTTCCGGGAAATCGTAATCGGGATTGTGCAGGGCCGGCGTGTGCTCACCTGCTCCCAAACCGAACATGCAACCTGGGAACTTCGCGGTGAACAGGCCGAAGTCCTCACCGAACTTGAAGGGATGGGTCCGTTCCTCGACCTTCAGACCGACAGCTTCGACGGCCTTCCGTACGATGTCCACCGTGGCGGGATCGTTCCGGTTGGCGTGGAAATGCTGCGTGTAGGCGATATCGAGTTTGAGGTGGTGTTGCCCGGCAACTTCACGTGCCACATCCTCGATGCACCGTTGAAGTTGTTCCAACTCGGCATCATGCCAGCACCGTAGTGTGATGTGTACCTCGGCCCTCCCGGCCGAGATGCCATAGTCCTTGCTTCCAAGACGTGCATACACCGGAGTGACCACACGCATGTGCGGGTCGCCGGGTACGTTGTGGTCCAACGCAAGGGAACGGGAGATGATCTCGCCCATGGCCGCGGCAGGGTTGATCCCATGCTCGGGTTCGGCGGCGTGCGAAGTCCTGCCTTTCAGGGTGATCACAATGCTATTGACAGCTGCCGTGAACGTGTCATCGCGCATTTGGATGCTTCCCTTCGGAAAACCAGGCAGGTTGTGCAGTGCGAAGACGCGGTCGAATTCCAACGCCTTGCAGCGCGCGTCCTCCAGTACGGCCTTCGCACCTTCACCGTTCTCTTCAGCAGGTTGGAAGAGCAGCCAAACGGTGCCTTTGACCGGTCGTTCGTCCGAGAGTTTTCTGGCCAGGCCGCATAGGATCGTCATGTGGCCATCGTGCCCGCATTTGTGCGACTTTCCATCGATGGCGGAGCGGTATTCGAAGTCGTTCTCCTCCTCGATCGGCAGCGCGTCCAACTCGCAACGGAAGAGCAGCACCGGACCCTCGCCCTTTCCATCGAAGCGCGCCATTACACCGGTGGCACCGATGCCGGTGAGCAGTTCATCGGGCTTCAGGGTATCCAGATAGGTGGTGATACGCTTGGACGTCCACTCCTCTTCCATCGCGGTTTCCGGATGGGCGTGCAGTTCGCGGCGAAGCGCTACAAGCTCTTCGAGCAGGTCCTTGTCCACGGCCAGTTCGTGTTGTTCATCGATCATCGATGCAGACGCATTTCGAGGTACTTGTTGGTGAAGCCGAGTGCTTCGTACAGTTTTCGCGCCGGGTTATCGGGTTCAACATGCAGAGCGATGGCTCCCTTCGCCTTGGACATGGCCTCCTGCATCAGTCCCTTGCCCAAGCCCTTGCCGCGCTGCCTGCGGTCCACTGCGATGTATACCAGGATGTTCTCCGGGATGTAACC
>CAYQMC010000172.1:0-6459 GCA_964418285.1 uncultured Chryseobacterium sp.
ATGCGCACCGCCGCCCTTCTTCTTGCACTGCTGGGCCTTCATCCGATCGGTCACGCTCAATCGGTGGAGGAGGGCGGTTCCTATGAATACCGTGCGGGCAGTGCCGATGGTATCGGAAAGTGGTACTTGGGGCGCGAGATCTCCCACACCATGCATCATGCCCATGCCGAGTGGCTGGACCGCCCGGAGCGCGAGCGGGAGGAACGTCCGGTGAAGATGATCGCCCGAATGCAACTGGAACCCACCGACGTGGTCGCGGATATCGGTTGCGGCACGGGCTACCACAGTATCCGGATGGCCCGCTTGGTTCCCGAGGGTAGGGTTTACGCCGTTGACATCCAGCCGCCCATGCTTGATTCGGTCTTTGCGCGAAGCATGGCTCAGGGCCTACACAATGTGGAGCCCACCTTGGGTTCCATCACCGACCCCAAGCTGCCGTCGGAGCGCATCGACAAGGTGTTGATGGTGGATGTTTACCACGAGTTCGATCACCCGTACGAAATGATGTCAGGCATTGTGGCGGCGATGAAGCCCGGTGCCCTGCTCTTTCTGGTGGAATTCCGCGGAGAGGACCCGATGGTGCCCATCAAGCCTCTCCACAAGATGAGCAAGGAGCAAGCCGTGAAGGAAATGGAAGCTGCCGGACTGGAATGGGCGTCCTCATGGAACGGACTTCCGTGGCAGCATTTTCTAGTGTTCAGGAAGCCCTGAGCGGCGTTGGTCGAAAGTTGTCCTTTCTGCCATACGAAAGCCCCAATTCGTGACCTACTTCGTGTGCTGGCCGGAAAGCGGTTTTGGTTCGGTCGGCACTCGGGTAGGGGTCGAACGGGGCATGCTCCGTTGCGGCCTCTATCCATTCATGGACAAGCCTTGGATGGTCCGGACGAAGCGTTCCACCTCGTCCTCCGTGTTGAAGTAATGGGTGGAGGCCCGGACCACCTTGTCCAGGCCACGGTGTTCCAGGTCCAGGCGCGCGATCTCCTTGCGCCCCATCGTCACATTGATGCGCTGTTCGGTAAGGTGCTTCATGATATCCAGTGGGTCATGTCCTTCCACCGTGAAGGTGACGATGCCGCTCTTGTCCACTCCGAGGTCATGCATATGCACTCCAGGCAGGTCGTCCAAGCGCTCTCGTAGACCTACAGCCAGGAATTGCACGCGTTCCGCGATCGCGTCCAGCCCCCAATACAGGGCATGGTCCACCGCTTCGGCCAGGCCGATGACGTTGGCGTAGCTCTTTTCCCAGGTCTCGAAACGGCGCGCGTCGTTCCGCCACGTGAACCTGTCGCGGCTCTCCCAAGTGGCCGACTGGTGCTCGATGAACACCGGCTCAAGGCGGTCCAGCACTTCGTTCCGCACATACAGGAAACCGGTTCCGCGTGGACCACGCAGGAATTTGCGCCCTGTGGCACTGAGCATGTCACAGCCGATGGCCTGTACATCGAGCGGGAGCTGTCCTACGCTTTGGCAGGCGTCAAGCAGATACAGGGCATTGCTGCCCCGTACGATGTCGCCCACTTCCTTGGCCGGATTGATCAGGCCGTTGCTGCTGGGAACATGGGTAAGCGCCACCAATTTCACTCGCTCGTCCATCATTTGGCGTAGTGTCTCAAGGTCGATCTGCCCGAACGCATCATCGGGGACCAATTCCACCGTGCAGCCGGTCCGTTGCTTCACCAGCAGGAAGGCCAGCCAGTTGCTCACATATTCGGCGTGGGCGGTGAGGATGCGGTCTCCGGCCTTCAGAGGTATGGCGTGGAAGGCCAGGTCCCAGGCCCGGCTGGCATTCTCGGTAATGGCCACTTCCTCACGCTTGCAGTTCAACATCGTGGCGATGGCATCGTATGCGCGCTCCCATCTCGGCATGGCTTCGGCGGCCGCCTCGTAGCCGCCAATGCGGGCTTCGAGGTCAAGGTGTGCTTTTACAGCCTCCAGCACCGGCGTGGGCATCAAGCTTGAACCGCAGCTGTTGAAGTGCAGGACATGCTCACAGCCGGGAGTGAGCGCACGAGCGCGTTCTGGATCGATCGCCATGCATGAACGGGGTAGTGCACGAAGGTACCGCTGCTTCAGGAAGCCTACTTTCGCGGCCCGAACGCCGACCGAACGACGTTCGTGTAGTCCCCAGCATTTCCAATGGCACTCAAATGTGGCATCGTAGGCCTTCCCAACGTGGGTAAGAGCACCTTGTTCAACTGCCTTAGTAACGCCAAGGCCCAGGCCGCGAATTTTCCGTTTTGCACGATCGAGCCGAACGTGGGCACCATCACCGTGCCCGATGCGCGCCTCAACAAGCTCGCCGAGCTGGTGAAACCCCAGCGTATCATCCCCACCACGGTGGAGATCGTGGACATTGCCGGCCTCGTGAAGGGCGCCAGCAAGGGTGAGGGGCTCGGCAACCAGTTCCTGGGCAACATCCGCGAGTGCGATGCCATCCTGCATGTATTGCGCTGTTTCGATGACTCTAACGTGGTACACGTGGATGGCGACGTGGATCCTGTGCGCGACAAGGAGGTCATCGACATCGAACTGCAGCTGAAGGACCTTGAGACCGTGGAGGCGCGCCTGAAGAAAGTGGAGAAGCAGGCCCAGATCGGGGAGAAGGAGGCGAAGCGTCGTTTCGATCTGCTGACCCGTATCCGCGAGCACCTGCTGCGGGGTGAGAGTGCGCGTGCCGCGATCGATGCCAACACCGACCCTGCCTTGCTGAACGAGTTCCAGCTCCTGACGACCAAGCCCGTCATGTACGTGTGCAACGTGGACGAAAAGAGCGCTGTGACCGGCAATGCCTATGTGGATAAGGTGAAGGCCGCCGTGGCACATGAGAATGCTGAAGTGATCTTCGTTACCGCTGCAATCGAAGCGGAGATCGCTTCGCTCGAGACTCCCGAAGAGCGCGAGATGTTCCTATCGGACATCGGTCTGGATGAACCCGGCGTGAACAAACTCATCCATGCGGCCTATCACCTGTTGAGGCTCCAGACCTACTTCACCGCCGGTGTGCAGGAGGTGCGTGCCTGGACCATCCATCAAGGCGACACCGGCCCCAAAGCTGCTGGCGTCATCCACAGCGACTTCGAGAAAGGGTATATCCGGGCCGAGGTGATGTCGTACAACGATTTTATCACATTGGGGAGCGAGGCCGCATGTCGCGCTGCTGGCAAACTTCGCGTCGAGGGTAAGGAGTACATCGTGAAGGATGGGGATGTGATGCACTTCCTCTTCAACGTTTGACAGCTTCTTGGTCGCGCGAGCCAGGTTCATTTCGTTTCTGGGGATCCCTGGGCGATGTTCATGGTCCCTGCCGATCATAGCTTTGCGTCCCACCGATGGAGTGGACCGTGAAAAGCCATGAACAAGACCGTCCACCTTTCCGCATGCCACCATTCTACTGATGAGCGCTGCCTGCACCACCCCTGAACCAGAGGCAAAGAGTACCTCCCTCGAACTCGATCGCTTCATCGATACCGGACTTCCCTACAACGCGCCGGACTTCAACTGGATCGAGCAGGACAACTTCAAACCCGCTATCGAGGAAGGTATGAAGCGACAATTGGCCGAGGTGGAGGCCATTGTCACGAACCCCGATCCGGCCACCTTCGCCAACACCATCGAAGCGCTGGAGCGTTCGGGCCGGTTGTTGACCCGGGCAAGTTCGGTTATGTACGGCCTGGTGGGTGCTCACACCAACGAGGGCTTGCAAAAGCTCCGCGCTGAACTGTCGCCCATGCTTTCAGCCCACAGCGATGCCATTAGCATGGACGAGCGCCTTTTCGCACGCATCAAGGCGCTGTACGACCAGCGCGAGGCACTTGGACTTGATCCTGTGGAAAAGCGCTTGGTGGAACGCCGCTACACCGCCTTTGTACGTGGCGGGGCACTTCTTGACGAGCCTGGCAAGGAAAAGCTGAAGGCCATCAACGAAGAGCTTTCGAAACTCTCCACACAGTTCAGTGATAACGTGCTGGCGGCAACCAATGGCGGTGCCGTTGTGGTGGACGATGTGGCCCGATTGGAAGGCTTGGGCGAGGCGGAGATCGCTGCCGCCGCCGATGCTGCCAAGGCAAAGGACAAGGAAGGCAAATGGTTGCTCACATTAAGCAACACCACCCAACAGCCTGTGCTTGCCAGCTTGAAGGACCGCAGCTTACGCGAGGAGGTCTACAAGGCTTCGGTCGAACGTTGCTCCCAAGGTGGTGCCAACGACAACCTGAAAGGAGTGGCCCGCCAGGCCAAGCTTCGCGCCGAACGTGCCAAGTTGCTGGGCTATGACAACCACGCGGCATTCGTGCTTGCCGATGAGATGGCCGGCACACCTGAGGCCGCCTTGGAATTGCTGATCGGTATGGTGCCAGCGGCGGTGAAGAACGCACAGGCCGAGGCGGAGAAGCTGCAAGCCATGATGGACAAGCAGTATGCGTACGAGCGAACGAACGGCCAGGCGAAGAAGCTCATGCCCTACGATTGGGACTTCTACGCCGAGCAGGTCCGCAAGGCCGAATTCGATCTGGACGAGGCGTCCATCAAGCCTTACCTGGTGCTGGACAGCGTGCTGAAGAACGGCGTCTTCTTCTCGGCCGAAAAGCTCTTTGGCATCACTTTCAATGAACGGAACAACATTCCGGTCTACCATCCTGATGTACGGGTGTGGGAGGTCTTCGATGCGGATGGAAGCGGGATCGGCCTGTTCTATGGCGACTTCTTCGCCCGCGAAAGCAAACAAGGCGGGGCGTGGATGAGCAGCTTCATCGACCAGAGCTTCCTGCTGGACGACCTGCCCGTGATCACCAACAGCTGCAACTACGTCAAGCCAGCAACAGGCGAACCCGCATTGATCGGTTGGGACGATGTGCGCACCCTCTTCCACGAGTTCGGCCACGGTGTACACGGCATGCTGAGCCGCGTGAAGCACCCTTACTTCAGCGGTACCAACGTACCCCGCGACTTCGTGGAGTTCCCCAGCCAGTTCCAGGAGAACTTCATGCTGGAACCCACGGTGTTCGCCAACTACGCACGCCACTACGAGACCAACGAACCCATGCCGCAGGCCATGGCCGATAAGCTGTTGGCCAGCACCCGCTTCAACCAGGGCTACGCCACCACCGAATACCTGGCTGCGGCCCTGCTCGATCTGGAGTGGCACATGCTTTCCGCGGACGCGCCGGAAGTGGAGGACCCGCTGGCCTTCGAAGCCGAGGTGTTGCAGAAGCACGGCATCGCGTTGGGTGCAGTTCCGCCCCGCTACAGCACGCCATACTTCAGCCACATCTGGGGTGGGGGATACAGCGCGGGTTATTACGCCTACCTGTGGAGCGAGGTGCTGGAGGCAGATGCCCATGCATGGATGAAGCAGAACGGAGGTATGACCCGTGACAGTGGCTTGCGCTACCGGGAACTGGTGCTTGCCTCCGGAGGTAGCAGTGATGGCAAGGAACTGTACCGGAAGCTTACCGGACGTGAGCCGAACGTGCAGCCTTTGCTGAAGAAGCGCGGGCTGCAATAGGTCCCTTCTGGGCGTAACAGCCCTCCAGGCAGAGATGCCGGTCGGGTGTCGCATGTGGGTGATGGGCAGTACTTTAGACAACGCTTCTTCTTGCCCAGGCTGTATCAACGACTCTCGAAGGGCCACGCCATCGGTCTGCTTTTCCTGCTTATCTCGTCGTTCGGCATGGCCCAAGGCCAGGTATCGAAGCGCATTGCGGAACTGAAGGAACAAGGTTCTCGCTTCCAGCCCCTGGTGCTTTTCCGTAGCATTCCGGCATCACCGGCCACCAAAGTCCTTTGGGACAAAGCGCTTACCTCCGCCGATGTTCTGGTGCTGGACGGAACGGCAGCGGCGAGCAGTGTGCGAGCCGCTTCACCCTTGCTCGCTTTGCAGTTGCCGGCTTCGGCTGGTGGTATGGTACTGGAGCTGGAGCGTGTGGATCCATTCGCCGATGGCTTCCAGGTACGTATAGCCAGTAGTGGCTCGGCGGTCTCCTATGATGGCGGAGTGCATTACCGTGGTTCGGTGCGCGGTGATCCTGGCTCCATCGCCGCCATCAGCATCTTCCCTGATATGGTCATGGGCCTTGTGTCGGATGCACAGGGGCAGTTGGTGGTCGGCCCGTTCGAGGAAGCACCCGAGGGCTACCATGTCCTGTACCGGGATGACCGTTTGCGTGCTTCTTCCGGAAGCACTTGCACTCCGCCCAAGGAGCCCCTGCAGGGCCAACCGCATTCTGCAGAGGCCGGCGACGATCGCACCGTTCGCTGCGTGGGCTACTACTGGGAAGTGGCTTATGATATCCACCAGAACAAAGGTGGCGTGGTGGGTGCCACCAACTATATCACAGGCTTGTTCAACCAGAGTGCGCTACTCTTCGAGAACGACGGTATCGATGTGAACCTTACCGAGGTCTTCGGGTGGGATGTACCCAGTCCCTATGATGCCACCAATAGTGGCGGCAGGCTGGACCA
>CAYQMC010000173.1:0-6290 GCA_964418285.1 uncultured Chryseobacterium sp.
GATCGTTTCGGCATGCGCGGATACCTGACCGAGATCGAGCTATTGCCTTCCGCGCCCAGTGTGGGCAAGCGGATCATGGATAGTACACTGGTGAAGGAACTCGAGATGGATATCATCGAGATCCGCCGGTCGGGGCAGCGTTTCACGTTGCCAGCGGGCGATATGGTGCTGCAAGCAGGCGACCTCCTTCAGGTGCGCTGTGATGTGGGGCGCATCCGGGCCTTGAAGGAGCGTGCACACATCACCGTTCAGCCTATGCTCCGCGTGGCCAACGACGATATGAAGGCCCGCGGAACCACCCTTGTTGAACTGGTGATCACCAGCAGCAGTCCATTGGAAGGAAAGACCCTGGGCGATGCCGACCTGATCCGCAGCTTCAGGGCTGTGCCCCTGGCCGTGCGGCAGCGCGAGGAACTGGTACACGACCGGCTCTACGATACCGTGTTGCGCAGTGGGGATGTGATCCTTGCTGAGGTGAAGTCGCACTTCGTCCAGCGCATCAAGAAGATGGAGGCCCAGCACGATGCACCCTTCGTGATCCTTGCGGAACAGGAGGGCATGGCCGAATTCGACAAACGCCGTTTCGCTGTGGTGACACTGGTCTTGCTGGCAGTGGTGCTCAGTTCTTCCTTGGAACTGCTGCCCGTGGTGGTATCAACGCTTGCCGGGGTGGTGGTGCTGGTATTGGCACGCACCATGACCATGAAGGACGTCTACGAGGCCATCGATTGGAAGATCTTCTTCCTGATGGCGGGGGCCTTGAGCCTGGGCATGGCCATGCACAAGAGCGGCTTGGCCGACAGGCTGGCGGGCGGCCTCATCGACCTGCTGGGGGAATGGGGTGGCCCCATCGCCATCGTAAGCGGTCTCTATCTGGTGACCACCCTGCTAACCGAGGTGATGAGCAACACCGCCACGGCCGCACTGGTGGCACCCATCGCGATAAGCACCGCGGCGGCTCTGGGCTTGAGTCCCACACCCTTCCTGATGGCTGTTGTGTTCGGTGCCAGCGCCAGCTTCATGACGCCCATCGGCTACCAGACCAATACCATGATCTACGGGGCGGGCCGTTATCAGGCTCGTGATTTCTTCAAGGTCGGGTTCCCCCTCCAGATCGTCTTCTGGGTGCTGGCCACTGCCCTCATTCCCATCCTGTACCCGTTCTGATCAGCGGCCTATTTCAAGCGTAGATAGGCTCCGATGGCGAGGATCGTAGGACGCGTGTTGGTGGCCAACACCTGTTGGTCCGGCGAGAATTGCAGCGCAAAGAACTGGTCCTGCTCCACCAAGGGCAGCAGATGCTGGCGCAGCTGCAGGTCCAGACCGAAGCGCCCGCTTTCGCTGAAGGGGAAGCGGTAGCCGAGTACGATGCCCGCCTCGCGTTCCACCGGGAAGTGTTCGGCCATGAGCCGGGCGGTGGAAAAGCCCTGGAACGCGCTGCTCTGCTCGCCTTGTTCGAAGACCGCCCGCGCGCGCTGCACACGCCCAAAGAACGAACCGACCACCAAGGTGGCACCGTTCATTTGGGGAAAGGCCAGCAGCAGGTCGGCCTGGATGCTGTTGCGCACAGTGACAAAGAACACGCGGTAGGCCATGCGCGTGCGGTAGGCGCTGCCGGTGAAAGCTACGCCAGGGTGCAAGCGGATCTTGCGTTCCCAGCCATTGCCGACGGTGAACGCAGCGCCGATGCCGCCTGTGCGACCTGGGCTGGATACGATATCGGTGCCGGGCGAAGTCAGCAGGTTGGTACCCCAATAGGCTTGGATCCGGGGTTCCACTCCTTGCCCGTGGGAGAAGTATGTGACCCCCGATGCCAGTAGAAGTAGGAAGGTCTTTTTCATGGCGGTGGGCTCCAGGATGCTTCCCCAGGACCTGCAGCAGCTACTCCACCGGCCCAAGCAGGTCACGCAGGCGTTCCAGGTCCTGCGCGCGTTCGCTATCGCCCATCTTGCTGTAGCTGGTGGCCAGGTTGTTCAATTGCCTGCGGATGATATCCATATTGATGCAGGGGCTGTAGAAGGAAGGGCGCGGTGGGATGTTGAGTTTCTCGAGGAATTCGTTGATCTCGTTCCGCCCCAGGATGTCCCCGCCGCTGAAGGCGTTCACATAGAACAGCACGCTCTCTTCACCGTCCTGCCCGCTGTCGGCACCGCCAATGCTCTCCTCGTCCAAATAGGCCAGTACGAAGTGGTTCGGAAGGTTCACACCGCGCAGCGGCAGACCCAGGTCTTCGGCCAGCACTTGGTAGATGATCGCCAGGGACAAGGGGTTGCCTTTGCGACTGTCCAGCACTTCGTTCAGGTAGCTGTTCTGTGGAGCGTGGTAGTTGCGCTTGTTGCCCCTGAAGCTATGGATCTGGAAGAAGATGTGGTTGAATACCCGCACCTTTTCGAAGGCGGTCAGGTGATCGTTCAACTCCAGCCAGATATCCTGGCGGATGGAGGCCAAGCGGGCCTTGACCTTCTGTTCGTCCAATTCCGGATAGCGGTATCGGCTTATGATCAAGGCGCCCTCCAGCAGGTCTTCGCCGCCCGAATCGCGCCAGGCCTTCAAGCGATCGGTGACCCCCCCGAGGTGTATGGTGTGCAGGATGTCCTCGATGCGGTTCCGGAACAGGTCTCCCAGATCATCGGTCTCCCAAGCGCGTTCCAGGTCGGCGACCACGGGTCCACCCAAGGAAACGATCCGACTGCGCACCTCCCAATAGATGTCCTCATCGGGGTCGTCGATCAGGGTGATCAGGGCGCGGATCTCGTTCTCGCTCATTGCTCCCCAAGCGCATTCCATTGCTTGGGCGTGGCGAAAGTAGTCCCGACGGCATGGGGCGACCCCGGGTGGGGGTGAGCTTGTTTCCACAAGCATGCTGTTGATGATATACCGGGAAAGAACGGCCAACAATGCCCTGTTGATAGGCCTTGCGGTGGCGCGGTCATCGTAACACCCGCTCAGGGGCACCACTCGTAACAGCCCAGGTCGAAGCCCTGTCCGTCGCAATTCCGCAGGTCGCCCTTCAGGTCGCGGATGGCCTCGATGGTGCTGGAGGTGGCCTTGTTGCGGGCAAAGGAGCCCTGACCAAGCCGGAAGTCACGGTCCACAGTGCTCACAAAGCCAGGATCTTGGTTGCGGTAGATCCTGTCCGTAAAGGGGAACCACGCCGGGTTGTTCGTGGGTTGATCGGTCCGCAGCATGAAACGGTCGAACGTGAACTGCGGCTCCAGTGCGGCATCGAACTCCAGTTGGAACTCGTTCGTGTTGCTGCCGTGGATGATACCGTTGGTGAAGGTGCTGTTCTCGATCTCCCGGATCTGCAAGGCCCCGGTGATGTCCGGGTACGTATTGGTCACGATGAAGGCAGGGGTCTGCCGGATGCCGTAATCCCAGTAGTTGGCGATGGTGCTGTGGTTGAAGAAGTACTCACCCCCACCGGTCAGGGCCACGCTGTATTGGCCGCAATCGCCCACCAACAAGTTGTTGCTGGTGATGCGGTAGTTGCGGCTCAGGATCCCGGCTGCGCTGCAATTGCGGATATTCACGTTGTTCAGCTCAAGCTTGGCGGCACTGGTGGGTGCGTCCGGTATCAGTGGCCAGGTCTCGCATTGGATGCCCACCAGGGCGTTCTTCACCAACACGTTCTCCAGCTTGTTGTCCTGCCCGGCGGGCCCGTCGTTGATCCAGATGCGGTCCCATTGGCCAGGCAACTCTGCATAGAAAGGCTCCAATCGGTCACTTTGGAAGATGATGGGTTGGTCCAGCGTTCCTTCCGCACGCAATTGCCCCCAGCGGTAGACCCAAAGGCCACTGCCACCATGCATGTAGACTTTCACACCGGGGTCTATCCGCAACGTGCTGCACGAATCCACAACGGCATAGCCATAGACCACGTATGGTTTGTCGTTCGGCCATATGACCGTTTCACAGGTGCTTTGGCCTTGGTCGTCCTCCCCGGCGATGATGCTGAAAGGAGGGAAGCCTTGGATCGACCTGTTGGGGAAGAAGAAGTGCGCATCCTGCCCCCAGGCCACCAACAGAACGTCCTGTTCGGTGCCGTTGGTGTTGAAGAGTATCTGGTCCTCCAGGACAAGGGGATTGTTGGTGTTGTTCTGTTCCAGGTTGGCTTCCACGAAAACGTAGATGCTGTCGCCACCCAGGATCTCCACATCCTGGAAGGAAACCCCGGAGGAGCCGTCCACATTGATCCGGAAGGGGGAGGGTGTGCCGCCCGCCAGGGAGACGTCCACACGCACGGCCCTGTTAGCGGTATTGCGAGCGATAAATCGCTTGGTGACCGAACCTACCGTGGTAAGGATGGTA
Source organism: uncultured Chryseobacterium sp. (assembly GCA_964418285.1). GTDB lineage: Bacteria > Bacteroidota > Bacteroidia > Flavobacteriales_F > PHOS-HE28 > PHOS-HE28. The sequence goes on from CAYQMC010000173.1 coordinate 4,312, forward strand.
TCGAACAGCACGGTATCCTGGCTGAATTCCAAGCGGATGCCCTGCTCTTCAGTGAACAATTCATCCCGCCGGCAGCCGAAGAGGACAGCCGCCAAGAGGGCCACGAGCGAAAGGGTGCGTAAGGTGTTCAAGGCGTGCAAAGATGGACCTTCGGGGGCATTTACGCGGAAGGGCAAGGATCATTGCCTTTGACCAACCTGTTTGCCAGAATGAAAGTTACACCTACTTTTGCACCCCGTCCGCGATAGGTGGACCACAAAGACCAAGGCGATGAAAAAGGATATCCACCCCAGCAACTACCGTTTCGTGGTGTTCAAGGACATGTCGAACGACTACATGTTCATTGGCAAGAGTTGCACGAACACCAAGGACACCGTTACCTGGGAGGACGGTAACGAATACCCATTGGTGAAGCTGGACATCAGCCACACCTCGCACCCCTTCTACACGGGTAAGATGATGTTGGTGGATACAGCTGGCCGCGTTGACAAGTTCAACAAGCGTTTCGCCAAGCACCAAGAGAAGAAGGGGTAGGTATTGCCCCATTGTTTCGATGAGCCCCTGTATCCCTCCGGATGCAGGGGCTTGTTCTTTCCAAGGGATGTTCACGCAGCACAGCGCTGAACGCAGACCGGCCCACTGCAAAGTGGGCCGGTCTACGTTCATTAGGGAACGCTTCAGCCCACCTTCTGGGTATCGCCTTGGGTGCGGCCGTCGCGGATCATTTCCAAGGACTTCGCAATGCGTCGCTTGCGGATCTCGTCCTGCTTGGCATCGGTGATCCATTCCACATACTCCTTTTTGTGGCCATGCGAAAGCTTGTCCCACCTTCCTTTGGCCTCTTCATCGTTCAGCAGCACCTGCTCCAGTTCAGCGGGTAGCTCCAATGTCCTGCGCTGGGGTTTCGCATCCGACCCTACCGCTTGGGCCTTGCTCTGTGCGAGGTATTGCCGGAGCAGATCAACGAAAGCCTTCTCGTTGATCATGTCCCCTTCATGCAATTTATACTTGCGCAGTTCGCGCTCGCTGTCCTTCTCGCTTGGTTGGAACAGGCCATGGTTATCTTTCAAAGTGGCTCCCTTGTAGAACCAAATGCTTACGCAGGTCTTCAAGGCGTGTACCCCGATCGCCAGGCCACCGTTCTCGAAATGGGGAGCCGACCCTTTCCAGTTCTCCACGATATTCTCGTCCAAGGAATGGATGAGTTGCCTGACACGCACCATAAGCATGCGTTGCCATTCGGGCTGTTCGGCGATGTATAGGTTGATCTGTTCAGGAGCTTGCATGGGAGACAACGATGAGAGGACGAAGCTAATACCCCGACCACGCAGTGCGATCGTTCAGAACGATCCTGCTTTTGGGCTTAAGCACGTTCGATGATGGTCGCATAACCCTGCCCGACCCCGATGCACATGGTACAGAGGGCATAGCGCTTCCCACTGGCCTGTAGTTCAAGCGCGGCTGTTTGGAGCAGGCGGGCACCGCTCATGCCAAGCGGATGTCCAAGGGCGATCGCGCCACCGTTCGGGTTGATGCGTGGGTCGTTGTCGGCAAGGCCAAGACCACGTGTGCAGCTGAGCACTTGTGCAGCAAAGGCTTCGTTCAGTTCCAGGATGTCGATATCGGCCAGTGTGAGCCCGGCGCGCTTCAACGCGAGCTTGGTGGCATTCACCGGCCCGATGCCCATGATGCGCGGCTCCACGCCTACCACAGCGCTGCTCACGATGCGGGCCAGGGGCTTCAGGCCGTGGGTCTTCAACCCGGCATCGCTGGCTACCAGCACCGCAGCCGCCCCATCGTTGAGCCCACTGGCATTGCCTGCCGTAACACTGCCATCCTTGCGGAACGCGGGGCGCAACCGGGCCAGGCCTTCCAAGGTGGTCGCTGCCTTGACGAACTCGTCCTGACCGAAAAGAACGGGGTCGCCTTTCCGTTGTGGGATCGGCACAGCTACAAGCTCCTTGGCCAAGCGGCCATTG
>CAYQMC010000174.1:0-6257 GCA_964418285.1 uncultured Chryseobacterium sp.
TGTTGGCGCGAACAACATACATGCCTTCGGCCAGGCCCAGCGCACGGCTGCTGATCTCAATGCCAACAGCACCTTGGGGCGCGACGACATGGTCGTACACAATAGCTCCGCGAAGGTCTTGAATGGTCACCTGGGTGGCAAAGCGGTCCATGCCTGACACCTGTACATTGAACAGGTCGTTGGATGGGTTGGGGAAGATGTTGAGCAGAGCGTCACCTGCAACGTCATCCATGCCCACAGCGATACCGACGTTGATATCATCCAGGAACAGGTCGCCACTGAATTCGCTCGAGGTGAAGCGGAAACGGAAGCGAACGTTGTTGGTCAACACACTTTGTGGCAAGGTGATGTTACGTGCAACCCAATTCCCTGCGCCGGTGGTAGCACCGTTGGTCACCAAGTTCTGGGCCGCGATGGAAGTCCGCAACTGCCAGCTTCGGCCGCAATCGGTGGAGGAGAATATCTCCAATTTTTCCGTAACGTTCGCCAGGTCCGTGGTCTGGGTGGAATAGGAGTAATAGAATCCCAGCACAGCGGATGAGACGCCGGAGAGGTTCATGTTGGGAGTCACCAGATCATCAATGTCGGAACCGTTCGTTGGGTTGATGATGTCGAAGGGGTTGCGCTCCCCACTGTTCAGGCGGGCACACTTATTTCCGCTGGCACCTGCACCCTCGAACAGCTGCCAGGTCGAGTAGTTGTTGTCGTGGTTGTGGGCGCTGAAGGGCCAGATGCCTTCGTTGACCTCGAAGCTCTCTGTGTAAGGAGCCTGCCATGCAACATCCTGATTGGCGATCTCCACCGCGAACGCATTGGTGGTGGTGCTGGAACCCTGATCGTTGCTCACCGTCAAGGTTACACTTTTGAAGCCGGGTGAAGTGAACTGCACCGTTGGGTTGCGCTCCGTGGATGTGGCCGGGTTGCCGTCTTGGAATGTCCATTCCCAGGAAGTAGCGAAGGCACGGCTGGAATTATCCACAAAGCGCACGTTGGTGCCGGTGCAGGACATGGCATTGAACGGTACGTCAGGGAAGTTCAGATTGGTCCCGACCTGCGCATAGAAGTCAGCAACCGGAGCACAACTCACTTCGCTTCCTTCCGCAACTCCGGTGCGGACAAGGTTCTCTTCGCTCCAAAGGCTGCTCCGCTCCCCGGTGGTGGCGAAGGCAGCTGCACGCATGCGCTCCACTTGGCCAACGGTGAACATGCGTGAGCAGTATGAGTAATCCATGAAGTTCTGGTAGTTCTCCTTGATATCCGGGTCGCACACTGCCGAAGCAGCAGGACTTGGGCAAAAATTCCAACCCTTGGTGATCGGGGTGTCCGCGACACCATCATCGCCACAAACCACACCAGGCTCATTCGTGTTGCCCCAAGGATGGGCCAGATTCAAACAGTGGCCGATCTCGTGTGTCAACGTGCGCGAGTTGTTCACGCTGCTGGTTCCGATGCTGCCGGTATAGTTGGCCAATTGCATGACGCCGTCGAAGATCTGCAGGAATCCAGCGGTGGCGTCGGGATAATAGGCGTATCCTGCTACTCCATCGCGCATACGGCGTGCGATCCAGACGTTCAAGTACTGGTCGCGAGGCCATTGGTTTCGCTTGAAACGGTCTTCACCAATGAAGGTGCCCACGGTTTGGATACGGTCGATGCCGTTGTGGCAATTGCCGAACGGATCCTTGGTGGGGAGCGCGAATTCGATCCTCACGTCGCCGATCAGCTCCTGGAACTCAGGGATGACCAGATTCTGGTCCGTGTTGAGCTTGCGGTAGTCCCTGTTGAGGATGGCCATTTGATCCAAGATCTGCTCATTCGAGATATTCTCGGTTCCCTTTTGGTGCAGAATATGGAATACGATGGGGATCGTCAGGACCAGTTCATCATCGCGCAGTTCGGCACGTTCAGCGATGATCCTGCGGATCTCTTCATTGTACGCGGCTTCGCGCTCCAGGTAGGTCGGGTCCTCGGCGATCAGCCGACGTCGCACCTCATCGGTGCCACACACATGTGGGGCTTGTGCAATGGCTGCGCCTGAGATCGTCAGTGCCGCAAGGCCGAGTAGCAGATTTTTCATGGAGTAGAGTGTGAACTGTGAGGGATTTAACATTTCCAAGCGAGGCCTAAGTTAAGACGGTGTGTCCATTGGTCGTATCAGAGCGCTTTGGAAAGGTTGCCATCATACGAGGAACGGAGTCCAAGATTGGAACATCGGTAGACGGTCCTTGGTTCATCCGTGGCCGTATCTGGTGGTGGGTGGGTACGAATGTACCAGCCCTGCAAGGGTTCACAGGCGTCCCACTTCAGCAAGAATGATAGCGCAGGCTTCTCGCACTTCCGCGTCGGAAATGCACAGGGGGGGCGCTATGCGGAAGGCGGTAGGGCAGCTCAGGAACCAAAAGCCCAGAAGGTTGTGGTCCAGGCAGCCATGGACCACCCGCTGTACCTTTTCCGGGTCGCCCAATTCCACGGCAAGCATCAACCCTACGCCCCGCACCTCGATGATGGCCGGGTGCCGCAAGAGTTCCTTGAACAGGGCGCCCATTCGGGCGGCATTTTCCGCGAGGTGGTCCCGCTCCAGGATGTCCAGGGCCGCGGATCCGGCCACGCAGGGCAGGGGATGCCCTCCGAAAGTGGTGATATGCCCCAGCACGGGGTCATGTGTCAAAAGGTCCATGCGCTCTTGAGAGGCAATGAAGGCACCCATGGGCAATCCACCGCCCAAGGCCTTGCCCAGCACGAGGATGTCGGGCACTACGGCACTGTGCTCCATGGCGAACCGTTTTCCGGTGCGCCCGAAACCGGTCTGGACCTCGTCGAATACAAGCATCGCCCCAACCTCGGTGCATCGAGCGCGCAACGCGCGCAGCCAGCTGGCATCAGGCACCCGCACACCGGCATCGCCTTGGATGGGTTCGACAACGACCGCTGCCGTATTTGAGGTAATGTACCCCAGGTCGGTAGGTTCGTTGAAGGTGATGAAGCCCACGTGCGGGAGGAGTGGCCGATAGCGGTACTTCTTGGTCTCGTTGCCGGTGATGCTCAGCGAACCGTGGGTACTGCCGTGGTAGCTCTTGTGGCAGCCCACCAGGCCAGTTCGCCCGGTGATGCGTTTGGACAACTTCATGGCAGCCTCGATGGCTTCGGTGCCGCTGTTCACGAAGTACACACTATCCAGTCCGTCGGGCAACAGCGCCGTGAGGCGTTCGGCGAAGCGCACCTGTGGTTCCTGCACGAACTCGCCATAGGGGATCACGTGCAGGTAACGGTCGCACTGCTCCTTGATGGCCGCGATAACTTCAGGGTGCCGGTGTCCCACGTTGTTCACCGCCAAGCCTGCCACCAGGTCGAGGTAATTCCGGCCATCCCGGGTGGATATCCTGCACCCCTGGGCCCCCACGACATCGAGACCCAATGGAAAGGGGCTGGTCTGTGCAAGGTGCTGGCGGAAGCTGGTCTTGATGTCGGACATGCCGCAAAGGTCCGTCTCGGCGGTGGATGCTGAGCACATTTGGACCAAGCCGGTGGCTCCGGAGGATTCAACGGGGGGGAGGTGCCCCCCGCCCATCGGGGCGCTCCTGCCTGATCTGGCGGATGACCTCCCGTGTGAATTCCCGCTCGGATCTGCCAAGGAAGAGCGCTTTGGGAGCGCCTACGGCATCCTCGAAGCGCTTGATGTATGCGTGACGGATCTCCATTTCGAGCCGATCCAGCTCCATTTCCTTGGCGAGCAGTTCCTTGGCCTTGGCCTCGGTCACCTCGGAGCGATCCCGGGCCTCCCGTCTATTGTGTCCGATGGCCGTGCGCACATCGTCCAGTTCTTTTTCGTACGCGTTGTAGATGGGCCAGAAGACCTGTGCTTCTTCCGGGGTCAGTTCCAAGCGCTGGGTGATGAAGGCCACCTTTTGGGCTTTAAGTTCTTGAAGACGCTCCGGCGGCAACCTCTTGATGTCATCTCTCTGGGCAAAGGCCAGCAAGCCGAAGAAAAGAGCCAGTATCAACGTCAGTGTGCGCATGTTCATTCCAGGTAGGTAATGACCTCGTTCAATTCCAGGTCGGAGTATTCGATGTAGGCCAGTAGTTCGTCCGAGGTCAAGTCGACGTCCACCCGGTCCCATTCCGGAAGTCCACCCATTTCCTCCAGGAGGATATGCTCGTCCAACGGGTCATAGGCATCCAGTTCGGCCAAGGTCCAGTGGGCGTCCCCGGTATCCTGGTCCGCACTGGTGGTGGGGGCATTAACGGACCACCATAGGAATACGGCCAGCAGCGTGGCCAGTGAGGCGGCCGGTCCAAGTACGCGCCACCAATTCCGCTCCGATGTTCGGCCACTTCGTTCCGCGATCTGCGCTCCCACGGCATGCGGGAAACGCTCGAAGAATCCTTCCGGTACCACAAAGGGTGCGCTTCCCTTCAGGCGCTGAAGGGACGGTGGGAGGCTTTCCAGATCGTCGTCCTCGCGATGTTCGTTCATGGCGGACATGTTCTTCTGACGTTGACGGGATCAATCGGTTTGATCGCCGGTGACCCATTGTTCCACTTTCTTCACCGCGATGTGGTAGCTGCTCTTCAAGGCACCTACGCTGGTTCCCGTTATAGCGCTCATCTCCTCGTACTTGAGTTCTTCGAAGTATTTCATGGTGAAGACCGCGCGTTGCTTATCGGGCAACCGCATCACAGCACGTTGCAATCGCTTCTCGATCTCCACGCCACTGAAACAGGTCGCGTCGTCCACGGTGTTGGCGAGTCGTTCCATCACAGCATCACCGTCCGTGAAGAGCCCCCGCCGCAACTTGCGGAGGTGGTCAAGGCATTCGTTGTGTGCGATCCGGTACAACCAACTGAACAGTTGCGCGTCCCCGCGGAAATTCGGCAGCCCTTTCCATGCTTTGACGAATGTATTCTGAAGGATGTCCTGGGCTTCTTCGTGGTCCGTTACCATGCGTCGCACGAAACCATAGAGCCGTTCCTGATTCTGGCGTACGATCAGGTTGAAGGCGTAGTGCCTGCTGTCCTCCTTGTGGAAGAGTTGCAGCAGTTCGGCATCGGAGAGGTCGCTCATGCTGCTCTCCGCGCTGTATGTCCTATTTGCGTGCGACGGCCCGCTTGGTAGCTGCAACGATGTCCGGCACATCCAGGCCGTACTTCTTCAGCAGGTCCATGGGAGTGCCGCTTTCGCCGAAGCTGTCGTTCACGGCCACATATTCCTGCGGCGTCGGGGCATGCATGGCGAGGGTCTGGGCGATCGCATCCCCCAGGCCACCGTGTTTGTTGTGTTCCTCGCAGCTGACCGCACATCCTGTCTTCCGAACGGAAGCTAGGACGGCGGCTTGGTCCAAGGGTTTGATCGTATGAACGTTGATCACTTCGGCGTTGATGCCCTCCGTTGCGAGTTCCTCCGCGGCCTTCAATGCATTCCACACCAAGTGCCCACATGCGAAGAGGCTCACATCGCGGCCTTCCACCAACAGCTGCGCCTTCCCGATCCGGAACGGCATATCAGCAGGGATGAACACAGGCCACTTCGGTCGGCCGAAGCGGAGATATACTGGACCCTCATGGGCAGCGATCGCGATCGTGGCCTGCCTGGTCTGGTTGTGGTCACAGGGCACCACCACGGCCATACCGGGCAGCATGCGCATCAGGCCGATGTCCTCCAGGATCTGGTGGGTCGCACCATCCTCGCCCAGGGTAAGTCCAGCGTGGCTGGCACAGATCTTCACATTCTTGCCGGCGTAGGCTATGCTCTGGCGGATCTGGTCATAGACCCGGCCCGTGCTGAAGTTGGCGAAGGTGCCTGTGAACGGGATCCTACCACCGATCGTGAGGCCTGCTGCGATGCCCATCATGTTGGCCTCGGCCACCCCGCACTGGATGAACCGCTCGGGGAATTCCTTCTCGAAGGCATCCATCTTCAACGACCCGGTAAGGTCGGCGCATAGGGCCACGACATCGGGGTTGTTGCGGCCCAATTCAAGCAGGCCTTCGCCGAAGCCGCTGCGGGTGTCCTTTTGGTCGAGGATCGGGTAGGTGCTCATTTTCGGTCGGTTCAGAAGTTCACAGTGATGGCGCGACCGCTTTCTATGGTCACGTCCTTGTCCAGGCTCAGTTCGGTCCGTCTTGCGTTACGGCTGCGATAGGTGATGCGGTAGTTCCCCGGAAGCAGGCGCACTTGGTTGCGGGGCGCCAGGGGGTCCAGGTCGGCAACCCAATCCAGGGCATCGTCCTTCTTCAGGAAAATGGCACCGTGGCCGGGG
>CAYQMC010000175.1:0-6254 GCA_964418285.1 uncultured Chryseobacterium sp.
ACCTGCGCAGTCATCCACGCAGGGGCCGAAGGAGACCGCTGGGGGCGTTACAGTTCCGGTAACGTCGTTGCCCTGCACGGAAATGAAGTAGGTGATGTTGGAAGCTACTGCAAAGGCGTCCGTGGCGAGCACGAATGCGGCGCAATCCGATGGGCCGAAACCCGATACGGCTATGCGTGCCACAGGCACCTCCACGCCGATGGGCCAGATGGCGCAGTTCTCCAATGGCACTGTGCCGAATGCATTGAATGCTTGGTAGCTGAACGGCCCGTTGGTGAGCACGCCTGCCCCATCAGCAGCCAATTCGGTGGTGATCAAAGGGCATGCATCACCATTTATGATCTGGTCGACAGCGCCAAGAGTCGCTCCGGATGAGGTGTTCCAGCGGATGGCGAAGGTCAGGGCTGTCACCACTTCCGTGATATCCCGGTTGGTGGACCGAACCCGAACTTCCAATTCATTGGATCCCACCACCGGGTACAGGCCGATGTCGACCGGGCACAGGGATGCATCGAACGTTCCCACGCATTGGCATAACTCGTTCCACGCGTCGTTCAGCGTGCATGGGTTGTTGTCGTTACAGGGCGTGCCTGCCCAGCATGGCGCCCGCCACCAGCACCGGAGGGAGTAGCGGTGGGCTGGCAACAGAGCGCCATGTGGAACACAAGGAGTTGAAAGTTCCATACCGTGGACGTGATCCTTCGAGTGTATGTGTGCCAACCTGTGATCCACGTACACGAGCGCACCTATGGCCAACACGAAAAGGTGCTGGTGTGCCTTTAATCGGGCATGATCCGAAGTACCGTGCTGCCGTGGGGGGCGGCAAGCACCCGCACCACCAACATGCCCATGCTGTGAGGCAAAGGCAGCTCATGCAGTGTGCCCGGCCCGATGCGGTGCCTGGCCAGGCAACGCCCTGCCGTATCGTACACCTCCAGCTCCTGGTTCATTGCCGCGCCATGGCCGGTGCGCAACCAGAGCCGGCCATTGGCGACCCAGGCGATCGCGTCGCCTGTTTCGGGTGTGCCACCCAGACCCGTGGGAACGCCCACGAGGATGGAGGCCTCTGCGATAGCCGTGCAGCTGCCATTGCTGGCTTGAAGGCCAAGGGTGTAGGTGCCAGGCAGCGTATAGGTGTGCATGGGCGATGCTTCGGAGGATGTGTTGCCATCGCCGAATGACCAGAGGAGCCCGGCACCGATGGTGGATGTGCTTTGGAATTGCGCGGGTGCGCCGGCCACGATAGCTTCGTTCGGCAAGGTGAAACCAGCCACCAGGGGAAGGCCCGTGCAATCGCAGTCCGGGTCGTAACGGTCGTCCAACGTGCAGTCGTCCCCGTCGTTGCAGACCGTGCCAGGCGAAGCTCCACCGCCGGGCACCCCGGCACAATCGGCGCAACCTCCAGCAGTGCCATCCACATACACGGGCCCCGCAGCAATGGCCCCGTTGCTCTCCGCTCCGAACAGCGATAGGTAGTAATCCTGGTTGTTGGCTTCGGTATAGGTATCGTTCACAATGCCGAATGTTGCACAACCCGGACCGGGCAACACTGGCACCCGCATCACAGGTGTCCATACATCGGCGGGCCAGCTGTACCCTGACTGACCAGTACAGCCTGAGAGGGGTACGAATCCGAAACCATTGAAGTTGAGGTAGCGGAACCCCCCTGCATCCACCTGTCCATCGGGCGAAGGCTGGATCGGAAGGGTCTGCGAGGGGCAGATGTTACCATCGATCACTTGCGAAAGGCCTCCCAGGAACGCGCCGGATGCGCTCTCCCAGCGGATTGTGAAGGTGAGCGCGGTAACCACGCCATTGTAACCCGTACCATTGGGTCGCACACGCACCTCCAAGGTGTTGGCCCCTGGAGCTTGGAACAGGCCCAGGTCCACCGTGCCGGGCACTTGGGCAATTGCTGCCAGGGCAAGGAAGAGCAGGCCGGAGCATAGCATCGACCTTTTCACCCAGCTTGTGGATCGTGTTTCGATGGTCATCATCGCGAAGTTTTGGTGCGCGGTCCCAAAGTACCCGGACCCACCGATCATAATGCGCCGGGCATCACCCAGCATACTTGGAGCGTGTGTGCCTCGGGCAACCATACTGTATGGGTTATGGCACATGTGCCGGAAAGCTCCGTAGGTCCTGCTGCCGCAGCGGGAGCCTCGTACGTCAATGTCGCATTGATGTACACGAAGGCTCTCTTTCCTGGTGGTGAATGGCTCGATGTCCCGGAAAAAAAAGGGACCGATACAGGCTAACCTGACCGGTCCCGGTGCGGAGTCCCCCACCCCTGTCAACACTCTATTGAAGGGTCCTAACGTGCGTTCCTCCGTTTCCGGTACAAAAGAAGTCCGCGGTGTATCGCACAACAGATGAATGTACATGGAAGTCCTGGATCCTGCTTGTGGAACGTGATGCATTGGAGACGGAAGCATGGGTGTGGGTCGGGAACCGGGCTTACATGGTGAGATCATCCTCAATGTCGCGATGTGCGTATCGCAGGCACCTTGGGGCTTACCAACGGCATTCGCCTGTGATCATGGTTCGTCCCCGCTATCAATGCTACTGAGCTTCTAAAGATCGCGCTCATGCATGATGCGTTGCGCGAAATGGGGTTCGCCATCAGCGGACCAAGGCAGGGGAATGCTTCCTAATATGCGGCCGGCCTGTCATTCCTTCAACCACTGGGCACTTCCTATTGGAACTCCCGCGCTGTTGCTCAGTACCATGCTGTGCATTCCCTGCGGCAGCATACGCACATCCACACGGCGTTCCTCGGGTGTCAGCCATCCTTCCACGAGCATATGGCCTGTGGGGTCGTATATCCGGTAGTACATCGGTTCATGCCGTTCGTTATGCATTACGTTCAGGTCGTTCTCGGCCGGGTTGGGCCAAAGCAAGAGTTTCTCCTGGCGTGGTTGGAACCATACGGGGACCACCGGCCCAACCCGCTGTGTGCCCTGCTCGGCCAAGCTGCGGAGGCGGTAGTACCAGGTGCCGGGCAGTGTGGGATGGTCATGGTGATGGTAGTGCTGGGGTTCGAAGGCATTGCCTTGCGCTGTAATGCTGGCCACTTCTTCCCAAAGTAGAGCATCCGCAGAGCGTTCCAACTTGTAGGCAGCGACGTCACGTTCGTGGGCCACTTGCCAACCCAGTTCCACGCTGCGGTCGTTCGGCTCGGCTTGAAAGCCGATCAATTCCGACATGGGACCGGGGTTGGTGCCTCCCAAAGGTGGCATCACCTCCGCTGTCCAACCCATCGGCGGTAGGTTGCCGCCCACTTGTGCGAGCAGTGAAGCGGGACAGGTGGCTGCAAGTAGTAGTATCGCAAGGGTAATGTTACGCATGGGGCAGGAGTTTTGTGGTAGGCCGGTCCGGTATTTCGTTGGTACTGACGTGTCTACGGTACTACTCCTGCGGTGGAATTGGGAACGTACACGAAAGGCCGATTACCGTACGTGGAGGTGTATATAGGTCAGTGGTGGATCGCTTGAGCGTGGTCCGGCTTGGTCCAGTGTCACGAGCGGTGGATCGGCGCATGGTCCGATCTCCCTTTTCATCTCTGCATCCCTTGGTCAGTAGTGTCCGGGGAAATTGGTTGCAGCACCGGCTGCGACCGATATGCATCGGACCCCTCCGGGGTCGTGATCCCGCCGAAGATGCCAGAACAACATGCTGTGACCCCTCCGGGGTCATCCCAACAGGGCCGTGGATCCTGACCCCGGAGGGGTCACAGCATGTAGCCCGAAGGGCGTTGAACGGTGCGTTGCATTTTCGACCCCGGAGGGGTCGCAGCCGGTGTTAGGTAAGCCGTGGCGTACGTGAGCCCCTTGGATCATGACCTTTGCTGGTGCTTGATGGATCAGCAGTTCAACTCGTTGCATAGTTTTCCCCGGACACCAATGATCCCTTGGTCGATCAATTGCCCTTCATGTTCGGGTGCGGTGCTTGGAACAGCTCACTTGAACAGGTATGCCGAGCAGGCCCTTGGAGAGCCGAACGCACAAAGCCCCGGCCGCTGGGGCCGGGGCTTCGAACATTTCCAGTTGCGTTACACAGTACCCTAGGGCAGTCGCTGGATGCGAACCGCGGTGGGTGAGTACCCGCCGATATTCACCAGGATGGGGTCGCGGTCGTTGGCCGACCCCGTATACTTCACCATGCCATCCAGGTTCACGTCGGCATTATGGTACACGTTCGTGCGCACGGAGCTTGCTGAAGGTGCTGGCAGCGCCATTAGGATCGGATCCCGGTCGTTGCTCGGACCAGTGTATTTCAGGACTCCATCAAGGCGTGTATTACCGCTCCACAGAGCCGCCACCCCAACTGCCATTTGGCGCTGGGCATTGGTGCCAAAGGTCGCGGCAGTGGTGAAGTCCACCGCGCTCAAGGAGGGGTCTGCGCCCATGTACATGCTGGTGTTGGTCATCGCACCGAGGTGGTTGCGATGGCGCACGGCAACATAGTAGAAGTCGCGCTCCATATCCCAGAGACGGATCGGCGATACACCGTCCAGGTCCACGATGTCACCATCGCGTTGGATCAGGGCCGCACGGCGCTTCACCACTTGGTTCGCGCTCGCCGCGTTGTTCGGTACGGGGACACTGCGCAGTTCAAGCAGCACCCAGTCCACGATCGCATTGGCACCTGTGGTATTCATGTTGGCGGTGTGCGCACTGCCTTCCACGTTGGAAAAGCCAAGCGCGGTGTAGGGCTGTGTGGCGGGGATCAGGCCACCGCTGCGCAGGTTGTCGCGCATGAGGCCATCGGCCTCCACATAGGCACCCTGCAGCATGGCCTTCACCTGGAGCGTGACCGGATAGCCGGCGCAGGCACCCACCGGCTGGAAGCCGATGCTCGCGCTGCCGTCAGCACCGTCGATCAACCAGGGGATGAAGCTGACGGTGCCCTGCACGGTGCCCTGCACAGTGGCCGGCACATCGCTGCCCAGCCAGTTGCAGGTGGCCGCCAGGAGGTCGGCATCATCGTGGTCGATGTGCGTGCCGCTACCGGTGAAGCTGTTGCTGTTCACCAGCAGTCCGTCCGCTGCCATGGCTTCCACGAACAGTCCCTTCGCGTTGTCCACGAACAGGTTGTTGATGATCACCACGTCGTCCGGTACCGCTGCCGCGTTGCCCGAGGTCACGTGCAGGCCGGTCGTTGCCGCATCGCGCAGCTCGTTGGCCTTTACGCTCACCAGGCGGGCATCGTCCAGCCATAGCGCCACGGGGGCGTTGCGCAGGATGTTGCGCCACACGCGCAGCGAATCGCTCGCCGCCGTGATGCCGCGCAGCTGTACCGCAGGACCTTCGGTGTTGTACACCTCGTTGTCCGCGATCTCCAGACCGGTCTGTGCACGCAGCGTGCCATCATAGGCGGCCCCGGCGGCGATGCCGGCACCATCCACATCATGCACCCGGTTGTTGCGCACCTTGGCGCCGGTGAGGTTGCCTGGGATGGCGGGGGCGATGCTCACGCCCGCGTCATGACCGCTCACCTCGAAGCCGTCGAACACCACGTTGATGGCCTGCACCTGCACACCCGTGCCGGAGTTGCCGCTCACGATGGACTCGCTGCCACGGGTGCCGTTGCCGGCCACGCCGTAGTTGGCTCCACGGATGTCGAGCGACTTGCTCACCACCACGTTCTCCGCATAGGTGCCGGACGCCACGTTCACCTGGTGGCCATTGCTGGCCGCACCGATGGCGAACTGAATGGTGGCGAAGGGACAACCCGCGTTGCCGGTGTTGCTGTTGCTGCCCGCAGATCAAGGGATCGGTGTGGCACACCCGTACGTCGGCGATGCCTGCCAGTGGCTCCGGCGCACAGGGGCCCGCACATGTTCAACACGCCGGACCGTGCGGGTGCAGTGGAGCGGGGGGGGGCAGGTGCTGGTGGGGAGGCGTGCGCACGGCCGCAGGGAACGAAGAAGCCCCGGCCTTGCGGCCGGGGCTTCCCCTTTGCTGGAACGAGGCAAACCCTTTAGGGCAGCTGCTCAAGCAGTACTGCTGTGGGGCTCACGCCGCCGATGTTCACCAGGATCGGGTCACGATCGTTGGACGAACCGGTGTACTTCACAAGGCCGTCCAGGTTAAGGTCGGCGTTGGCGTACTGATTGGTGGCCACCGAGGTGAGCGAGCTGGTCGGCAACAGGGGCAGAATGGCATCCCGGTCGTTGTTGGAGCCGGTGTAGGCCACGCGGTTGTTGCTGCGCAGGTTGCCGCTCCAAAGGCCCTTCACACCAGGAGCCAATT
>CAYQMC010000176.1:0-728 GCA_964418285.1 uncultured Chryseobacterium sp.
GTCACCGTGCAGTTGCCGGGCTCGCTGTTGCGACTCATCAGGATGCTCATGGGCGTACCCACGATGTTGCTGCGGCCAATGACCACGCAGTGTTTCCCGCTGGTGGCGATGCCATAGTGCTTCAGCAGTTCCAGGATACCTGCGGGTGTGGCGGACAGAAAGCCCGGCAGACCGAGCACCATGTTGCCAACGTTCATCGGGTGGAAACCGTCCACGTCCTTGCGCGGGTCCACGGCCATGATGATGCGGTCGGCGTTGATGTGCTTGGGCAGGGGCAGTTGCACGATGAAACCATCGAGCTCGGGATCCTTGTTCAGGGAGTCGACCAACTCCAACAGTTCCTGTTCGGTGATCTCCGCCGGGCGATGAACGAGTGTGCTTCGGATGCCCACGCTTTCGCAAGCTTTCACCTTGCTATCCACATAGGTCCTACTTGCACCATCCTCCCCCACCAATACCGCTGCCAGGTGGGGCGCTCGGCCCCGCTGGGCCTTCGCTTCAGCGGCCTGCACAGCGATCGTGGCACGAATGGCTTTGGAGGCCATGCGGCCGTCGAGCGATCGGTAGGTGGTGACCTCGGGCATCAGGCGGGCGAAGTTAGTCGCGCCATCCTGTATGGACCATAGCACTGCCTGATCCGCTCGGACCGCCACCATGGGCTTCCGCTCAATGGGAATGGTAAGACTACCGCAAGACCTGCACCTGCTCTGTACGGACCTCCTCACCGC
>CAYQMC010000176.1:738-6221 GCA_964418285.1 uncultured Chryseobacterium sp.
GCCAGCTCACCTAGTTCGATCGGTGCCACAGCCCCTTCACGCTTTTCCAACACCATTCGCCCTTGGTCGTCCAGTAGGGTCATTTCCAAGGTTCCACCATTGGGGCAGTTCGCGAACACGTTCAACGGTCCTGATGTCGGATTCGGATAGAGCCTCAGGTCCATCCCCGGAGCTTCGAACAGCTCCACGACCTCCACGGCCGAAATGGTGCTCGTGCCATCCTCATCCGTTTGACGAAGGCGGTAGTAATTGGTGCCCGGGACGGGTTGGTCGTCAAGCGCATCATACTCGACCAAGGCATTGCTATGTCCCACCGCGTCCACGGTCGATATAGCCGTCCAGGTTCCAAGATCCGTGGAACGCTCCACCGTGAAGAAGTCGTTGTCCCATTCCGTTGCCGTGGCCCAATGCAAGTCCACGCTTCGGTCGGATAGCAGTTGGGCCTGGAAGAAGACCAGTTCGATCGGCAGGGGTGTGATACCCATATCCGTGGTACCCAAGGTGAAGCGAACGCCATCCGTGAGTTCGGACACACCATCGAAGGCATACAGCGAACCGGATACGTTGTATGCTCCCTCCAGTGGAACCTCATCACTGAAGAGCCCGTCCTGGTCACTGTCCACCAACAGACGGAGGTGGCTCGGATCGACATTCCCAAGCCCGGCCAGGTCGAAGGTGATATCGACAGCACCCACATTCACCGATGCTGTGCCTGTGGAGTTGCGCTCGGAAACGCGCCAGGTGCGTTCCAGTCTACCATCGATACCGCTGGGCAGATCGCCAACTCCCCATGCTCCCAACATGCCATTATCATGGCCCCAGAACATGAACTCGTTGCTGCCCAGGTTGCTGGGATTGTTGATCCGTACGATACCACTGCCTTGGGCATCGCTATGGATGTTGGTGGCATTGACGCTCCCGATCCCGGCCACTTCATGATCATAGTTCCCGCGGGAAGGTTCGTCCTCCCGGAAGATGTCGTTCGCTGCCAGGGTCAGTCCATACTTGGCCGCCAGGTAGTTCGATAGGATGATGCGCGGCGCGCTGTTCACCTCCACATTGTACATGATCAGCTCGGCGATGTCGCCATTCCAGCTTTCGGTACCCGCTTGACAACCGACCGACACATCCGACCAGGACCGAAGCGTGCCATCGTAGGTAGTGGACCCCGCAATGCCATTGTCCACGTATTGCCTGATCGTACTGCCGTTGTAGACCGCATTGAACACATAGGCTGTGTTGCTGTTGAGCGTGGTCACTTGGGGAACGTTCCGCTGTCCGCCATCACTTTGCACACCCCGCCCCAAAGCCGGCTATTGCCTGAGGACACCCACATGCCGATGCTCTTTTGGGATGCATCTGACGAATAGCCGTTACCGGATGGTGAGGCCTGCAGCAATCCTGGGTTGGAAGATGGTAGCGAAGTATAGCGACCAAGCACGAAGACCGAGGCTTCATTGGCGGTGCTCAGCCCTGTGGAAAGCATGCGGTCGTTGTTGGCTGCTGTGTAGCGCACAACAGGGTAACCGTTGAGGGCTCCGGTGATGTAATTGGGGCGTTCAGCGGAGGTGCCTTGTGTGGCATTCCGGCCATTGCCTGATCGGTCGTTCCATTGGCGGGCGTTCTGCCCGTTGCTGGCCAGGGTCGTTCCAGCCTTTCTGTAAACGCCGTTGTCGGCACTAAGCCACAACACGTTGGTAGTGCTGTTCCCTACGCCTCCTGGACCGGTTTGAGCCCAAGCGCATCCCGCAAGGGGCGCAATGGAAACGAGGAAGGCGAAGCGTAATGGTCGTACCATGGAGCGTTGTAACGCTACCAGCACGAACGAGGTTACCGCTTCCGGACAACGTGCTCCAGCAGGAACTCTTCAGCATCCATCACGGGGATGGCAGCAAAGTGGAAGTCCTTTCGGTCGTAGGTCACGATGGAACTGCAATTGGCGTGGACGGCGGAATGGTATTGCAAACCATCCTCGATATCCGTAATGCGCTTGTCCCTCAAGGTGCGCTCCATGGCAACCTGTCCCATAGTGGTCATCAGCAGCTTTTCGCCCAGCAGGCCGATCTTCTTTCGTGCCAACTTCTTACCGTTTTTCTTCTCTGCGAAGTACGCTCCGATGGCCATACACAAGGGCGACGTGTAGACCTCGAAACGCGGATCATCCGCCAGGCTCAGCACGCGAGCACAAGCACCGAAGCGCGGGTACTCATTGCAGAGTACGGTGACCAGGATGTTGGCGTCGAGGAATACGCGGGTCATTTCCGGCCGCGCGTAGCGAGGTATTCCTTCTTTACGCTTTGGGATGCATTCTTCCGCACATACTCCACCTCCCCTTCGGCAACCGCATTGACCCAATCGCTTACGGGCAATTCATCGATGCTGCGGTAGCGCTTATCGGTGACCTTGCTGAGCATGAACTCCACCAAGCGCGACAAGCTGATGTTGTTGGCCTCGGCAAAGGCCTTGGCCTTGACGATGACTCCTTCATCGAAGCTGAGGGTGATCTTGGAATCCATGAACAGAGATGTTTATACGGCAAATATATAAAACTTATACGTACAAATATACCTCTCGAAGGCACATCGTCGAGCCACACCGCGGATCGTTGGTATCAGAATAACAGCGATCCGCTACGATGCCATGGCGCGTCAGCGCCTCATCCCCTGCGCCTGTTGCATCCGCTGCATCATCGCCTGCATCTTGCTCTTGTCGCCCATCATCTTCATCATCTTCCGGGTCTCGTCGAACTGCTTCATCAGCTTGTTCACCTCGGGGATGTCCCGGCCGCTGCCTTTGGCGATCCGCTGACGGCGGCTGCCGTTGATCAGTGCGGGGTTCTGGCGCTCCTCGGGCGTCATGCTGCGGATGATCGCCTCGATGTGCTTGAAGGCATCGTCCGGGATGTCCAGGTTCTTCATCGCCTTGCCTACGCCGGGGATCATGCCCATCAGGTCCTTCATGTTGCCCATCTTCTTGATCTGCTGGATCTGGTCCAGGAAATCATCGAAGCCGAACTGGTCCTTGGCGATCTTCTTCTGTAGCTCGCGCGCCTGCTTCTCGTCGAACTGCTCCTGTGCACGCTCCACCAGGCTCACCACGTCGCCCATGCCCAGGATGCGGCCGGCCATCCGTTCCGGGTGGAACTCGTCCAGCGCCTCCATCTTCTCGCCCGTGCCGATGAACTTGATCGGCTTGTCCACTACACTGCGGATGCTTAGCGCCGCACCACCGCGCGTGTCGCCGTCCAACTTGGTCAGCACCACTCCATCTATGTCAAGCCGCTCGTTGAAGGCCTTGGCGGTGTTCACGGCATCCTGGCCGGTCATGGCGTCCACCACGAAGAGCGTCTCTTGAGGCTGGATCGCTTTCTTCACCCGGGCGATCTCGTCCATCATCGCCTCGTCGATCGCCAGGCGACCGGCGGTATCGATGATCACTGCAGTGAAGCCGTGGGTCTTCGCGTACTCCACACCCTTCTTCGCGATGCTCACCGGGTCCTTGTTATCCCGGTCGCTGAAAACCGTCACATCCAACTGCTTACCCAGTGTTTCCAGCTGGTCTATGGCAGCGGGGCGGTACACGTCGCAGGCCACCAGCAGGGGCTTCTTGCCCTTCTTGCGCAGGTAGGCGCTCAGCTTGCCGCTGAAGGTGGTCTTACCCGAACCCTGCAGGCCGCTCATCAGGATCACCGTGGGGTTTCCGCCCAGGTTGATGCCCGCGTTGCTCCCGCCCATCAGCTCGGCCAGCTCGTCGTTCGCGATCTTCACCAACAACTGGCTGGGACTTACCGCTGTTAGCACATTGGCACCCAAGGCCTTGGTCTTCACCCGGTCGGTGAACTCCTTGGCGGTCTTGAAGTTCACGTCGGCGTCCAGCAGGGCGCGGCGCACCTCCTTCATGGTCTCCGCCACGTTGATCTCCGTGATCTGGCCCTGACCTTTCAGGACTTTAAATGCTCTTTCGAGCTTATCGCTGAGGTTCTCGAACATGTCTGGTATTTCTACAGGACCGCGAAGGTAGCAGGGAGGTGTGAGCTGTGGATGCGGAACTGTGCGGCATACGCTATCCTCACCTTCACAACCCACACTTCACACGTCAGACTGCCGTGCAGGTGCGTGGCGTAGGGATCCGCTTCCGACCTTCGCGCCATGCGCCACCTGCTCCCAGCCTTGTTGCTCGCTCTGCACCTTACGCCGGCCAGCGCTCAAGCGCCCGAGCTGTTCATCTGGCAGGACAGCACACGCGATCGCGTGATACCTGTGGCGATCCACCACCCGACCAGCAATGAGGTGGGCGCACCCATCGTGATCTTCAGCCATGGCTATGGCCAGAACACCCCCGGCGTGTACCTCCAATACACCTACCTGTGCGAAGCTTTGGCCGATGCGGGCTTTTTCGTGGTAAGCATCCAACATGAGCTTCCTTCCGACGATCTATTGAACTTCAATGGTCCTGCGCGGGTCGTGCGCATGCCCAACTGGGAACGTGGCGCGGCCAACATCCACTTCGTGATCGCGGAATTGCAACGTCGCTACCCCAACCTCGACCATGACCGCATCACGCTGGCCGGCCATTCCAACGGTGGTGACATGAGCGTGCTCTACAGCCACCAACACCCGGACAACGTCTGGAAGGTGATCACGCTGGACCATCGCCGCATGCCCATCCTCCGGGCCGGCCGACCACGCACCTATACCCTGCGTTCCAGCGACCAGCCAGCCGATGCGGGGGTCTTGCCCAGCGAGGCCGAAGCACAGCAGTTCCAGATCCGGGTTGCCTTCCTGAAGGACACGCCGCACAACAGCATGGACGACGATGCCGATCCCCGGCAACGGGAGGAGATCATCGAATTGGTGCTCGCCTTCCTGAACGAATGAGACCCATGGTCCACCTGACCTCCTTTCGTGCACTGGTCCTGGTGACCACGTTCATTGCGGCGTGCGGTGCACAGGATGCTCCCACGCCCGCTTTGACCGATGAGCCTCGATCCACTGCAACGCCTCAACTCACCGCCACCATAGCCACGCTGGACAGCACCCTCTTCGCCGCTTTCAACGCCCACGATGCCGAAGCCATGGAAGCCTACTTTACACTGGACCTCGAATTCTACCACGATAAGACGGGCTTGGCTGGCTTCGACACCACAATGGCCAACTTCCGTGACCTGTTCGAGCAGAACAGTGATACCGGCCTTCGCCGTGACCTCGTACCTGGAACACTGGAAGTGCATCCCTTGGGCGAATTCGGTGCACTTGCGATCTGCCAGCACCGGTTCTGCCACGTGGAGGACGGGGAGGACGACTGCGGCACCTTCAAGAACATCATGGTGTGGCGCCGGGATAGCACCGGGTGGAAGGTGTGCCGCGTGATCAGTTACGACCACTGAGGCTTGGCCGATGGACGACCGAACATGATGATCGAATTCCGTGAAGCCGCTTCCGAGCAGGAATGGGAACAGGCTGCCGCCCTGTTGCAACGCGTGT
>CAYQMC010000177.1:0-4996 GCA_964418285.1 uncultured Chryseobacterium sp.
CTTCGGGCACGGGTCAACTTCGTATACATCCTGGTGGTGGCGTTCGCTGTGGCGATCGCTGCAAAGCTCTTCCACATCCAGCTCGTCGAAGGAGACAAATGGATCGCACGGGCCAACACCGTGGCCACCACCTACCGCGTTGTGCAACCCGATCGTGGCCACATCTACAGCGAGGATGGCCGGCTGTTGGCGACCAGTGTGCCGGAGTACGAGATACGCATGGACATGGTGCCCGAAGGTCTTACGGAAGAGCTGTTCGCCACCCACATCGACTCTTTGTGCATCCGCCTGTCCGGGCTCTTTGGCGATCGCACCGCACAGGAGTACAAACGGGACCTGGTGGATGCCCGCCATCGTCGCGAGCGCTACTACCTGGTGCGTCGCAAGGCCGACCATACCCAGGTCCAGGCCTTGCGCGACTTCCCAATTTTCCGCCTGGGTCGCTACAAGGGCGGGCTCATCGCCGAGAAGCGCACCGTGCGTGTTCGTCCATTCGGGCGTCTCGCGGCACGCAGTGTGGGCTATGTGATGCGTGATACCGCTGCACTCTCCGTTGGCCTTGAAGGAGGCTACGACAAGTGGCTGAAGGGTACCACGGGCCGGCGATTGGAACGCCGCCTTACAGGTGGGGTTTGGATGCCGATCGACGATGGTGATGGAGTCGATCCGAAGCCCGGATCCGATGTGCACACGACCATCGACATCAACCTGCAGGACGTGGCCGATGCCGCGCTGGAAGCCCAGTTGCGCAAGCATGGTGCCCAGTACGGCTGTGTTGTGGTCATGGAGGTCGCAACAGGCTATGTGAAGGCCATCAGCAACCTGACACGCCGGAATGACAGTACCTACGTGGAGGACCTCAACTACGCCGTAGGCCATGCCACCGAACCGGGTTCCACGTTCAAGTTGGCCGCTTTGATGGTGGGCTTGGAGGAAGGGCTGATCAAACCCACGGACACCGTGGACACCCAACAGGGGAAGGTGCGCTATTATGACCGCATCATGCGCGATTCGCATGACGGAGGCTATGGCCGGATCACCGTGCAGCGCGCTTTCGAACTCTCGTCCAATACGGGCATCAGCCTTGCGGTGCACAAGGCCTACGAGCGGGAACCACGCAAGTTCATAGACGGTCTGAAGCGTTTCGGACTGCATGAACCGAACGGCGTGTTGATCCCCGGGGAAGCAGTGCCCAGTCTGCGTGGACCGGGAGAGCAGGGGTGGAGCGGAGTGAGCCTGCCGTGGATGAGCATCGGATACGAGGTCGCCATCACGCCCTTGCAGACCTTGGCCTTCTACAATGCCGTGGCCAACAAAGGGCGCCTCATGCAGCCCCAGTTCGCCGATCGGATATCGCGCAATGGACGGGTGGTGGAGCGTCTGGACCCCAAGGTCCTCAACGATCGCATATGTTCCGAGGAGACCATCGAAGTGGTGCATGGCATGTTGCAGGGTGTGGTGGACAGTGGCACCGCCACCAACCTGCGCGCAGCCCATTTCACCATCGCCGGAAAGACCGGCACAGCACAGATCGCCAAGGCCAGCGCGGGTTACAAGGGTGCGGGCATCAGCTACCAAGCTTCGTTCGTGGGCTACTTCCCGGCCGATGCGCCCAAGTACAGTTGCATCGTAGTGGTGAACGGTCCCACTACGAGCGGCTTCTACGGCAATGTGGTGGCGGGCCCCATTTTCAAGGAGATCGCGGACAAGATCTACAGCAATCGGTTGGAGTTGCAGCAGGAAACGCGGCTGGCCGATGCGTCGGGCCCGCGCACACCGGTCAGCTTGAGCGGTCATGCCGGTGATCTGCAAACCGCCTTGCGCGGCCTTGGTGTGCCCGTGGACGTACAGGGCGATGGGGAGTGGATGACCACCCAGGCGGGAGATAGCGCGGTGGCCTTGATGCCACGAGGCATCCCCTCCGATGCCATGGATAGGGTGCCCAATGTGCTGGGCATGGGCTTGAAGGATGCCCTCTACATCCTGGAGAACCGGGGTCTGCGCGTGCGCTTCGAAGGAATGGGCATGGTGAAGCGGCAATCGTTGCAACCCGGTTCCCGCGCTGCACAAGGTTCCACCATTGTGATCGAACTGGCATGAAGCTGTTGAAGGACATACTCTACCGGGTGCGTATCGAACAGGTGGTGGGCAGCACCAACACGGCCGTGGAGAAGATCACTTTCGACAGCCGTCAAGTGGTGGCGTTCACGGCATTCGTGGCCATCAAAGGCACACAGGTCGATGGCCACGACTTCATCGCAAAGGCCATCGGATCCGGAGCGAGCACCATCATCTGCGAAGTACTTCCCGAGGCCTTGAAGGACAATGTCACCTATGTGCGGGTGGACAACGCTTCCGAAGCCCTGGCCGTGATGGCCGCCAACTTCTTCGATCATCCTTCCAAGAAGCTGAAGCTGGTGGGAGTTACAGGCACCAACGGCAAGACCAGCGTGGCAACGCTCCTGTTCCGGCTGTACCGCTCGCTGGGGCACAAGTGCGGCATGCTCAGCACCGTGGAAACGCGCATCGGGCAGAAGGTGATCCCCAGCACGCACACCACACCGGACGCCGTTCGGATCAACGAACTGTTGGCGCTCATGGTGGAAGAGCGCGTGGCCTACTGCTTCATGGAAGTGAGCTCGCACAGCGTGGTGCAGGACCGTGTAACGGCGTTGCATTTCGTCGCCGGTGTGTTCACCAACATCACCCACGACCATCTGGACTACCACGGCACGTTCGCGGAGTACATCAAGGCCAAGAAGCGCTTCTTCGACCATTTGCCCGCAGGGTCCTTCGCATTGGTGAACGCGGACGATACGCACAGTGCGGTGATGCTGCAGAACACCAAAGCCACCAAGCGTTCCTACGCGGTGCACTCCATGGCCGACCACCGGGCCCGCATCGTGGAGAACCAGCTCAGTGGCCTGCACCTGAGCATCGATGGGCACGACCTCTACTCACGCCTGATCGGGGAGTTCAATGCCAGCAACCTGCTCGCGGTATATACCACTGCGGTACTGCTTGGCGAGAAGCCGCTGGATGTACTTACCGCGCTAAGCGACCTGGAGCCTCCCCGTGGCCGTTTCCAGCTGGTGCGCAGCAGTACCGGGGTGATCGGCGTGGTGGATTATGCCCATACTCCGGATGCCCTGAAGAACGTGCTGTCCACCTTGAACGAGATCCTCGGTGGTAGGGACCAGATCATCACGATCGTGGGTTGCGGTGGCGACCGCGACCGTGCGAAGCGTCCGGTCATGGCGCGCATCGCGGCAGAACTCAGTGGCAATATCATCCTTACCAGTGACAATCCGCGCAGCGAGGACCCGATGGCGATCCTGAACGAGATGCGCGAAGGCCTTACCGCCAGTGATATACAGCGCACCTGGGTCAACGCCGATCGCCGCGAGGCGATCCGTCAGGCCGTGGGAATGGCCAAGCCCGGCAGCGTGGTGCTGCTGGCCGGGAAAGGCCATGAGACCTACCAGGAGATCAACGGCGTGAAGCACGATTTCGACGACGCTGCGGTGCTGAAAGAAACCCTCGAACTCCTCCACAAGTAATGCTGTACCACTTCTTCGAAGCGATCGGTTTCAGTGTTCCCGGCTCGGGGGTGTTCAACTACATCTCCTTCCGCGGCGCCATGGCCGTGGTCACTTCGCTGATCATCTCCCTCTTCTTCGGCAAGGTCATCATCAATGCACTGCGTCGGGCCCAAGTAGGAGAGACCGTGCGCGACCTCGGCCTGGAAGGGCAGATGAGCAAGCAGGGCACACCCACGATGGGAGGCCTGATCATCATCGGGGCCACCATCGTGCCCACGTTGCTCTTCGCGAAGCTGGACAACATCTATATCCTCCTCCTTCTGGTAAGCACCATCTGGTTGGGCGCGATCGGATTCTTGGACGACTACATCAAGGTCTTCAAGAAGGACAAGCGCGGGCTGGCCGGCAAGTTCAAGGTGGTGGGGCAGGTGGGCCTGGGCCTCATCGTGGGTGCCACCGTGTACTTCCATCCCGAGATCCGGACCCGTGTGGAGGTGCCTGAAGTGCTTGCACAGCAATTGGACCCCGAAGAGATCAACACCATCACCGAGGAGGATGGGACGGTCCACTACATGCTGAACCGTAAGTCGCCCAATACCACCATTCCCTTCATCAAGGACAACGAGTTCAACTACTCGTCCATTCTGGGCCTCTTCGGGCGCGAAGCGCGCAAGTACACCTGGATCCTCTACATCCTGGTGGTCATCTTCATCATCACGGCAGTGAGCAATGGGGCCAACATGACCGATGGCCTCGATGGACTGGCCACAGGAACCTCGGCGATCATGGTCGCTGCACTGGGCATACTGGCCTACGTGAGCGGCAACATCATCTTCGCCAATTACCTGGACATCATGTACATCCCGGGTATCGGGGAGCTTGCGGTGTTCGTCGGGGCCCTGTTGGGCGCTTGCATCGGTTTCCTGTGGTACAACGCCCATCCTGCCCAGGTCTTCATGGGCGATACCGGCAGCCTTGCACTGGGAGGTATCATCGCCACACTGGCTATCCTCGTCCGCAAGGAACTACTGATCCCCGTGCTCTGCGGCGTATTCCTGGTCGAGAACCTGAGCGTTGTGCTGCAGGTCTCCTGGTTCAAATACACCAAGCGCAAGTACGGCGAAGGCCGCCGCATCTTCCGCATGGCGCCCCTGCACCACCACTACCAGAAACTGGGGATCCATGAGAGCAAGATCGTTTCACGCTTCTGGATCGTGGGCATCATGCTGGCCGTCCTTTCCATCGTAACCCTAAAGCTGCGATGACCAGGTTGGTGATCATAGGAGCTCAGGAAAGCGGTGTAGGTGCAGCGCGACTGGCGCAGCAACGCGGGCTTGATGTGTTCGTGAGCGATGCCGGGATAATCAAGCCCAGCTATCGCGAATTGCTCGTGAAGGCCGGTATCGCATTCGAGGAAGGGGGACACACCGTTTCGCGCGTGCTGGATGCCGATG
>CAYQMC010000177.1:5006-6162 GCA_964418285.1 uncultured Chryseobacterium sp.
AGAGCCCCGGTGTGCCGGATACCGCTTCGCTGATCATGGCGGCACGCGAACGTGGGATACCTGTCATCAGCGAGATCGAACTGGCCTACCGCTACTGCACGGGTACCATCGTGGGGATCACTGGCAGCAATGGCAAGACCACGACAACACTGCTTACCCACCACATCCTGCACAAGGCGGGCATCGATGTGGCCATGGGGGGCAACGTGGGGAACAGTTTCGCAGCTCTTGTGGCCGATGGTGACCACGCCTGTTACGTGCTTGAGTTGAGCAGTTTCCAGCTCGACGGCATT
The DNA here is from genome assembly GCA_964418285.1 of uncultured Chryseobacterium sp. Taxonomy (GTDB): domain Bacteria; phylum Bacteroidota; class Bacteroidia; order Flavobacteriales_F; family PHOS-HE28; genus PHOS-HE28. The sequence goes on from CAYQMC010000177.1 coordinate 5,300, forward strand.
CGTGCCTTCAAACCGCACATCGCGGTGCTCCTGAACATCACCCCTGACCACCTGGACCGCTATGCCTATCGCATGGAGAACTATGTGGCCAGCAAGTTCCGCATTGCCATGAACCAGGGCGTGGACGACCACTTCATCCACTGCGCGGATGATCCCACCATCGCCGAAGGCATGCGACACCATGCGGTGCCTTCGCGCAAGTGGCCCTTTTCCATCCAGCATGCCGTGGCCCAAGGGGCCTTCCTCGACAACGATTGCATCCACATCACCACAGACCAAACCACGTTCAACATGTCCATTATCGAACTAGCCCTGAAAGGCAAACACAACGTGTACAATTCCATGGCGGCAGGTATCACCGCCCGCGTGATGGACATCCGTAGCGAGGTTCTGCGTGCCAGCATGAGCGACTTCCAGAACGTGGAACACCGTCTTGAGCATGTGGGGATCGTGCACGGGATCGAGTTCATCAACGACTCCAAAGCCACCAACGTGAACTCCGCATGGTATGCATTGGAGAGCATGGACAAGCCTGTTGTATGGGTGGTCGGCGGACAGGACAAGGGCAATGAGTACGCACAACTCCTTGATCTGGTGAAGCACAAGGTGAAGGCCATCGTATGCCTGGGTGTGGACAACAGCAAGATCATCGAAGCCTTCGGAGGTGTGGTGAAGGACCTGGTCGAAACCCGCACTGCCGATCACGCCGTGCAAGCCGCTTATGCACTATCCGAGCCCGGTGATGTGGTGCTCTTGAGCCCTGCTTGCGCAAGTTTCGACCTGTTCGAGAATTACGAGGAGCGTGGACGTCGTTTCAAGAACGCAGTAAAAGCACTGTGAAGACAGGACTGCAATGAGTACAC
>CAYQMC010000178.1:0-6069 GCA_964418285.1 uncultured Chryseobacterium sp.
TATCACTATAATGGTAGCCGCTGGCGCCGTCCCAATCGGTGCTACCGTCCAGGCGTGTGTCCGGACTGAGCTGGACCATGCCGAAGGGCACGCAAGCGCCCGGGAAGGTGTGGCCATGTCCACCCGTGCCGATGAAGGGGTCGACCAGTTCACGAGCTGGGGACATGCCATCCTGGGCAAGACAGCATGCCAATGCAAGCAGGGCCGGAGTGGTCAGGAGAAGACGTCTTGTCTTCCGTGGGATGCGATCTATCGCTTGAGCGAGACGATGCGTTTCCATCATGAAGTCGGGTTGCCTTGGGCCGTGCTCAGAGCTGCTGCACCAAGCAATGCGGCATCATCGCCCGGTAGTGCGGATAAGGCGATGTCCACGCGGCCGTGGTAGATGTTCAATAGGGCCTTCTCGAAGTGTCGGAGCAAGGGTAGCATGATCAGGTCGCCACTGCGTGCGATACCGCCGAAAAGCACGATGCGTGCCGGGCCAGTGATGCATACTGCGTTCGCCAAACCTATGGCGAGCCATGCGGCAGTGCGATCGAAGCATTGCAACGCGACAGGATCACCCTGCGCCGCGTCTGCCGCTACGACCTCCACACTGGGTGGTCGGGGCCTTCCGTGATCCGAAAGCTCAGAGTAAGTGGCCATGATCCCTCGGATGCTCACATATGCCTCCAAGCATCCAAGGCGACCGCATGTGCATGCTCTTCCCCCGGGCATCACGATGGTGTGCCCCAATTCACCTGCATTTCCGGCACTGCCAAGCAGCAGTTCTTCATTCACGATGGACCCACTGCCCAGACCGGTGCCCAGGGTCACTACAAGAAGATCCTGGTAACCCTGACCTGCACCGTAGCGCCATTCGCCCAGTGCCGCTGCATTGGCATCATTGCCCAGGGTCGCTGGTACAAGCAGGCGCTCCCTCAGCATTGCAGCAAGGGCCACATCATGTTTCCAAGGCAGGTTGGGTGCCTGCTCGATCAGGCCATTCAGCTGGTTGGCATTCGGAGCGCCAATGCCCACAGCGGTGATCGACACCGAATGGTCGAACGCCAATTGCCGGGCAGCTGCTGACAAGGCATCGGCAAAGGCCTGTTCATCCGCGTGGCCTGTGGTGGAAATGTGGGTTCGGCCAAGCACTTTGCCATCCTGGACGAGGCCCATTTTGCTGGTGGTCCCACCGATGTCGATGCCCAGTATCATACGATGCTCGTTTTCATGCGCCAACCGAATGCCACAATGTACCCATAGCAGAGCAGCACAAGCAGGAATGCAGGTTTGAAGCCGAAGCCATCGGCCAACAAGCCCAACATGGGTGGAACTATCGCGCCGCCGACAATGGCAGTGCACAATACCCCGGAGGCTTGTGGTTTCAGTTCGCCGAGACCTTCCAATGCGAGCGCGAAAATGGTTGGGAAAAGAATGCTGTTGAACAACCCTACGGCAAGGATGGCCCACATGGACACCAAGCCCAGGCTACCGATGGAAAGAAGAACAAGGGCCATGGCCGCAAGACCGAACGCCGCGAGGACGTGGGCGGGAGGGAAGCGTGCTGTCAACGCAGAACCGATGAAACGGCCCACCATGGCACCACCCCAGTAGAACGCGACGAAAGCTCCCACCACTCCCTTGGCATCCATAGCGCTCAGCTCTTTCCCCAAGATCAAGCTGGCCATACCGGCCATGGCAGCATTTTCGCGCACCAGGTCGGCAAGGTCCATGCTGATGAAGTAGTTCACCAAATAGCTGCCGATGGCCACTTCGGCTCCCACATATAGGAATATCGCCACCGCGCCCCAGCGCAATCGGCCGTATCGAAGGGCTCGGCGGTAGCCGCCGCTTTCCTTCATGGGCAATAACCGGGGCAGTCGTACCAAAGCCACCGACCCGGCCAAAAGAAGTAGGGCCAAGGCCAGGGCGATGAACGGGCCCTTTACGGCCGAAGCCTCCCGGATGAAGTAGGCCTCGCGTTCCGCCTTACCCAGGGCCGATATCGCCGAACTGCTCCGGATGTGATCGCTGAGCAGGAACGCCGCCCCGACCAAGGGCGCAAGGGTGGTGCCCATACTGTTGAAGGCTTGGGCCATGTTGAGACGGCTGCTTGCTCCACGCTCATCCCCAAGTTCCGCGACATACGGATTCGCTGCTACTTGCAGCACGGTCATGCCCGCAGCAAGGATGAAGTAGCCCAGCAGGAATAGTGGGAACAGGCGTAGACCGGCCGCAGGCCAGAACAGCAGGCAGCCCAAGCCCATGGTGATCAACCCTGCCAACATGCCCTTCTTGTATCCGATCCGCGCAAGGAGGCCACCGGCAGGAATGGAGATCAGACCATAGGCTATGAAGAACGCGAATTGCACCAGGCCGGCCTGGAAGAAACTCAGTTCGAAGACATCCCTCAGGCGCGGTATCAGCGAATCGACAAGGACCGTGATGAAGCCCCACATGAAGAACAGGGTAGTGACCACCACGAGAGGCATTCGGCTGTATTGTGAGGATGTTCGCATTGTTTGTCCTGATCCAGCCAAAGATGGAACTTACATTGGCAGCACAATGAAACAGGACCGCAGGCATTTTATGAAACTTGGATTGGCGGGAACTGCCGCCCTGATGACCGGATGCATTCGGGGCGAGGAGGAGCATGTCCTTGGACCGTCCGCACCGGCCCTTGCCAAGCCGATAATACTGAGTACTTGGAACCACGGTATTCCTGCCAATATGCGTGCCTTGGAAGTCTTGAGGCACGGAGGTTCGGTGCTCGATGCCGTAGAGCAAGGCGTTGCTGTTGTGGAAAGTGACTTCACCAACCGCAGCGTGGGTCTTGGTGGGTTACCCGACCGGGAAGGGAAGGTAACGCTCGACGCGTGTATCCAGGATCACGACGGGAGGGCCGGTGCCGTGGCCTTCATCCAGGAATTCGAGCATCCCATCAGCATCGCACGCGCCATCATGGAGCGTACGCCGCATGTGATGCTGGTGGGCAGCGGAGCAGAGCGATGGGCCTTGGAGAATGGATTCACCCGCAGGACCGTTGATATTCCCGAAGTACGTCAAGCGTGGCAGGAGTGGTTGCTTACCAATGATCACAAGCCGGTTGTGAACATCGAGAACAGCAATGGAGCATCGACGAAGTTGCAAGGCGGAAGTGAGCAGCACGATACCATCGGCATGATCGCCATGGATAGTGCTGGACGCATGGCCGGAAGCTGCACCACAAGCGGCTTGGCGTGGAAGGTCCACGGTCGGGTAGGGGACTCGCCCATCATTGGGGCAGGCTTGTTCGTGGATGGCGATGTGGGCGCGGCATGTGCCACAGGACTTGGAGAGTTGATGATGCGCACTGCTGGTAGCCATACCATCGTCGAGCTTATGCGCCAAGGCATGGAGCCCAAGGAGGCTTGTCGCGAAGCAGTACTCCGCATCCTGCGAAAGAACCCTGACCTCGTTGAAGTACAAGCAGGATTTCTTGCGATACGGAAGGATGGCCTTACGGGTGGTTGGGGGCTCTACGAAGGTTTCAACTACGCATTGAGCACAGGTACATCCACTACTTTGGTCGATGCCGGCTCCGAGCGTCCCTGGTGAACGGAACGATCCTTGGGGGTCCAATAAAAGTCTTCGGGGGACTTGGATCCCAGTGTAATACAGTCTACTTTCGTACAACCATGATGAGGACCCTTGCCTTGGCGACCGTGATTCTTTTCGCCTGCCCTATGGCCTTCGCGGCCATGCCCGGTGGCGAGAACGAGGCGACTGTATTCGTTGAGGCCGATCGTTCTTCGGCCTTCGTGCACATCCTGATCAACAACCACCGAAGGATCGGTAACGTGGTCCTGGAGTTGAAGGATCTTGATGGCCGGGTGCTTTACCGTGAAGAAGGCAAGGCCATGACCGGGGAGTTGGTGCGCCGATTGGATAAGGGGGTTTTGCCTAAAGGAGAGCACACCGTGACGGTGGTTTCCCGTGATTTCGCCATCACGCAGCGCTTCATCATCGAGTGACCGCTGCCCACTCGTGCTAGGGCCGATAGGCCCCTGGACCGCGTTCACCAACCCGCTGCCACAAGCGTAAGTAAGGCTGCGTTGTCAGCCACGCTCTTGGAGGTTGCTGCCGCGACCACGAACAAGTCGTCGGCTTCGCGTTGCTTTACACGCACTTTACCGGTGGCATTGGCCACGCTCATGTTGCGGCTCAGTTCTTCGGCGGTGACAACATGTGAACGGGTCGGTACCTCGCTGTCCGACATCATCACTTCGCGCTCCACCACATGTACTTCGGACAGTTCCCGAACATCGCCCTGCTCCTTGGCTCGCGGAGCCGATCGTCCTTCTGCCAGTGCGTCATACGCTGGAGCGTCTTCAACCTCCGTTGGATCGCTATCGAAAACGCCTGTGGCTGGAACCGGAGCCATGGTGGAGGCGTCCTCTTGTTCTTCCACAAGCAAAGTGTTCATCTCTTCGGGACTTTCGTTCCGCTCGATCGCTGGAAGCTGCTGTTGCAGCTTGTCCTCTTGAGGCTCCTTGTCGGACCGAGTTTCTGGTTGTACGGTCTTCGCTGGACGTATCTCAGCCAATTCATCGGTTCCTAAATCGGCTTGGCGTACCAACATCACAGCGACCACGACCACCAGTGCCAGACCGGCCAAAGCCAAAGCCGGACGCCACATGGCCATCGCTTCTTCAGGGAAGAGCGCCGACCCCACACTGTTCAACCAAATGCGCCATTGCGGCTGCTGCTCATTCCGGAAAGCAAGGAGCACATTGGCCCGTATGGCGGGGTCGGCCTCGATGGGGTCGTGGTCCCGGGTCTCGTCGCGCATGTGCATCAGCAGGCTACGCATGGCTTCATATTCCGCACGGTCGCTGACGTGCCGCAGCACATAGGCGCGCTCCTCTTCCAGCAGCTCTTCGAAGCTGCGCTCCTGCATCAGGATCTCGATGTCCTCAGGGTCGTATCGTTCGCGCCGGTCCATTGGGGCTTAGTGCTTTGGGGTCGAACTCCTTCAGGCGTTCGGCCAGTTTTTTCAAGGTGTAGAAGATGCGCGATTTCACAGTGCCTTCACTGCAACCGAAGGCCAATGCGATCTCCTTTATCGCCATGTCCTCATGGAAGCGCATCACGAAGGTGGCCTTCTGGTCGGGATCAAGGCGGTCCAACTCGGTATCAAGGCGCAACCTGAAACGTTCGCGGTCCACGCCGATGCCGCCTTTCGCTTCCTCGCGATCAACGCCATTGTGCAAATGCATCTCTGCCGTTCTCACCACTTCAGCATGACGGTATGCGTTCTTGCACATGTTGTTCGCCACACTGAACAACCAGGTGCGGAAGGGCCGGGCAGGATCATAGCTCCGGGGATTCCTTGCCAGCTTCGTGAAGAGGTCCTGCAGGTGGTCCTGTGCCTTCTCACGATCCTGCCAGAGCATGCGGTGGAAGTAGTTCAGCAAGCGACGGTTGTAACGGTCGTACAGGCTGGTGAAGGCCTTCTCATCGCCGCCCACCACAAGCTCCATCAGGCGCTCGTCGTCCAGTTTGTCGTATGCTTTACCCAACAGCGCCATGCCTTCAGTGTTCCAGTATGCCGAGTGTGTGCAACACCGTTGTGGACTTGATCGCGTTAGCGAAGCGACGCAGCTCATGCTCGAGTTCCGAAGCCTTGGCCTCGTTGCCGATACTTCGGTAGTGCTGCAATAGGATGGAGGCGGGGAGGAGGTAGTTGCGCGACAGGGGGCCGGCATCGGTAGGTTTGCTGAAGCGGCGCCAATGTTCCTCCAGCAAGGGCAGGTTGTCCACCGGCACAGTGCTGTACTTCACAGCAAGGCCGGTGGCATAGGTGTCCTGCTTGAATGGCGCCAGGCGTTCGGCACCGAGGGAAAGCGCGAGGTACACCGGGCGGCTTGTCCTGCCGGCAACAAAGCGGGCCAGAAAACTATCGGCATTGGCAGGTACAGCCCCCTTGGCGCCACCTGCGGTCCATACCGTCCTGCGGTAGGTGGCATCATCCAGCAGGCGTACATCCACGATCAGCAGGTCCTTGCGTTGCCCTTGGGCATACTGGCGTACCCACAAGGGATA
>CAYQMC010000179.1:0-6059 GCA_964418285.1 uncultured Chryseobacterium sp.
CATCGCCATCGCGACCAGGCAATGGGCGGCCGGGTTCGCCCATGATGTCGTCCAGCACCTTCCGCGGTAGCTCGTTGTAGCGGGCCAGGTGGGCGAGCAGCTCATCGAAACGCTCTGAGAAGGTCTGGATATCACCCTCGGCACCGGTGACCTTGAGGGTATCGCCGCGTGCCACGATGTTGAGCTTGGGGAAGAAAGGCCGCATGAGGCGGAGGTTCGCATCGTTGGCACCCAGGACCTCCACGGGATCCACACCGGTAATGGTGATCAGCTTTTCGATCAAAGGAACTTTGCGTTGTTGAAACTTTTACCGGAACGCGGCGGACCGCAAGGATAGTTTTGGACGCCGAAAGTAATCCGGCAGGCTGCTTACTTCGTCATGGCCATCATAACCCTCACCACCGATATGGGCTTGCGGGACCACTATGTGGCGGCTGTGAAGGGGGCCATCCTGAGCCAATACCCCGAGGCGCGCATCGTGGATGTTTCGCACAGCATCACACCCTTCAACAATGCCCAGGCGGCGTTCGTCCTGCGTCACGCCTATCCGGAGTTCCCGCGCGGTACGATCCATATCATCGGCGTGAACCCCGATACCGATGGCGGGCAAACGCCCCACATGGTGGTGCGCCATGACGGGCACTTCTTCGTGGGCTCGGACAATGGCATCTTTTCGCTGCTCTTCGATGGCATGCCGCATGAGGCCTACGAGCTGACGATGATGCTGGATGACGACCACCAGAGCTTCCCCACCAAGAGCGTATTCGTGAAGGCCGCATGCCATCTGGCACGCGGCGGTACACCGGATGTGATCGGGCGCAAGGTGGTGCGCATCCGCGAGCTGATCGGCTTCCAACCGGCGGTGGACACGGCCAGCATACGGGGCAAGGTGGTGCATATCGACCACTACGGCAACCTGATCACCAACGTACGCAGACAGCTGTTCAACGATGTCGGCAAGGGCCGCACTTTCATTATCCGCTTCGGCCGCAGCAAGGACGACATAACCCGAATGCACAAGACCTATGGTGATGTGCCCCACGGCGATCGAGTGGCCTTCTTCGGCACGAACGATCTGTTGCAGATCGCGATCAACAAAGGTGCGGAAGGGGCCGGTGGTGGTGCGGAAAGTCTACTGGGCGTGCACGATGGCGATCCGGTGCGGGTGGAATTCGGGGAATGGCCGAAGTAATGATGTGGAGATGAGAGAATGCTGAAATGTGGAGATCTGGGATTCCTCGCCCACCCGAAGATCTTCCAAATAGGTACTGTACCGTCGACCCACTGGGTCGACATTGGAATTCAGCATACCCCTCCCACCTGAACCCCGCAAGCGTCCCTCCGCCATGATCGTACGCATCGTGAAAATGACCTTCCGGACCGAGGAAGTGGGAACGTTCCAGGAACTGTTCGTAGGCTGGAAGCCTCGGATCCGGGCCTTTCCGGGCTGCCGACATCTGGAACTGCTACACGCTGTGGACGATCCGCGCGTGTTCTTCACATACAGCCATTGGGACGGTCCAGCCGACCTTGAAGCCTACCGCACATCGGAGGTGTTCGCTTCGGTATGGCCCACCGTGAAAGCCTTGTTCGCGGCACCGGCCGAAGCCTGGACCGTGGAGCGGGAACACCTGCTGTAAGCTCCATGGACGTTGACCCTCTTGAGCAGTTCGAGCGTGTGGCATGATGGCACGGTCCTTTCATGGCTCGGCCATCGGCATCGTTGTTGCCGCCATTTCCCCGATCTTAGACCCATGATCCGTACGCTGACCACCGCGCTCCTATTCTGTCCCGTGCTACTTCTGGCCCAACCCTCGGCCGGAACGGTAGAAGCCCTGGCCCATCTGGAACGATCGCGCGCTGCTTATGCCGCAGAGAACTACGACCTCGCTTTGGCCCATGTGGACTCGGCTCTTAGCCTGGACGGCAACCTCGCGAGCGGACTGAAACACCGTGGCGACATCAAGCAGCGCCAGAACAACCTGCATGGCGCGCTCATGGATTACACCAAGGCCGAGCGCATCGACCAAAGCGACCCGCGTCTTTACGTGAGCCGATCAGCGGTATACGTTACCGAAGGCCGCTTGAAGGAAGCCATCCGCGACACGGACAAGGCCCTGAAACTGGACCCGACGGATGCCGATGCGCTCTATAACCGGGCCTGTGCCAGCTACCTGGGCCGGCAGAACGACGCCGCACTACGCGATCTGGAGAGTTCCCTGAAGCTACGGCCCGAGAATGCCGATGCGCTGTTCCTTCGTGGCGTGGTGAAGGGTGAGTTGTTCAAGGAGGACGCCGGCCTGGCCGATATCCAGGCTGCCATGGCCCTGAACCCCGATCTGGTGGGAGCGCGCATGAGCGCGGCTGTACTGCTGTTCGAAATGGAGCGCTACGCCGAAGCCATTGATGCTTTCAGCCTTGTGATCGACGAGAACGACCTGGACCTGATGGAGGCATACTACTATCGGGCGGATTGCCATTACAACATGGACAACAAGGAAGCCGCCTGTGCCGACTGGAACAAGAGTGCCGACCTCGGTGACAAGGACGCCGTGTTCATTGTGCGGAACTACTGCATGACGGATGAAGCGAAGATCCCGAAGAAGCCGGTGAAGAAGCCGCGGAAGACCGTGATCGAGTTCTAGCGATAGGACGTCCTTGACGCCCATCGTCGATCGCGGTTCCCTGCAGCGGATCGACCGTGCAGGATGGTTGCCGCTGCCCACCGATCGATCCGGAACAATGAACCAAGGGCATCGAACAGGGAACGGCACCTCGGGACCGTTGTTGGGCGTGTATCTTGGCGCCCGCTTTCAGGATGCTGGCGCTAATTCGCAAAGAGATACGGGGATTCCTGGGTTCGCTCATCGGCCACATCGTGGTGGTGGTGGTCCTGCTGCTCACGGGTTTGTTCCTGTGGGTCTTTCCGGGCAATATCCTGGATTCGGGCTATGCCGATCTTGGTCCTCTCTTCTTCATCGCTCCATGGGTGTTCCTCTTCCTGGTTCCGGCCATTACCATGCGGAGCTTCAGTGAGGAGCGCAGGACCGGGACCATCGAATTCCTGCTTACCAAGCCGATCACGGAACTGCAGATCGTTTCGGCCAAGTACCTGGCAGCGCTGCTGCTGGTCATCTTCGCTCTACTGCCCACCCTGCTCTACTGGTTCACGTTGAGCGAATTGGCCATGCCCAAAGGGAACCTTGATACCGGGGGTATCCTGGGCAGCTACCTGGGACTGGTTTTCTTGGGGGGCATCTTCGCGGCCATCGGGGTATTCGCTTCGGCCCTTACGGACAGCCAGATCGTGGCTTTCCTTATCGCGGTGTTCCTTAGCTTCTTTCTCTATATGGGCTTCGACCTCATTTCCAGCTTCGAGGCCTTCGGAGTCCTGGAAGGGCCGATCAAGGCCATCGGCATACATGCCCACTATACCAGCATGAGCCGTGGTGTGATCGACCTGCGCGACGTGCTGTATTTCCTGGGCACCATAACCATCCTGCTGCTGCTTACCCGGGCAGCGCTCCAAAGCCGCACGTGGTAGGATGGCCAGGCAGGATCATGGCGTTCTTGGCCGGGTGGGCCGAAGCAGGCGGGCCGCCGACCTCAGCGAGCTTGGTATGGGCATCGGCATCGTGCTGTTGGTGCTCTTCTTGGGTTCCTTTCTGCGCCTGCGGATGGACCTGACCAGCGAGAAGCGCTACACCCTTAGGCCGGCGACCGAAACATTGGTGGAGGCGCTGCCGGACATCGTGTATGTGAGGGTGTATCTCAGCGGTGAGCTGCCTGCCGATCTGCAAAAGCTTTCGCAGGCCACACGCGACCTGCTGGATGAGATGCGCGTGTTCGACCCTGGGAAACTCGAGTACACATTCATCGACCCCAGCGCAAGTCCGGACGAGAAGACCCGCAACGAGATCTACGACCAGCTCCAGGCGCAGGGCCTCACCTACAGCAGCATCCGCCTGCGCGAAAAAGGTGCCTACACCGAGCGGATCATCTTCCCGGGGGCGCTGGTCACCTTCCGTGACAAGACAGTGCCTGTCCAACTCCTGAAAACCCAACTGCGTACCCCGGATGCCGACATTGTGAACCGCTCCATCAATAACCTGGAGTACGAGTTCGCCAGTGCGCTGCGCCAGGTGACAACCCTGCGCAAGCGGCACATCGCTGTGCTGGAGGGCCATGGTGAACTGGATCCGCTCTTCCTGCAGGATATCACCCAGGCGCTTGAAGAGCAATACTCCGTGAGCCGTGTGCGTATCGACGAGCAGTTGGATGCTTTGAGCCGCAAGCTGGAAGGGGTGGAATACCGCGTGAACGACTACGATGCGCTCATCGTGGCCAAGCCCGACAGCGCCTTCAGCCAGCGTGATCGCTACGTGATCGACCAGTTCGTGATGAACGGCGGCAAGGTGCTTTGGCTCCTCGACGCCATGAACGCCAACCTGGACAGTCTGCGCAGGAACCAGTTCTCCATTGCCACGCCACTGCCGTTGGGCCTGGACGAACAGCTCTTCCATTATGGCGTGCGGATAAACAAGGACCTGGTGCTGGATCGGAGTTGCGCCCCGATCGAACTGTACACGCAGCCTTATGGAAACCAGCGCAAGTTGGAGCGCTTCCCGTGGTATTTCGAACCGGTGGTGATCCCCCAGAGCACCCATCCCATCGTGACCAACATCGACCCGGTGCATCTGCGCTTCGCAAGCAGCATCGACACCATCGCGGTGGAGAACATCCGCAAGACCATCCTGCTTACCTCCTCCCCTGCTTCACGCATGATGCGCAATCCGGTCCGCATCAGCCTGAACATCGTTGAGATGGACATGGCCTTCGAGCGGAACTCCACCCCCTACATGCCCATGGCCGTGCTACTGGAAGGTCCTTTCACATCGGCCTTCACCGACCGGCTTCCCGCCCAGTTCACCAGCGACCCCGACGTGGGCTATCGCGAGCAGGGCAAGCCTTCGGCGCAGATCGTGATCAGCGATGGCGATGTGATCGCCAACCGCGTCGATGCCAGCAAAGGAATGTTCTACATGTTGGGCTTCGACCGGTACGCCAACGCCAAGATCTATGGAAACCGGGAGCTCATCACCAACGCCATGAACTACCTGCTCGACGACCAAAGCCTGATCAGCATCCGGTCGCGCGAGATCACCCTGCGCCAGCTGGACCCGGCACGCATCGTGGCCGAACGCGGCGGCTGGCAGATCTTCAATACAGCAGGCCCCATCCTGCTGTCCATTCTCATCGGCCTGGCGTACCATTTGTACCGCCGCCGCCGCAGCACCCGCTCTTCATGAACCGTCGCTTACTCCTGTTCCTTGTATTGATCGTGTTGGGCGCACTGGCCTGGTGGCTCAGCAGCACACACGGCACCACTACCCTGGCCGGCCCGATGAGCGACTTCATGGTGCCCGACACCGCAAAGGTGGACCGCATCTTCATCGTGGAACATGCCGGCAACAGCGTGGACCTGCGCCGCCAGGCCGATGGCACATGGACCGCCAACGGCATATACACCGCCAAGCAGACCTACGTGGACCTCCTGCTGAAGACTTTCCTGCGCATCGAAGTGCGAAGCCCGGTGCCCAAAAGCGCAGAAGAGAACGTGCTGCGCGTGATGGGTGCCGCATCCAAGAAAGTGGAGATCTACACCGGTGGCAATGAACCCGAAAAGATCTGGATCGTGGGACATGGCACCAAGGACCACTTCGGAACCTACATGCTGTTGGAGAAACCCGGCATCGGGCGCAGCGAAGTGCCTTTCGTGACCAACATGAGCGGATTCACCGGTACGCTGAGCAGCCGCTTCCATGCCAATATGGACGATTGGCGGAGCGCCGATGTTTTCCGCTTCAGCGACCTCTACGAACTGGCCAGTTTCGAGGTGGAACGACCCGAAGCCCCCGAGATGGACTACACCGTTGAGCATACCGGCGACGAGAACGTGCGTCTGCTGGACCACCAAGGGCAGGAGATCCCGTTCGACACGGTGCTGGTGCGCGGCTCCCTGCTCTTCTTCCAAGAGCTGAACTACGAGTATGTGGACC
>CAYQMC010000180.1:0-4551 GCA_964418285.1 uncultured Chryseobacterium sp.
CCAACAACACCAGGCCCAGGAAGTAGGTGCTGTTCACGCTCCACGCCACACCGTCCAACGAAAGCTTGCTGGCACGCATCACGGCGAGCAGCATGGGCAGCACCAGGGGGAAGCCCAGGATGGCCATCAGCCCCAGTCCGTTGCCGGCCCGTGCAGCGATGGCCGAGATCAGCGTGAGCACCGCCGCGAAACCGATGCCGCCCAGCACCACGGCCAGCAGGAACTGGGGAAGGTCGGCCTCGGCCAGTACTTCGCCGCCCAGGAATAGGGTATAGAACAGCAGGCTCAACAGGCTGAGCAGCACCATGGTGGCTGCGTTGTACAGGCTGCGGGCAAGCACCACGCTGCGCGGGTCCACCAAGGTGTATAGGTAGAGTTGGCGACTTTGATCCTCCCGCTGGAAGGAGCGCGACAAGGCGTTGAAGGCCGCGAACAGCAGGATGATCCAGAACAGGGCGTTCCATGTGGCGGTGCCCAGACCGCCCTTCACGCTTAGGTAGGCCACATACACGGCGCTCACCACGTATAGCAACATACCACCCCAAGCCGCCCGCTGGCGCAGGTCCAGCGCCACTTCCAGGCGCAGCAGGTCGGCGATCTCGCGGGCTCTCATTTCGAGGTGCAAAGGTACCCCGGACCTGTGATCCACAGACGGTAGGGAAGGGGGGCGGATGCGCACCCTTCGAGCGCGGTATCTGAATACTCTCAACCACGGATGCACACGGATGGACACGGATGGTCTTGTGCGGATATCGGCAGTCGCTCTGCTGGGGAAGGTTGGGTTCGAGGAAACGGTTCCGCAGTGGAGTTTATCCTTGTCCATCCGTGTGCATCCGTGGCTCCTTTCTTCCCCTATGAACGCCGCCAGGCGCGATCAGCCATCCGGCTCCCCGAACTTTGCCCACCTTCCTCGTGTTATCCAGTCACCATGAACCTCGCACATTTACTCATCATCCCATCGTTGCTCGCCTGTACCGGTTCCGATATGGTCCGTGTTGGACCCGTAAAGGTGCCAACGGGCAGCGCGCAAAGCACACCCGCTATGAGCTTCCACGACCTTTCGGCGACCGACATCAACGGCAAAGCCGTTTCCCTGAGCGAATTCAAAGGCAAGAAAGTATTGGTGGTGAACACCGCCAGCGAATGCGGCTATACCAAGCAATATGCCCAGCTGCAGGAATTGTACGCGATGTACCAGGACAAAGGTCTTGTGGTCATCGGGTTCCCATGCAACGATTTCGGCGGGCAGGAGCCCGGCTCCGAGGCGGAGATCGCTTCCTTCTGCCAGAAGAACTACGGCGTCACCTTCCCCATGATGTCCAAGATCAGCGTGAAGGGCAATGACGTGAGCCCGGTATATCAATGGCTTACCAGCAAAGAGCAGAACGGCGTGCTGGATGCCAAGGTGAAGTGGAACTTCCACAAATTCCTGATCGACGCAGAGGGCCGCCTTGTAGCCGAGTACGGTTCCGGCACCACCCCGCTGGACGATAAGATCCTCGATTGGGTGAAGGGCTAAGCTCGGTAAGCCTTATGGGTTGAATTGCTGCTATCACAAAAGGCAGCTTGTACTAGCATGTGCGAACGGTACGGTCGCAGCGGCTTGGACCCCATTTCCGATCATCTGATCGGCGATTGCCTCATCTTCGTGCCATGCAACACGTAGACATTCTCTGCATCACGGCCCATCCGGACGACGTGGAGATCTCCATGGCAGGTACGGTGCTGAAGCACATCGCCCAAGGTCATAGCGTCGGTCTGGTGGAATTGACCGCTGGTGAGCTTGGTACCCGTGGAAGCGCTGAACTTCGGGCGCAGGAGGCCGAAGCAGCGCGTAAGGTGCTTGGTGCCACGTTCCGTTACCAGCTTGGCCTTGCCGATGGATTCTTTCGCGCCGATGAAGCCAGCCTACTGAACGTAGTAGCATCAATTCGTAGGCATAAGCCTCGTGTGGTGCTTACCAATGCCATTCGCGACCGTCACCCGGACCACGGCCGCGGTGCAGCTCTGGTGGCCGAAGCCTGTTTCCTAAGCGGGCTGCGCAAGGTGAGGACCACGGATGATGACGGCTCTGAGCAGGAAGCCTTCAGACCCACGACCGTATTGCACGCCATACAGGACCACTGGATCGATCCGGAACTTGTCGTGGACATTACACCTTTTTGGGGCAAGAAACAGGAGGCTCTGGCCTGTTTCGGTTCGCAGTTCCATGATCCCGCAAGCAAGGAGCCTCAGAGCCCCATTGCCAATCCGGATTTCATGCCCTTCCTGGAAGGGAGGCACAGACAGCTCGGAAGGCTTATCGGGGTCACCTATGCCGAGGGCTATATCGCGGTGCGGCCGCCAGGAGTGGAAGATCTGATGGGGCTCGGCTAGGGTCTTGGGTCCCGGATGTGGAGCGTCGCTCGCAGGAAGGAGCGCTACTTTCCCCAGTCGTAGCGCTTTCCGATGAGGGTGAAAAGACGCTCGTTCTCGGCTTTGAAGTGCTCCCGGAGCCGGGCTATGTCGGCCTGGTATTTCTGCTGTTCGTTCACCTTCCGTTCCAGCACCACCTGCAGTGCGAGTTTCTCGAAGGGAAGCCCAAGGAAGGCCAAGGTGGAGCGCATCGTGGCATCCAGGTCCGACTTCAGTTCCCGGCTCTCGATGATATGCATCTGTTCCATCGGGAAATACCGTAGGTAGTTCTCGATCTGGCGTGCATAGTATCCGCGCTCCACATAAGCTCCGGGCTTTCCGGTGGGGGTGCCTTTGCGCAAGGATCCCAATTCAAGATCGATCGCTTCGGTGAACGTGTGCGGATCATGGGAAGGGGTTCCCTTGAAATGGTGGTGGTACATGGTCCATCCGGAAAAGGCGCGTTCCGCAGGTTCACGGAGGATCACAATGATCTTCATCTCGGGATCATACGCATGGATGCGGGCGGCGACCCGCTCGTCGAAGAGGTAGTCGGGCGATGCTTCGCACACCTTTCCACCCTTGGGAAGTTGAAAAGGGTAGGGGAAATAGGCGTGGTACTCATTGAGTCGATGTGGCGAGTACCAATCGTCGTTGTTGAAGAAATGGACCTCTTTCTTGGCGGAACCACGAACAAGACCGTGCTGCTTGAAGGTCCAGAACAAGCCTGTGGTCCCAGCTTTTTGGGCACCTACGATAATGAAATCAGGTTGCGCATGATAATACCGGGTGATCAAGGACTTGGCCTGGATCGCATGGAGCTTGATCCTATGTTTGAGTTGGTTCAGCATCGGATGGGTGGAGGCGTGGGCAAGGTAAGGGTGCGCAGGCTTCGGCGGGCGCTGAGCGAAGGAGGCAAGACCCCATCATGCGTGTTATGCCTTGGACCGACCGAGCAGCTTACCCAACAAAGCCGCCTTTTCAAAGCCGAGGATACGATGCACAAGGGCGTAGCGTGCGGTAATGGCGGCGCTGATCTCGGGCTGGAAATTCTTCGGGATGTGGTCGCGGTGGAGTTTCATGGCCAGCGCTGGATCCTGTTGGGCCAGCAGGTGTATGGCCATGAAAAGGTATTGGTCCGCTGCCGCTATTTCGGCAGTGAAGCGCTTAGCATCCACTGTTCGCAGGTGCTCGCGCACCGCCACCCGGAGTTCGATGTAGCGCAACCAGTTGCCAATGGTGTCCGCTGAACTGATGCGTCCCGGTCGTGCTTTGTCCACCACCGTGCAGGCCCGATGGTCATAGGCCACCGTACAACCCATGCGCAACATGCGGAAGAGCAGTTCATGGTCCTGGCTGCTGGCGAGTTCCTCGTTCCATCCACCGGCCTTCAACACGGTGGACCGTTTCCACAAGTTGGAGCAGGTGCTGCCGATGCGGGTCTTGATCAAGCCCATCCAGGGGCCTTGGGCCAAGGCTTCGATCTGTTCACGTTTTCCGTGTCCATGGTCCACGAAATAGTCGCCCACCACAAGGTCTCGGTCCGGGTGCGCCGCCAACAGCGCGACCTGTCCGCCGAGCTTGTCGGGTAGTAACACATCATCGGCATCGAGGAACTGGATGTAGTTGCCCGTGGCCGCTGCCATGCCCGTGTTGCGCGCTGCGGATGCACCCCGGTGGGCTCCTTCCAAGAGAGTTATACGTCCAGGATGCGCTGCCTGCATTCCCCGGATGATCGCGACTGTTCCATCCGTGCTTCCGTCATCCACGCAGATGATCTCTTGTACGGCGGGATCCTGCTCCAGCACACTTTGCAAGCAAGCCGCAATGTGTTGCTCCACATTGAAGCAAGGTATGATCACCGATACGGTCACACGGCGAAGATCGGTGAATGCCACGGGTTTGATCGGTCGATAAGAATAACAGAAGATCGAATGCGCGCTAAGCGGGCTTGGTCCTCAGCCGCAAGGAGTGCCCTCTGAAGGATCTTGACGAGCATCGAAATGTGAATACTGGGACGCCCTGCATCAAGGCGCCAGCACGTGCATTGGATCATCCGATCGGCTCATCATCCGATCATCTGATCGGTCTACCGTTCGCGCCAGGCCTGCCGCACCACGCCCATAACCTCGTTACGGACATCCTCGACATCCGCGC
>CAYQMC010000180.1:4561-6059 GCA_964418285.1 uncultured Chryseobacterium sp.
GATCGCGCAAAGCGCTTCCTGTAACACGCAGGAACACCACCATCTGGTACAGCGCGTTGGCACTGTATGCCACAGAAGCGGTGATGGCAGCTCCGCTCAGTCCGTGTTCGGGTATCAGCCAGTAGCCCAATGCGAGGGTACACAACAGGCCGATCCCCGAGCCGATGGCATTGTGCCTGTTCAAACCTGTTCCGCTGAAGTAGTGGCTGTAGGCCTGCGATGCCGCCATGCCCAACAAGCCGGGAACCAGCAGGAGCAGCAGCGGTTGCACGCCATTCACGTCGCGCCCGAACACAAGTCCGTAGAGCGGGTCGGGTACCATCAGGAGGATCAGCACCACACCGGCGGCAAGTGCAACGGCGGCTTTCAGGATCGCGATGGTGGTGCCGCGCTGCTGGTCGCGCTCCTCGGTGTTGCTGATTCGCGCATAGAGCACGGTGCCCAAGCTTTTCGGGCCCAGCCAGGCACTTTCCGCCAACTGTGTGGTAACG
The DNA here is from genome assembly GCA_964418285.1 of uncultured Chryseobacterium sp. Taxonomy (GTDB): domain Bacteria; phylum Bacteroidota; class Bacteroidia; order Flavobacteriales_F; family PHOS-HE28; genus PHOS-HE28. Next base: position 5,053 of record CAYQMC010000180.1, read on the forward strand.
CTGTACACACCAAGGGCGGCCAGACCTATCCAACGTTCGATCATGTAGTAGGCCAGGCGGTAGTTCAGGAGTTGGAGGAGGTTGGCTGCCTGCACAAGGCCGCCCTGGCGCAGCATGCCGCGCAGGGCTGCCTGCCAACCGTGGTCTCTGTTTTCGCTAGTGCTCCCGGCAAGAACAAATATCGCGGCCAGCAAGGCCGTGGCCCCCGATGCCATGTACGCCGCCATGATATAGTGGTGTATGCTGCAGCTTCCACCCATCCAGCATAGCAGCACGAAAGACAAGGGGAGCAGCACCGCCTGCATCATGTGCATGGCATTGAAAGCCGCGATACGCTGCTGGCCGAGCAGTACGGCGCCGTGGATGGCAGAGGTGGATTGCACCAAGGCCAGTATGATCACCGGCCGCACATGGATCGCTGGCACCAGACCCAGATGTTCCAATGCAAGGAAGGCGATGCCCGCCGTGATCGACGCCCAGAGGTAGGCGGGCAACAAGAGGCGGCGCAACGGATGGCGCGGAACCAGGTACGTGAGCGCGCCGCCACCCACCACGTTGTTCAGCAGGAGAATGAAGCTGATCCCCAGCACGATCAAGCTTACCAACCCAAGGCCTTCGCTGCCCAAGGAATGGCCCACGGCCATGATGGTGACAAGGTTGCCAGCCATCACCACAACGCGGGTGGCGATCGTGCCTGCTGCGGACCTGATCATTCCTCACGGTTGCGTTTCAGGCGGCGAAGCTTGCGCTCCTTGGCTTCGCGCCGCCGCTCGGGTACGCTCACGAAGCGTTTGCCATCGATGAAGGTGATCCCGCCCAAAGCGGAAAGTGTGTGCATTCCCTTGTTCCAGATGGAGCCACCGAAGGGGCCGATGTGCTTCACGGTCTCTTCGCGGAAACGCTCGGGGGTGAGTTCCAGGACACGGTTCAACGCGATGCGACCGCCATAGGTCCGGGAACTATCCTGCCCTGGGCGCCACAGCGCACCGTCATGGACAAAAGGCGTT
>CAYQMC010000181.1:0-6031 GCA_964418285.1 uncultured Chryseobacterium sp.
CGACCGAACGGAAGGCGACAACAGGACGCAAACGACCAAGAATGGCTAAGGAGATAGCAGGCTTGATAAAGCTGCAAGTAAAGGGTGGCGCGGCCAACCCCTCGCCCCCCATCGGCCCCGCACTGGGTGCCAAGGGTGTTAACATCATGGAGTTCTGCAAGCAGTTCAATGCACGCACGCAGGACAAGGCGGGCAAGGTGTTGCCCTGCGTCATCACCGTGTATGCCGACAAGTCCTTCGACTTCATCATCAAGACCCCGCCTGCTGCTGTTCAGATCATGGACGCGGCAAAGATCAAGGGTGGGAGCGGTGTTCCCCACAGCGCCAAGGTCGGCGATATCACCTGGGACCAGGTGAAGGCCATCGCCGAGGACAAGATGGAAGACCTCAATTGTTTCACCCTGGATAGCGCCATGAGCATGGTGGCCGGTACGGCCCGCAGCATGGGTGTTACCGTATCAGGCAACAAACCCTCCTAAGCCATGGCACTGACGAAGAAACGCAAGGAGGCGCTGTCGAAGTACGACATCACCAAGGTCTACAGCTTGGATGAGGCCACCAAGATCGTGAAGCAGGTAAGCAACACGAAATTCGATGGTACGGTCGACATTGCCGTGCGCCTGGGTGTGGATCCCCGCAAGAGCACCGAAATGGTGCGCGGTACGGTGAGCCTGCCCCACGGAACCGGACGTACCGTGAAAGTGCTGGTACTGGCCGACCCCGCCAAGTGCGAAGAGGCCATGGCCTCCGGCGCCGACATGGCCGGCCTGGACGATTATATCGAGAAGATCAAGGGCGGTTGGACGGATGTGGATGTGATCATCTGCACGCCTGCCGTGATGGCCAAAGTGGGTGCCTTGGGCCGTGTGCTCGGCCCCCGTGGCCTTATGCCCAACCCCAAGACCGGTACCGTTACCATGGATGTGGCCAAGGCCACCCGCGAGGTGAAAGCCGGCAAGATCGATTTCAAGGTGGATAAGACCGGTATCATCCACGCGGTGATCGGTAAGTCCTCGTTCGATGCTGAAAAGCTCACCGAGAACGCCACCGAACTCCTCCAGACCCTGGTAAAGCTGAAGCCCAGCACCGCCAAAGGAGCCTACATCAAGAGCATCAGCATCAGTAGCACCATGAGCCCCGGCGTGCAGGTCGACACCCGCACCGTTTCGGTCTAATTCCGCACGACAATGGCTACCCGTAACGAAAAGAACCAGCAGATCGACCTGCTGTCCGAAGAGATCAAGGCGACCAACGTGCTGTACCTGGCCGACACGTCCTCCATGGACGCTGATGCCACCAGCCGCTTGCGCCGCGCCTGCAACAAGCATGGCATCACCCTCAAGGTGGTGAAGAACACCCTGTTGCAGAAGGCCATGGAGCGCGTTGAAGGACGTGACTTCAGCGGTCTCGTACCCACCCTGAAGGGACAGACATCCCTGCTGATCGCCGAGAAGGGCAACGCTCCGGCGAAGCTCATCAAGGACTTCCGCAAGAAGGACACCAAGCCCGCGCTGAAGAGCGCGTGGATCGATGAGGCCGTGTTCATCGGAGACGATCAGTTGGCCATGTTGGCCGTGCTGAAAGGCAAGGAAGAACTCATCGGCGACATCATCGCACTGCTCCAGAGCCCGATCAAGAACGTCATCAGCGGCCTGCAAGGCAGCGGTGGCCACAAGATCGCCGGTCTGGTGAAGGCCCTCGAAGAGCGGGCCGCATAAAAGATACAAAAGGACGGGCGGCCATCCGGTCGCCCCGACAAACGCGTTACGCACTTCCTCGATAGCTTCTCAACAACAGTAACAACCCCCGTACAATGGCAGACATCAAAGCCCTGGGCGATCAGCTCGTAGGCCTCACAGTGAAAGAGGTGAGCGAACTCGCTCAGTACCTCAAGGAAGAATACTCCATCGAACCCGCAGCAGCAGCAGTAGCTATGGCCGCTGGCCCAGCCGCAGGTGGTGGTGATGCAGCCGAAGCCAAGACCAGCTTCGACGTGATCCTGAAGTCCGGTGGACAGAGCAAGCTCGCCGTGGTGAAGCTTGTGAAGGAACTCACCGGTCTCGGATTGAAGGAGGCGAAGGACCTCGTCGACCAGGCTCCCAAGCCGCTGAAGGAAGGTGTGTCCAAGGAGGACGCCGAAAGCCTGAAGCAGCAACTGACGGAAGCCGGCGCAGAAGTTGAGGTCAAGTAAGATCCCTCAAGCGCTAGCGACACAGCAGCACGGAGAGGCCCCACAGCGGGCCTTTCCGTCTGTGCTGTGATCGAGGCCCGTCGAAGGGCCGAATTCCGAAGCCGTAACGCCTGAGATCCGGGCGACCTACGGAGGACAAGACAACCCAGGATCAGGCGTTCACAGGTCGACATCGTTCTTCTATACTCGCACACATGGCCCAGGCGAAGAGCATCTCCAAGAAAAACAAGCGTATCGATTACGGTAGCAATGCCGGTTCGAACGAGTATCCCGATTTCCTCGATATCCAGCTCAAGAGCTTCGAGGAGTTCTTCCAGATCGACACCCTGCCGGAGGCTCGCGTCAGCGAGGGCCTGTTCAAGGTGTTCTCGGAGAACTTCCCGATCACGGATACAAGGAACCAATTCGTCCTGGAGTTCCTGGACTATTTCGTCGACCCACCACGCTACAGCATCGATGAGTGCATCGAGCGTGGACTCACCCACAGCGTTCCGCTGAAGGCCAAACTGAAGCTCTATTGCACGGACCCCGAGCACGAGGACTTCGAGACCATCGTGCAGGACGTATATCTGGGGCAGATCCCCTACATGACCCCCAAGGGTTCCTTCGTTGTGAACGGAGCCGAGCGCGTGGTCGTTAGCCAGCTGCACCGCAGCCCGGGCGTATTCTTCGGCCAAAGCCGACACGCCAATGGGACCAAGTTGTACAGCGCACGGGTCATCCCGTTCAAGGGATCGTGGATCGAATTCGCCACGGACATCAACGGGGTGATGTACGCGTACATCGACCGGAAGAAGAAGCTGCCTGTGACCACCCTGCTCCGTGCCATCGGTTACGAGAGCGACAAGGACATCCTGTCCATCTTCGATCTGGCCGACGAAGTGAAAGTGACCAAGGCCGCCATGAAGGAGTCCGTGGGCCGCAAGCTCGCTGCCCGGGTGCTGAAGAGCTGGGTGGAGGATTTCGTGGATGAGGATACCGGTGAGGTGGTCTCCATCGAACGGAACGAAGTGCTGATCGATCGCGAGACCGTGATCGAAGAGCACCACGTGGAGGAGATCGTGGACAGCGGTGCCAAAACGATCATTCTGCATAAGGAAAGCATCAATGCAGCGGACTATGCGCTGATCTACAATACACTGCAGAAGGATACCTCCAACTCCGAGAAGGAGGCTGTGGAGGTGATCTACCGCCAGCTACGCAACGCCGAACCACCCGATCTGGAAACGGCACGCGGGGTCATCGACAAGCTGTTCTTCAGTGAACAGCGCTATGACCTGGGAGAGGTGGGCCGCTATCGGATCAACAAGAAGCTGGGCCTCGAAAGTGAGCTGAGCGTGAGGGTGTTGACCAAGGAGGACATCATCTTCATCATCAAGTACCTGATCGAACTGGTGAACTCCAAGGCCGATGTGGACGACATCGACCACTTGAGCAACCGCCGTGTGCGCACCGTGGGAGAGCAGCTCCACAGCCAGTTCGGCGTGGGCCTTGCCCGCATGGCCCGGACCATCCGTGAGCGCATGAACGTGCGCGACAACGAGGTGTTCACCCCCACCGATCTGATCAATGCCAAGACCTTGAGCTCGGTGATCAACTCGTTCTTCGGAACGAACCAGTTGAGCCAGTTCATGGACCAGACCAACCCGCTCAGCGAGATCACCCACAAGCGGCGCATGAGCGCCCTTGGCCCCGGTGGTCTCAGCCGTGAGCGTGCCGGCTTCGAGGTGCGGGACGTGCACTACACCCACTATGGTCGCCTCTGCACCATCGAGACACCGGAAGGACCGAACATCGGTCTGATCAGCTCGCTGTGCGTGTACAGCAAGATCAACAGCCTGGGCTTCATCGAAACGCCATACCGTCCGGTCAAGGAAGGTAAGGTGGACATGAAGGCCGATCTGATCTACCTCAGCGCCGAGGAGGAGGACGAGAAGATGATCGCGCAAGCGAACGCCAAGGTGAACGAGAAAGGTGAATTCACGAGCAATCGGGTGAAGGCCCGCTTGATGGGTGAGTTCCCAGTGGTGGAGCCCAAGGAACTGGCCCTCATGGACGTGGCTCCCAACCAGATCGCATCGATCGCTGCAAGCCTCATCCCGTTCCTGGAGCACAACGATGCCAACCGTGCGCTGATGGGATCGAACATGATGCGTCAGGCCGTGCCACTTTTGCGCCCCCAGGCGCCGATCGTGGGTACCGGACTGGAGGAGCGCGTAGCGCGCGACAGCCGTGTGCTGCTCACCGCCGAAGGCGAGGGCGTTGTGAAGTTCGTGGACAGCGACCGCATCGTGATCGAGTACAAGCGTACCGATGACGAGCGGGCGGTGAGCTTCGACGGCGACGAAAAGGAATACAAGATCACCAAGTTCTTGAAGACCAACCAAAGCACCTGCATGAACCTGCGCCCCGTGGTGAAGAAGGGGGAGAAGGTGAGCGAAGGCCATGTGCTTGTGGAGGGCTACGGTACCGAGGACGGCGAACTCGCCATCGGCCGTAACCTGCAGGTGGCGTTCATGCCCTGGAAGGGATACAACTTCGAGGATGCCATCGTGATCAGCGAGCGTGTCGCCAGCGAGGATATCTTCACCTCCATCCACATCGATGAGTACAGCATGGAGGTGCGCGACACCAAGCGTGGCCTCGAGGAACTTACCGCGGACATCCCCAATGTGGCCGAGGAAGCCACCAAGGACCTGGACGAGAACGGTCTGATCCGCATCGGTGCCGAGATCAAGGAAGGGGACATCCTCATCGGTAAGATCACTCCGAAAGGGGAGACCGACCCAAGCCCCGAGGAGAAACTGCTGCGTGCCATCTTCGGCGACAAGGCCGGTGACGTGAAGGATGCCAGCTTGAAGGTGCCGCCCAGCATCAAGGGTGTCGTCATCGACAAGAAGCTGTTCAGCCGCGTGGTGAAGGACAAGAAGGCCAAGACCAGCGAGAAGACCGTGCTGGAACAGCTGGACAAGGAGTACGACAAGGAGTTGGCTGCGCTCAAGACCATCCTCATCGACAAGATGATGATGATCCTGAACGGCGCTTCGTCGGCCGGCGTGTTCAACAAGTACAAGGAGGAGCAGATCAAGAAGGGTGTGAAGTTCAGCGCCAAGGTGCTCCAGAACGTGGACTTCATCACCGTAGATCCCACGGACTGGACCAGCGATGCCAAGACCAATGAACTGGTCCGCGAACTGATCCACAACTACAACATCCGCCACGGCGATATCAGCGGTGTGTTCAAGCGCAAGAAGTTCCAGGTGAGCATCGGCGACGAACTGCCCGCAGGCATCATGAAATTGGCCAAGGTGTATGTGGCAGCCAAACGCAAGCTCAAAGTGGGCGATAAGATGGCCGGGCGCCACGGTAACAAGGGTATCGTTGCCCGTATCGTGCGCGACGCCGACATGCCTTTCCTGGAAGATGGCACACCGGTGGACATCGTACTGAACCCCCTGGGCGTACCAAGCCGGATGAACCTTGGGCAGATCTACGAGACCGTACTGGGCTGGGCCGGCAAGAAGCTGGGCCGCAAGTACGCCACGCCGATCTTCGATGGTGCCACCCACGCGCAGATCGATGCCGAGACCGACGAGGCAGGCATCCCGCGCAACGGTCGTACCTTCCTCTACGACGGTGGTACGGGCGATCGTTTCGATCAGCCTGCCACGGTAGGGGTGATGTACATGATCAAACTCGCCCACATGGTGGACGACAAGATGCACGCACGTTCCATCGGGCCATACAGCCTCATCACGCAGCAGCCGCTCGGTGGTAAGGCACAGTTCGGTGGACAGCGCTTCGGTGAAATGGAGGTGTGGGCCCTGGAAGCATTCGGTG
>CAYQMC010000182.1:0-5999 GCA_964418285.1 uncultured Chryseobacterium sp.
GTACTTCTGCATGGGTATCGGGTCACTTCGCCGGGGCGAACTTCTCTTTGCCAGTGAGCAGATGCCACCAGAGGATGAAATCACTTGCCAGGCTGTATCCCGGGTACTTGAACGTGGCGGGCTTGTTCTTCTCGAAGAAGTAGTGGCCGACCCATGCGAAACCGTAGCCGCCGATGGGGATCAGCAGCAGCCACCAGGCATTGCCCTGCACCACGGCCAACACGATCCAGAGGGCGATGAGGCTGGTACCCGTGAAGTGCAACACACGACTGGTGGGATCCTGGTGTTCCGTGAGGTAGTAGGGGTAGAATTCCTTCAGGCTCTGGAAACGTTCGGTGGAACTGTCGTTCGTCATGTACGGTGTGCTGGTCCGCACCGAATTTAGCAGGAAGATCCAGCACACCATGAAGCACATCCTTTCCATCCTTGCCATCGCGTTGTTCCTTCCCCTTCACACCGTGAAAGCGCACGAAGCCACTGCGGCGTCCTTCGATGCCATGGTGGTACTCTCCATTGCCGACTTGGACGATACGGCCTTGGCGAAGCTCAGCGCCGAGATCGGCAGGTCCAAGCAAGCCTACCTGGAGTACAGCTGCACCTGGAGCGGTGTGGTGGTGATCAAGTATGACGATATCTCAGTGGGCGAACGTGCCGATGTGATCACCATGGCACGACGCCAACTAAGCGCTGCGGGCATCGAGGTCGGTGTTGAATTCCTGCATGTACACGTGGAAGCGCGCGGGGTGGGCAAGTGCTGAGCGAGCGCAGAAGGTATCGGGCACCGCCCGCTACCTTTGCCATCCTTCATGCAGCCCCACTGTATCCCGTATGCCGACACGCGCCGCTTCACACCCTTGGTGCTGGACTACCTGGCGCGGACCGAAGGGCTGAAGGACCTGTATGCCCGAACGCCGGACCTGTCCGGACTCCGTGATGCAGCTGAGAGACGCACCTTCGATCCGGCTGTGCGCCTGACACTTTGCACGGCCATCGCTGCCCAGTACCAAGGCATGGTGCTTCCTGATGCGGTGCGCGACAACCTCTCGGCATTGCGCCAGGCTGACGCCCTTACCGTTACCACCGGTCATCAGCTTTGCCTTTTCGGTGGCCCGCTGTATGTCACCTTCAAGATACTGAACGTGGTGCGCCTGGCGCGTACCATGAGCACCGAACTCGGCAGGCCGGTACTCCCCGTGTTCTGGATGGCTACCGAGGACCACGACCGTGCCGAGATCGACCACACCTGGATCAACGGCAGCAAGGTGCAGTGGCCCGGCAAAGCCGCCGGTGCGGTGGGGCACTTGGTGCTCGATGGCATCGACGCCGCCTTGGAACGCGCCGTGGAAGCGATCGGGCCCGGTGTGCATGCAGCGGAGATCCGCGATCTGCTTTACGCGTCCTACCGTCCCGATCGCACCCTGGCCCAGGCCACCCGCCACTTCGTGCATGCGCTCTTCGGACGTTTCGGAGTGCTCATCGTGGACGGCGACGATCCCGCGTTGAAACAGCTCTTCGCGCCGCTGATGCAAGAGGAACTGCTGAACCAGGTGGCACAACGCACGGTGCATTACGCCAACGAGCGCATCGCGGAACAGTACAAGGTGCAGGCCCATGCCCGCGAGATCAACCTCTTTTACCTGCGCCCCGGCCACCGCTCGCGCATCGTGGAAGAGAATGGCCTGTACCGTGTGCTGGATGGTGGCCCCAGCTGGACCAGCGAAGCTCTATTGGGCGAGGTAGTGGCACACCCTCAACGGTTCTCCCCGAACGTGCTGTTGCGCCCTCTCTACCAGGAGACCATTTTGCCGAACATCGCCTACATCGGCGGTGGCGGCGAACTGGCCTATTGGCTGCAATTGCGTTGGCTCTTCCAGGGTCTGCGTGTGCCCATGCCCGCCGTACTGTTGCGCACCAGCGCAGGCTTTATCACGCCCAAGGCACGCAAGCAATGGGAGGCCATCGGGCTTTCCACCGAAGAACTTTTCGCACCTCTCGAGGAGCTGAAATCGCAAGTTGCTTCACGGAATGCACGCTTCAGCACCTCGGTGGAGGAGGAACGCCTCACCCTAGCCGCGTTCTACGCCTCCCTATCCGCCAAGGCTTCGGCAGCGGATAGCACCCTCAAAGCTTCCGTGGAAGCACGTGCAAAGGCTGCGGACAAAGGCTTGGAACGCATTGGCAAGAGCTTGGTGCGCGCAGCCAAACGCAAGGAGCACGATACCCTGACGCGTATGGACGCGGTGCATGCAGCGGTCTTCCCGGGCGGTGGGCTTCAGGAACGAAGGGACAACATATTGCCCTTACTGGCCGCTCACGGCGAAAGTTTCCTGGACGAACTACTGGAGAAGCTCGATCCACTAAAGCAGGAATTCACACTGCTGGAAGGCTGAGCGTCGGACCAGCTCAGCGGATGAAGCGTGTGCTCTCCATGCGCCGTTCGTCCTCCATGCGGAGGAGATAGGCTCCTGCCGGCATGTCACTTACAGGCAGGAGCAAGGTGTCCTCCTGCTGGGTGGTCCCCGTAGCAATAAGGCGCCCGGTCATGTCCAGTAAGGTGTAGCGTGCCCCTGGCCCGAATCCATGGAAGGCTGTGAGCATGTCGGCACCGATATGCACTGCCAAGGGTCGCGAACCTGTTCCACCCATCCATACGCTCACCACATGGCTCACGGTGGTGGTGCCATCCAGGTCGGTCTGGCGTAGCCGGTAATAGCTCTGTCCGGACAAGGGTGCGTAGTCCACCGTGCGGTAGTGCAAGGCCGAGAAACTGGTACCCTCACCGGCTCCTTCAACACGGAACAGCGGCAGGAAGGAGTTGCCATCGGCACTGCGCTCCACGGTGAAGTAGTCGTTGTTCGTTTCGGTGGCCGTGCTCCAATCCAGCCGTACGGTGCGTTGCTGCGGCACGGCGGTAAAGGAGAGCAGGGTGATGGGCAGGGGGTTCTCGCTGCTGATGCTCGCCAGCGTCCAAGGGCTGAATGCGGTTTCTACGCCGGTGGTGGGTATGCTTCCCGCAAGCAGCGAGCCGGTCGCCGTGTTGTTGCCACGGTCCAACCACATGCTGCCGTCCCAGCGAGCCACGCGCAGGGTAGGCAGGTCGGTCACTTCGCAGCTCATCGGCTGGCGCCAGGTAAGCGTCACGATCGCGTTGGGGCTGCCGATGGACCGGTCTATCATCCAATACTCGCAATCGCTGATGTGGTCCAGCGTAGGTTCCAGCACGTTGTTGAAGGTGGTGCGAGGGCTTGCTGGGAAGTACTCCGCGATGAAGGCGTTGCCAACGGCGGCGATGTAGCTGGTGAGTGCGCAGGGGCGCAGCACACCGCCCTTGCCCACGGGGAAGGTGAAGTCGGTGTTGCCGATCTTTTGCATGGGACCGTCAACGAAGCTGTTGTCGCTGGCGTTTATGGCCGCGCCACCATTGCGGATCGAGAGCAGCGAGGCTGCAGTGCTGTTCACCCGGCCGTTGGAAAGGTCCAGCAGATCGCGCACCTCCACGGGGCTGGCAAGTAGCACGTCGCCTCCGGACTTCTGCACTTCCAAGGCATGGAACCATTCGGCCCCGCTGGCAACGCTGATGGTCTGGTCGTTCGCACCGATCAAGCGCACAGTGCTGTTCACGTCCTGGAATTTCAACTCGGTCTCCAGGTTGGTCCAGTCGCCACCAAGCTCCATGGTGTTCACCACGCCGGCAAGTCCTTGCATATCAAGCAGGGCTCCGATGCCGAGTTCGAGATCGTCCTCAACCCGGATGGTGCCACCCTGTTCACAACGCAGCACTGCTTCATTGGCACCGGCTGTCACGCCCTGTACCACAATGCTGGTGGCGCTGAGTTCACTGTCATCGAAGACCGTGGCGTTCAAGGTGCCTGCCGTGCTACGATCCATCACCAGGGGACCGAATATCTCCAGGCTGCTGGAGTTCCTGACCTGCAGTTGGCGGTTGATGGCACCCGAGGTGTGGATCAGCGATGCGCACTCGGCCGCACTGCCAGGGGCAAGGCCCACTTCACAATTGCGGGCAGCAAAGGCCGCATCCACGGTCACATCGGTGGTGGCCGTGGGTACACGCACGTCGTCCCAGTTCTTGCAATCGAACCAATCGGTGCTGGTGGAACCGCGCCAACGCCCTTGCACGTAGGCACCCGGTATTATGGGCAGGATGGGGGCGCTTTGCCAGTTGTAGTCGAGCGCGTTGTAGTCACCACAATTCGGGTAGGTGGTCCAGTTCGCCGTGTTCTCCGCACGTATGATCCAATCGCGCTGGGTGGCTGCGGTGATAGGCCCCACATATTTGTTGAAATCGGTGGACAGGGTAGGGGCCATACTGAAACACTCGATGCCGGGAGGCAGGTTGGAGCGTTGGGTATTGTTCGCAGCGCTCCACGGGAATGTAGGATTCGTTGTGAAGCCGTAGAGGATGTTTCCGGAGTAGCTGGCGTCGTGCGCGGTTCCGGTGCCATTGCTCCAGACCCCCCCCTGCATGAAGAAGAGCTGGTCGCCACCGTTGTTCAGGTTGGTGGCCGTAGTGGTCAGTCCTGTGCATGACCATGACGCATCGGGCGCCACGCTGCTCACATTCGAAGCACCGGAACCGGCGAACCTGAAGGTGATGACTTGTCCTGCCGGTATCGCGATGCCTGTGCGCACCATGCGCACGGTGCCTTCCCCGTCGCCCCAAAGGCCCGGGAACACGCGCTCATAGCCGTTATCGGTGATGATGATCTCCGTTCCGGGCACGATGGGCTTGAAACAGAAGAAGCTCACCATGTCCTCGCCGACACCTCCTCCGCATGCGAAGTTGTTCGCATTCACGCCCACGATCACCAGGTCCCCGGGTTCAAGCACCGTGGGCGGCGTGTCATTGTCGCCGATGATGAGCGTGCTGTTCGCGTTGGAGCCGATGGCGAAGCCCGCAGGCACGCCACTCAGGGTGAATTGGATGTTCTCTGTATCCTCCGGCAGCACGTCGTTCACCACGAAGGCATCGAAAGAGATCATGGTGGCCCCAGCCGCGAAGGGCAGGGTTATCGTACCACCCGCGACCGCCGGGGTCGAAGTGTAGTCGTTGCCTGCGCCATAGACCACGCCTGGGCCGTCCAAAACACTTAAGGTGATGCTCCCCGCAGCAGGCGCCGCAGGGTTGATGCTAAGCTGGAAGTTCTGCACCCCTGCGTTCTCCAATACGGAAATGCTCAGGGTCGTGAAGTTCACGGTGGGCACCACATCATTGTCCACGATGGTGAAGTCATGCACCAAGGAAGCACCAAGGCTGATCCCTCCCGTGGCACCTGTGATAGTGAAGGTGATGACCTCATCGCTCTCTGTTGCAGCATCGTCCACGATGTTGACATTGAAGGATGCCGACGTAGCACCTGCCGGAACGTTCACAGTGATGGTTCCGGCTGTTACGCCCGGCGTGGTCGTATAGTCGTTTCCTGCGCCGTAGATCGCGCCGGGGCCGTTGACCACGGCGATGGTGATGGTGCCCGCTGCCGTGGTGGCCGGGGAAAGGGTGAGGTTGATGGTGACCGGCGCCGCGCCTTCCACATCGCTACCCGCAGCCACCGCGAAGTCCACAGTGGGACCGCAGGTCATGGTGTGGCTGCCCAGGTTGCTGACAACGTCTTGCGCGAAGTTGGTCCATTCAGTGTCCAGGGTAGGGAAGGGGCAAAGGGCATTTGTGTTGGCAGGAAGAGTCTCTCCTGGGTCGGATGAAATGCCCGTGCAGATATTGGCATTGCGCACCAAGCCCCGGTTCGCAGTGGAGTATCCCGGGGCGAGCCAAGCAGTCCCTGGGTCGCAACCGATGTTGCCAACGATGTCCACGAAACTGGCTGTGGAGATCTTCCAGAGGGCGATGGCATCGTCGCCACTGAAGTTCACCGCACTGTTCACAACGGTCGGGCCAGCATAGATCGTGGCACTGGCGTTCCGATAAACGATGGTGGCACCGTCCGCCAAGATCCCAGTAAGCGCCGGATTGCCGATGAACGGGG
>CAYQMC010000183.1:0-5980 GCA_964418285.1 uncultured Chryseobacterium sp.
ACTCCCATCCAGCAGCAGGCCATTCCTGCGGTGCTTTTCGGCAAGGACATACTGGGCATCGCGAAGACCGGATCGGGTAAGACCGCGAGCTATGTGCTGCCGATCCTGCAACGTTTGCTGGACGAGAAGTGGGTGGTAAAAAACCGCCACGTGCCCGTGCTGGTTTTGGTGCCCACACGCGAGCTGGCGGTACAGGTGGAAACGGTGTTCAAGGAGCTGAGCGCGGGTCTTGCGGAGCGTCCCAAGGTGATGGCCGTGTTCGGCGGGGTGTCCATCAATCCGCAGATGATCGGGATGCAGGGCGTGCAGGTGCTGATAGCGACCACCGGCCGCCTGCTGGACCTGATCGACTCCAAGTCCGTACACCTGGCCGAAGTGAAGATGCTGGTGCTGGACGAGGCGGACAAGATGCTGGACCTGGGTTTCCAGGAAGAGATGGACCGCGTGCTGGCACTGTTGCCCCGCAAGCGGCAGAACCTCTTGTTCTCGGCCACGCTGAGCGCGGCGGTGAACGCCATTACCCAAGTTGTGTTGCACAAACCGGAGGTGATCCAGGTGGTGGACGAGCCACAGGAAGTGCAACTGATCCAGCAGCGCGCTTTCCGGGTTTCGCCGGAACGCAAGGGCCCTTTCCTCCGCTACCTGATCCAGAGCATGGATATGCAGCAAGTGCTGGTGTTCGCATCATCCGGCCATAGCGCCGACCATGTGGCGGACAAGCTGCTGAAGCACGGTATCGAGGCCGAAGCGATCCACGGCAAGAAAAGCAACCATGCACGGCAAAGTGCCCTGGCGCGCTTCAAGGCCGGGAAGCTGCGCGTACTGGTGGCCACGGACCTGCTTTCACGCGGCATCGACATCGAAGCCCTGCCCCATGTGATCAACTACGAACTGCCGCGCTCGCCGAAGGACTACATCCACCGCATCGGGCGTACGGGTCGTGCCGAACGCAACGGCGAGGCCTTCACCCTGGTCACGCCCGAAGACCAGCCGCACTTCAAGGTGATCCAGAAGAAAATGAAACAGTGGCTTACGCTGGAGGGGACGGAGGACGTGGACCTGAAGGGCATGTAGAGCGAACGAACTGGAACTACCATGACGATGTTCTTGCGAACACTGCGCCTACCGTGCACCATGCTCTTCCTTGCCATGGCTTGGGTGTGCCAGGCCCAGCCCACGAACTGCAAGGACTTCCACAACGGTACTTTCCGCATCGATGACGCCGAGTACGGCACCACGACCATCATCACGCGGAAAGGCGGCAAGCAGCGGGAACGGATGGGCGACAAGGAAAGCACGCTGAAGGTGGTGTGGATCAGCGACTGTACCTATACGCTGGAGCTGATCGATCGAAAGGATCGCGCCAAACAGGCGGATACTGGCGGCGGGTTCGATCCGACGATCGTGATCAAGGTGGAGATCTTGGAGACCGGCGAAGATCATTACATCCAACGGTCCACAGCGGCGCTGTACGACCTGGTGTACACCAGCCGCGTGGAAAGGGTACGTTGATCTCCTCAGCTTGGAGCTGTCCCTTCCGGATCCGCAGCGTCCTTTACTGCTTCACAAAACGCAGCACGCGACCGTCCAAAGTGCGCAGTGTGTAGATGCCGCCTTCGAGGCCTGTCAATCGTAGGTATCGCTCCTGTACGATGTCACGCACGATGCGTCCAGCGGGGTCGATGAGCCATCCGGAAAACGACTCTTCCAGGAACAGTTCTTCGCTCGCAGGCACCGGCCAGGCGCGCAGCATACCATACTCGGATAGCGAAGCGATGCCGGTGATGTTGTTGCTGGCTCCGGGGGTCGGCGCGATGAACTCCACCCAGGGTGTGCCACCATCGGACTGCCTGCCATAGCTCACATCCGAAGTCTGTGCGCCGAAGGTTATCTGGTCCACGATGGTGACCGCGTCAGGTCCTACGAGCAATACTGATTCACCGGCTGCGCTCAGTGCGAAGTTGGTGTGGAGGTCGCCTTGTGCGGTCTGGTTGTCGGCCCAGATCAGCAGCCAGTCGTTGGCCGGTACGATGGCCTCGGTGCCGGCAGGCGGGAACTGGTACTTGGTCAACTGGGCGGCATCGTCGGTGATGTACCAGCCGGCAAGGTCCACGGCTTGCGCGCTCGGGTTGTAGATCTCGATCCAATCGTCGAACTCGCCGTTGGGGTCGGTGATGCCGGTGGCATTGCTGGCGAGCAGTTCGTTGATATAGAGCACCGGCAGGGTACCCGAGGTGGTGGCGCCGGTAAGGGCCACTGCTGCTGGAAGTGCACCCACGCTGGTGATGCTTACCGTACCCGTGCTTGGTCCGGCCACCGTGTTGTTGAGGCGCACATACAGGGGAAAGTTGGACAAGGTCCCGGCGGTGGGTTCCACTTCCACGCTGCTTCCGAAACCAAAGCTCTCGCTCAGCGACACCTCGAACGGTGCGCCAACGCTGATGCTGACCTCATCCACAAGGTTGGATCCGGAAAGCGTGAAGGATGCTGGAGCCGATGGTGTACCCAAGCTTTGGCCGAACGCTGGAAGACTGCTGACGGAAGGAATAAGGACCGGTCCCGTTTGTGCTTGTGCCGTGAGGCCGATGTTGGTGATGGCGAACTCGTCACGCTGGCCCGATCCATCGACATCCTCGCCCACCCAACGCAGGAAGAACTCACCACCGTTCGGTACGGAAAAGCCGTTCGCCACAACGGCGATGGGTGTGATGGACCACTCCGGTGCAAGGTCGGTAAGCAGTGGCGAAACGACCGCGCTGCCCATTACTGGCTGGTAGCTATCCTGTGCGTTGCTGGCGGACCAGTACAAGGAGAAGGAGTTGGAGCGATCGCGATCGTTGAAGATGCCGAGCGTGTAGGCGATGGCGAGCTGCTCCAGATCGCTCCCGGTGTTGTTCACGATGCGCAACGTGATGCTGCCGGATGAGAAGTGGCCACCCGTGGGCTGGATGCCCAAGGCCCTGTTGCCGTTCAGCAGGGTTGCGTTCAAACCAGTGGCCATCGCACCGCCTTCGTTGAACCCATTGCCCATCGGTAACGTTCCGGGGAAGCTGGCCGGCGCGTTGACGGCTTCCGCCGATGCGCCGTCCACGAAATAGTCCCAGGCGTTCAGGTCCAACTGGCCTTCCGCAGCAGGCGCGGCACCCGCCTCCGCAAGGGCATCGAAGGGACCGTTGTTCACGCCGGTCACTTCGCTGAGGAAGTCGATGACAAGGGGTGTATCGAACGCGGTCAACGAGGCTTGGCCGTGGGCAGAAGCCGAGGCAAGAAGAAGGCCCGAAGAGGCGAACAGAGCGTACAGTGTTTTCATGGTGCTTGTCATTTGAACAGGTACTGGATGCCGATGCGCACTTGCTCGTTCCATCGGAGCGGATCGATGCTGGCCTCCTCTTCCAGGATGTGCCAGTACTGCACTTTCAGCATGCAATCGAAATTGCGGAACTGGTAGGCGTAGGCACCACCGATGCGTTGTTGGAGACCGGGTGCCAGATCATTGAGGTTGAGTTCCTCGTAGCGCACGGAGAGGATGGACTTGTACTTCTTGCTGAACCAATTCAGTTGGCCGAAGAAGCCGCCCACGTCCACGTAGCCTTCGTGTTGATCGGGTGTGCGCCCCTGGAACAGCGCACTGTTGGGATTGCGGGGTTCGAGGCGCAAGCGGTGCGCTTCGAACTGGGCGGAAAAACCCTTGTACTGCGCCGTGGCATCCACGCCAACACCGGTGCGCTTTCCATCGATCACTTTCACGCCGTACTCTCCTGCGGCGAACGCGGGAAGGATGGCGCCATCGGGTTGGCTCTTGTCGGTGTAGCGCGCGTTGGCCCCCAGGGCGAACATGGGAACGGGTGAGACACGGTCATCGATGTCGCGCTTGCGGTAGCGCGAGGGGTAGGCCACCTCCACCCTGCCCAGGTATTCCGGCTGGCCGCTGGGATCGTTGTCTCCGCGCAGGGAAAGTTCGCCGAGGCCGGTGTACACGCCTCCGTAGACAGTTGCCCGCTGTTTCCAGAAGGAACTGCTGAGCATAACGCCAACATCGCGGCGGCTGAAGATGTCACCGCGTACGAGTTCAGCACGCTGCCAGTACGGCGAGTAGATGAAGGGCACCTGCGAGCTGCGGCCGTAGGGCAGCTTGGTGTAGCCTGCGGTGATCTCCACGAACTGAAGCCCTTTGAAGGTAACGTAGGCATCCATGAGACCGACGTTCTCCGGATCCACCGCACCGCCGGCACCCTGGCTGAAGTCGGCCACGTCGAACTGCAGTTCGTACTCGATGCTGTTGCGGTAGCGCCCCTCGATCTGCAGCTGTGCATCGCGCAGGCGGAAACGGTCCTTGCGGCGGTTCACCTCCCCTTCCTTCAGGAAACGCTGGTTGTAATAAGTGCTGATGGCTCCGGTGATCTCCATCACGTGGTCGCCATCGCCGATGGTGACCTGGGCTGATGCCTGGGATGCAGCGAACAGGGCCGCACAAGCAAGGAGGAGCTTATTCCGCACGGCCATCGGAGAAAGGGAATGTGTACAGCCGTTGGCGATCATCGCTTAGTATGTAAAGCTTGCCCTGTCCATCGAAGGCGAAGCCCTCAGGATTGATCACGGGGACCACCCAGCTATCCAGGATGCGGTAGGTGAGCGGGTCGCACTTCATGACCATCCGGTCCATATCGCTCAGCAACCAGAGGTGCCCATCGTGCCAGGTGGCGCTGGAGATGTCGCGGATGCTTCGGTCGAAGTCGAGTTCGTTCACCACCCTGTATTCGCGATCGAGTTCGACTATGTAGACCGGGTCGCGCTCGGTGAGCAGGACGAAACGCTCCTTGGCGGCATTCCACACCAGCGCCTCATAGCCCTTGTTGCGCCCACCGCCATAGGGATATGTAAGGCGACGCTTCACGCTGAGGTCCGTCGTATCCAGCCAGAGGATGCGACGTGCGCGTTCGTCCACCACCATCAACTCTCCTTCATGGAACAGGGCTCCTTCCAGGTCGAAGGCGATCCCTTCGGTCCTGCGCTTGATGCTACCGTCGGCATGCATCTCGGCCACATATCCGTTATCGCTTACGACGTAGAAGCGCGGCGGAACGGTGCCGGGTATCTGAACCAGGTCGCTGGGTTCGTTTACGGCAACGTTCACATGCGAAGTGTGCTTCAGGGTGACAGGACGCTGCCCTTGAACGACCGTGAACGAGAAGCTTGTGACCAATGCCAACAGGCCGAGGCGCATCATGCTCATTGGTTCGGCTCTCCTGGCGTTGGTGTGGTGAAGAGGATCCAGTTGTCCTCTCCATCGGGAAAGCGACCCATGCTGGCGCCGGGCACACTTTGCTGTCCGTACTGGTAGTCGTCCACGGTGAACTCCGTGGTGCCGCTTTGGTAGTGGATCAACAGGTGCTCGCCTGCGGCAGACAGCGAGAAATTGGTGTGGACCTGTGTCTCGACCGTGTTCAGCCCGTCGCACCAGACCACCAGGAAACCACGTGCGGAAATGGTCAACTCAGGCAATTCGTACTTGGTGGGGTTGCTCGGCCCGGCATCTGTAACGAACCACTTTCCGGACTCCAAGAGCAGTTCCGTGTTGTTCGGGTTGTGGATCTCGAACCAGTCCTCGGCAGCGCCGAACTCGTTCACGTTCTGCGATCCCGAAGCGACGAATTCGTTCAGCTTGAGCACGCCTGGAGCGATGGTGGGCCCGCCCGGTATCACTGGACCATCCTCGAAAATGCGGTCTTTCACGCAGCCGACAAGGAGCGGAAAGAGCAGCAGTGCCAGGGTACTACGGAACATGCCGCAAACCTACCGGGCCTCCATGGCGGCCACATGAAGCCGCCCTCAACGATCCATGAACAGATCGTAAGCCCCGATCTAATCCTACTGTGCTGGCGTGTTAAGCCGAAGTCTTTTCGTCCGGCACCAGCACGATGCATCAACGCACGAAGGGCCGCCCTTTCGGACGGCCCTTCGGCTTTCGGTCGTGGTGGCG
>CAYQMC010000184.1:0-5898 GCA_964418285.1 uncultured Chryseobacterium sp.
TCCGCCAAGTCAATCAATCAGCGACCAAAACTTACCTTGCACCTAACGGTTCGCGTGACAGCCGCTGTTTGGGATTTCGAAGCACTTCACTGTCAACCAAGCACAAACTTTGATAGAAGCACAAAGCTTGATTTAACCACTGAACCGCCACTTTTGGGTAGGTGCTGTTACCACCAGTGCTTCCTTCGATATTTTGATTTCTATAGCTTTTTACTTTCTCCCTGAATTTGATTTCATGAATTGAATATATATTGACCTCTATTTTACACCCATCAGTTTCGCAACAATCGAAGCCACTTCTAATGCTGCTTCTTTTGGTAAGTATGCCGTATCACTGATACCTGAAATCACCCGTGTAATATCGTGGTCGACTTTGCCACGGTAATTCCAATTTGATGCTGATGCGGCAGTAATATAGACTGAGAAATTGCGGTGCATAGTACCGGGCCGCTCGCCAATGATATGTACAACACAATGTTTACTCAATTCCTCTTTCCCGAAAAGTAGCTCCCCTACCGCATAGCCTGCACGCACACGTCCGTTCCGAATCACAATGGGCGCTTCAGCAATAGTTAAATTGAGAGAAGCCAAATTTTTGTAGATGGAAGGAAGAAATGTTTCAAGGTGATCTTCATCCATAAGTGATCTGGTATTCAAGCCGTCTGAAATTATAATCTGCACATCAGGTGTATTTTTTTTGAGCCTTTTACGCAGGCTTTGGATTACTAATAAACTTTCGGGTGAAATTCGCTCACCGCTAGCAGGGTGATATACATAGTCAATTCTGTTATTCGACATTGATGATATTACAATAGCATTTTTTATGGACTGCAGACAGGCAGGCTCCCATTCAGTCCACAAACAATATTTGGCGTCTTTATAAAGCTCCCGAATTTCGCGATCCAGCGAAGGTTCCATTTGCCAGAATTTTTCCCCAAATCCTTCGGCAATAGGCACGCCTCGTTTGCGAACGCGGTCAATGGCGGATTTACCCTCAATCAATATTGTTTCTTCACTGCGCATATCGCCTTTTGCTCTGCAATACCGTAAGTAAACTTGGTTGGGCTGACCAAAAAGGGCGGTTGGTTTATTGTCTAAACCAATTATATTAATATGCTTAAAAAACTCCCACATCGCATCATTTACCTTGTATCCAAATTGCTCACGCACCCGAACGTGGTCGGCAAAAGAAGTGGTAAGGTAACTCAGCATAGGGTCATTTTTCGTTGGCAAAGCCATGAAATAGGCAGGATTGGCTGGCATAATCTGATCAATGCACCAATCAAGATCATCTAGGGTAACGTCCATGTGCAGTGTCGTGCAGATGTCTAGCCCAATAGTAAGACCATGAAGCTTGCCCATTACAAGGTCTTCCAGGCAACAGCGAACGAGTTGTTCTTTGGTGCGGAATACTTCTGGGCCTATAAATCCTGCTACATCATTCAGAAATACCCACGGAACAGTAGTGTTATTTTCGGGTTTGCCGAGACGTTGCTTTAATGCGCGCAGAAATCCGTATTTCCGGGATTCATGTACGACCATATCGAAACCTTCGCTGTGGCCGTTGGTACCGTCGGCACCCTGACCAGTTTCTGCGTAAAGGCCATAATGGTTGCCTTGCCGCGCATTTGCATGTGCCTGCATTTTTTCTATGGTTACATCGAAGGTTTGATTAGCCTTAACTGTGCCTGCTAGACTCTGAAACCAGATCCCCGTAGTTCCTGGCTGTATATTTTCAACTTGAGATTGTATATCAATATGTGAAAGGACGCAATGGGGCATCGTATTTTCCAATTGGAAAGTAACTAGCAAGTCATTTAGTGCCGCTTCGATTTGTGCCACCATAAGCGGATCACTCGAAACCGGATTGGTTCCAAGCACCAGATCTCCTACTCCATAAGACCAAGCGTCAAATACCTGCCAAACAATATCTTCGATATTATCGGTAGGTGAGTTCGGCTGAACTCGAGCACTAATATAACCTTTTGCGCCAATGTTGCTATTTGGGAGTGAATTAAAGACTTTGCTGCTTATGCTCACTAACTCGTTATTCGTCAGTAGCTTTACAACCATAGCAATAACATCACTTGATAAAGAAGGCATGATGCGCTTAATCTCAGCTTCATCCGATTCAAGGAGGAACTCTTTCAACTGACCGAAACTCATGCCAATAACAGCTTTGTCAAATACGGTCGTGTTGTGAATAAGGTCATATTGTTCATCTCTGAAAAGAGGCTGCTCGATGACGTCTGACAGCAGTGTGTTTGCGATAAGGTTACGCGCCATCTTTCTGGCAGTTTCATTAGGAGCTGCAATTCCTGCAATTTCATCGCCTTCTTTGAATTCATTGGCAGCACCAACCAGCTGTTTGTAAAGCTTTATGTCAAATCCTCCTGAAACCCGGCTGATGTAAGTAAAAATATCCTCATCATTTAGCGAGGGCTTAAAGTCAATGAGAGGATTTGTTGAAGATACTGGAAAACCGAAAACTTGGGATTTTGTAAGCATCATCGAAATGCTTACCATTCCTAGTTGAAGCAGGAAATCTCGGCGAGGAATGCTATTAGCAATTGTCATATGTTTCATTCCTGTTTACTTTGTTCTAATCTGTGGGAAGTTAAATCTATTTTTATTCATTATCGTTGAGTGTCGTTTGTCTTTTTTTAGCATTGGTGGTAACGATTTGCGGCTTTGCGTTCGGGCGGGTTTCGAAGCACAAAGTTGTCCAAATTTACAAAAATATCATAGAAGCACAAAACTCAAAGTTTGCACGTCAGCCCGCCTGACGCAAAACCCGTGTTAGCAACTGCCGATTGATTATTCACTTAGTCTGTTTTCTATATCCATTCTTTGATGTAAAATCCTAATAATTTCTACAATGTCATTTTTCTGATCAATTCTATAAAAGATAAAATGTGATTTAATTCTTGAACGATAATATCCTTTCCTAACAGAACTGAAGTCGAAACCAGAATCAGGTTTTTGTGAAAGATATTCAATTTCGTCAATAATCAAGTTTAAGTATCTGTCTGCTTGTTCAATAGACCAGTTTTCAAAAGTGTACAGCCAAATATTCTCGAGGTCTTGACTTGCTAAGTTGGTAATTTTATATTTCATTATTCCGTCAAGTGTTTTTCGTGAATATTTTCAAGAAAAACTGTGCGGTCAAAATCTTTTACAAATCCTGATTTTTCACCTTTCTTTAATTCCTTTATCAGTTCTGTTTTTTTTGATTGTTCATATTCGAAAAGTCTAAGTGCAGCTCTCATTACTTCACTAGCTGATGCGAATTTACCAGTTCTTATTTGTTGGTTAATGAAATTTTCAAAATAGTCACCTAGTAATATTGATGTATTCTTTGCCATAATTATTAATGTTTTTACAAATATACCAATTATTGGTATAGGACGCAAATTTTTTTCGGTTGTTGCTAACGTTTAGTATATGGCAAGTAGGGCAGTAGAAAGCAATAACCTTTCAAGTTTGCACTGAGCCAAATCGTTGTATTTAGTTTTTATCTTATTCATTCTTAAAAGCCAAATCAACGATTTGGCGGTGTTTGTAAATAGCACTGAACTTTCGTTAACCACCGAACGCCCTATTTGCTATATACCGTGTTGCACTAATCCCGCGAAGCGGGAGGTTTTCCAACTTCGCGATGATTAGCATCCGAAAATTCGGATTTTTGTTTTTCGTAAAAACAAAAATGACACGATTTAAAAAAAATCCCAGACACTAGTAGAGGAAGCCTGTACTAATGTGACTGGTTTTGCCATTCTCTATGGCAAATTACAGCAAAAAACTTCAATAAGTGGTAAAGCTGAGAGTACTTTAAATAACTATGCTCGTTGCTTAGCTCATTTGGCTTTACACTTCGATTGTAGCCCAGAAGCACTCGATATCGAGCAAGTGGAAGAGTACCTTCATCACCTTAAAAAGATGCACAGCACACCATCGGAGAGTTTTTTCAAACATACCGTTTATGGTCTTCGGTATGTGTATCGAATGCTGGGTATGAAGGACAAGCACATCAGCCTACCAGCCATAGAACGGCAAAAAAAGCTGCCTGTGGTAATGAGTGCAGAGGAAGTGCGACTGATGCTTAAAACTCCTAGCTATCTCAAGCATCGACTCATCCTAGCTACGCTGTACGACTGCGGTTTACGCTGTTTTGAGTTACGCAAAGTAAAACTAACTGATGTTGATTTTAACCGTAAGATGTTGTACGTGCAAGAAGGCAAAGGCCGTAAAGATCGGTACGTTCCCATATCAGAACATCTTTTACGAGGACTCAAAAAGTACATCGAGACGGACGGCCCGCAGATATGGTTGTTTAACGGACTGCCCGACCAAGATGGCAAACCCACAGCCTACTCGCAGCGAGGCATACAGTGGATAGTAAGACAGACAAAGAAAGAAGCTGGCTTAGAAAAGGAAATTACCACACATACTTTTAGACATAGCTATGCCACGCATTTATTGGAAAATGGGTTGGATCTGGTAAGCATAAAAGAGCTGCTTGGGCACGCACACATAGAAACTACTATGCTTTATCTACACGTAGCCAAAAGTGGCAGACAAAAGACTTTTAGTCCGCTAGACAAATTGTATCCACCTAAAGCTAAGCATTAAGCATGCGGCCACTATGGGGAGTGGCCGATGTACTCAATCAGTCTTGGACTAGCATAGAAAACAAGCAAATAAAGCTAAACAGTTGGCAGATACGCACCCTGCGAGCTATAAAAGACTGCCGTACATCAGCCCTTGGTGGACATATAGACAGCTGTACTTCTTGCGGCCACTTGCAGCTAAGTTATAACAGCTGCAGAAACCGCCATTGCCCAAAATGTCAAGGGCATAAAAAAGAAGAATGGATAGAAGCCCGACAAGCAGACCTTCTGCCTGCTAAGTACTTTCACGTGGTATTTACACTACCCCAGTGCATAAATACGCTTGTTTTGTCGCAGCCCAAAATGGTGTACAACCTACTTTTTAAAGCGGCGTGGGCTACAGTACAAGAGTTCGGTGCAGACCCCAAGTGGTTAGGTGGCAAAATGGGAATGGTAAGCATACTGCACACCTGGGGGCAAAACTTGAGCCTCCATCCACACTTGCACTGCATCGTGCCTGGAGTAGGAATAGACAAAAAAGGGTATTACAAACGGCTTAAAACCGAAAGCAAAATTTTGTTTCCAGTACGTGCAATGAGTAGCGTTTTTAGAGGCAAATACTGCCACTTGCTAAAAGAACAAGTACCCGAAGAGTATAAAAAACTACAAGCAGCACTCTACAACCATCAGTGGGTGCTGTATGCCAAACAGCCTTTTGGTGGGCCAGAGCAGGTAATCGAGTACTTGGGTAGATACACGCATAAAATAGCGATAAGCAATCATAGAATAAAACAAGTAACAGCAAATCAAGTAACCTTTAACTACAAAGACTACAAGGCAGATGGCAAGGGCAAGCAAATGAGTCTAGGTAACCTAGAATTTATACGCCGATTTAGCCAACATATACTTCCCAAGGCCTTTGTACGTATACGGCACTACGGCATACTAAGCAGCACATGGAAACGAGGAAAGTTAAAGGAAGTGCAACGCAAAATGACAATCAAAAGTAGTCTGATAATCATAAAACCAATTAGTCTTAAAACAACCCAAAAAGGCCAATGTCCGTGCTGCAATAAACACACGTTGGAAATAGTCTGCGTGTTCGATAAACGCGGACCACCGCAAGAGTGGATAGATAAATTAGTAAGTTACAGAGATCGTAAACAAAAGAAAATAAGCTAGTTATAAAAATGGAGTGGCGAAGCTGTGCCCCAAACCCCCAAAAGCTACAAATAAAGAATCTTCGAGTGCCTAAGTCAAACGCATCAAAGGCTTAAACCTCAAGAAA
>CAYQMC010000185.1:0-5855 GCA_964418285.1 uncultured Chryseobacterium sp.
TTTACCACTGTCCACAAGGCGTTCCAATTCCTTGGTGCCAAGGGTGCCAGGTACGAAGCGGACGCGGGGATCGGTGCGCAGGTCTACGATGCCCAACAGCGGTCCTAGCACCAGCTCGCTCAGCCGGGCACAGTCCAACCGCTCTGCTGGAGGCACCATCGTGTCGTTCTTTGGCAGGTGTAGCAAATGCCAACCGGATATCGTCCGCACAGCAAGAGTGCCACAAGCGGTCCTTGGTTCTTCCACAGCTTCAAGCTCACCTATGCAGCTTAGTGCAGCGATCAGTCCCGCCTCGTCCAGACCGCCAAGGTCGCTCACCACACGATCGAAGTTGCGGATGTAGAGCTGTGACCGTGGCACAACGAAGGCAAGGCACCATGCTTCCGGTGAAACATCCGTGGCGCCATTCGACTCCGCCAGACGCGCGCTTGAGGCCATGCGATGGTGACCATCGGCGATGTAGAGCGCGGGGACTTCGGCAAAGGCTTTCTGCAGTTGGACGCGCAAGTCCACATCCGCGATCACCCACAATCGGTGTCTGACTCCGTCGGTGGTGCTGAAATCGTATTCCGGTCTAGTGGCGACCACCGGGTCCAACAAGGGTTGCCAAGTTTCACCCGCTGGGTCCGCCAACAACACAGGCTCGGCATTCACCCCGGTATGTCCCAGGTATTCGGCAAAGAGGTTCTCCCTGGCCGTGAGGGTGTGTTCGTGCACCTTGATGCGCCCTGCGCGGTAATCATCCACGCTCACGCCCGCAACGATACCGCGGGACAGCATGTCCTTCGCGGATTGTTCGTACACGTAGATGCTTGGCGCTCCATCGCGCAGCAGGATACCTTCTTCGCAGAATCCCTTGAAGGCCATACGCACCCTGGCAAAGCGCTCGCTCCGCGAGAGTTCCTCGGGGCGCATCCCATCCGGATGGATGATGTGCAGGTAAGTGAATGGATTGCCTTCCAGTTTCTCTGCCAGTTGGTCCGCACTGTAGGTCACGTAGGAGCGCGACCCGACCAGGTGTGCCTTGTGGGGAACTGGGCGCCAAGCGCGGAAGGGCCGTAGACTGATCATGTGTAGGCTATCACAAATCCAGGTCCGCTTATGCTTCGACCCTGCCCGGCGAAGACAGACACTTCCCAGAGCGGACTGGATGGGAGGGGGGCAAGAATATCCGGCTCAAGCGGGGGGACTATTCACTGACTTCGACACTGGCACGCCAGTCCACGATGCGCTCAACGAGTTCCGCACCGACGCGCCCTTGGGCCTCGGCCGTGGCAGCACCGATGTGCGGGGTCAGGGAGATCCTGGATTCGGCCAATACGTCGGCACGGGGAGCGGGCTCGCCCACGAATACGTCCAGGGCGGCCCCCTTGACGCGGCCGTCAGCGATCGCTTTCAACAGGGCATCCTCATCCACGCTTCCGCCGCGAGCGGTGTTCACGATCACCACACCTGGCTTCACCTGCGCCAGTTCGTTCGCGCCCAGCAGCGGCTGGCCGTCCTTCTGCGCGGGAACGTGCAGGCTGATCGCATCGGCCTTGGCCAGTAGCTCGGGCAGTTCTACCATCTTCACCGGTACACGGATGCTCTGTCCGCCGATCTCCATCTCGATGGCCTCGGCCGTGGCGTTGTTGTCGACGTAGATCACGTGCATGCCCACGCCGAGGGCGTAGCGTGCGGTCCATTGGCCAATACGGCCAAAGCCGATCACACCCAAGGTCTTGCCGCGCAGCTCGCTGCCCTTCTCGTACTCCTTTTTCAGGTCCTTGAAGGCGCTATTGCCTTCGGTGGGCATGCGGCGGTTCGCCAGGTGCAGGCTGCGCATCAGGCTGAAAAGGTGGGCCATCACCAGTTCCGCGACGCTGATGGATGATGCGGCCGGGGTATTGATCACTTCCACGCCCTTGCTCTTGGCATAGGAAACATCGATGTTATCCATGCCGACCCCACCACGCCCGATCAATTTCAGGCCGGGGCAGGCATCGATCAGGTCCTTGCGCACTTTGGTGGCACTGCGCACCAACAGCACATCCACCTGCTGGTCGTTGATGAACGCGATCAGCTGGTCCTGGGGCACGTGATCGGTGGTGACCGTGAATCCTTGGTTCTTCAATTCGGCTTTGCCGCTTTCGGCAATGCCATCGTTGGCGTGTACGCGCATGGTCTATCCGTTCTTTTGGGAAAAGTCGTTCATCACATCCACCAGCACCTGCACACTATCGATGGGCAGTGCATTGTACATGCTGGCGCGGTAGCCACCCACGCTACGGTGGCCACGCAGACCGTTGATGCCGGCCGCCTTCCACAGCGCATCGAAGGCCGGTTCAAGTGCAGCGTCCTTCAAAATGAACGTTGCGTTCATGGCCGAGCGGTCCTCGACAGCAGTGGTGCCTTGGAAGATGGGCAGCGCATCGATGGCATCGTACAAAAGCTTGGCCTTGGCGTTGTTGCGGCGCTCGGCTTCCGCCACACCACCGTTCGCCTTGATCCACTCCAGGGTCAGCATGCTCACATACACGGCATACACCGGTGGGGTGTTGTACATGCTGTCCTTGGCCCCGTGGTTCTTCAGGTCCAGCATGGGGCTGAGCTTACGACCAGTGTGCCCCAGCTTCTCGGGGTCGAATAGGTACACCGTGGTGCCCGCAGGCCCCATGTTCTTCTGCGCACCGGCATAGATCAGCGCGAACTCTGACGCGTTCACCGGACGGCTGAAGATGTCGCTGCTCATGTCGCAGATGAGAGGGACGGCCCCGGTCCCCGAACCGGGGTTGGGGAAGGCCTTGTACTGGGTGCCGAAGATGGTGTTGTTGCTGGTGAAGTGGAAGTAGTCGGCATCCGTGGGGATCTCGAAACCCTTTGGGATGTAATTGAAGTTCTTGTCCTCGCTGCTGGCCACCACAAGGGTCTCGCCGGCCAGCTTGGCCTCCTTGATGGCGCGCGTGGCCCATTCGCCCGTGTTGGCATAAGCGCTCTTGCCGCCCTGCTTCAGGTAGTTCTGGGGCACCATGTGGAAGCCCATGCTGGCACCGCCGCCCAGGAATACCACCTGGTAGTGTTCGGGTGCACCGAGCAGCTCTTTAACCAAGGCCTGTGCCTTGCTCATCACCGCTTCGATCGGTTTGCTGCGGTGGCTCATCTCCAAAATGGAAAGGCCGCTGCCCTCGAAATCCAATATGGCTTGTGAAGCTTTCTGGAAGACCTCCTGTGGAAGGATGCAGGGACCTGCGCTGTAGTTGTGGACCTTGGTGCTGGTGATCGTGCTCATGGCTGCGTGGGTTCGCTTTGAGGCCGCAAAGGTAGCCCCATGGACCCACCCACGTCTTTCCTCTGCGCTACCTACTCCTGCACCCTTTCCCGCAAACGCTTGTAGTTGCTGCGGATGCGTAGGAATTGGCCAAAGGAGGGCGTGGTCCATGTGCGGCCCTTGCCTTGGGGTTCGGCGGCCGCGAGCTTCGTTTCAAGGTCCTCCAGCACCTGCCGCAGTCCCACTGCACTGCGGTCCAGCACGGCCACCATGGTGTGCGATACCGTTTCGGCCAGCGTAGGCTGGAAGGAGATGGGCACCCGCTCCTGGTGGACGATGGCGCCGGTGTCGATGTGCTTGTCGATCCGGTGGATGGTGTAGCCCGTGGTGTCAGAACCTTCGTGCAACTGCCAGATCACACCCTGGGCGTTCTGGAATTCCGGAAGCACTTCGTGGTGGATGTTCAGCATGCCCAAGCGGGGCGCGGTGAACACCTTGCTACCGATGTACCCGTTCCCCAAACTGATGCCGATGTCCGCCTTCGCGTCCTGCATCAACTCTACGGTTCGTGGATGGTTCACCGCAGGGGTTGTGGCGAAGGGGATGGACAATGATGCACACAGTTCGCCGAGGTCCTCGATGGCTGCAAGGTGCTCCACATCAGCGCTATACCACTTCCGCATGCGGTATCCCACCAAAGCTCCCAAGGGCCCAATGCGCAGCACCTTCCGCAGCTTACGCCCCAGATGGCCTTTTGGTTTGGGTGCCGAGCCATCCACAAGGATCACCTGCACGCATTGGAAACGCGTACTGCCCACCAGCATCGGCAGGTGGTGGCTGGCCGTGCCGCGCCTGCTGCTCGTAAGCACTACAACGCGCAAGCTCATGCCGGGAACAGGTTGTTCGCAGGGCTGGCCTTCAGCGCGTTGTTGGCCAGGAAGTAGCGCACGTGTGCCAGGGGCCAGTCAAGCACCACATGGTCCCTGCGCAGGCAAAGGGCTTCATTTGTCGTGGCGCCGTTCGGGACATGACAGCCGCGTTCCGCACTGGCGCAGCTTTCGTAGCCCACGGCGAACACATCGCGGAAGCCTTGCGGCGTAAGGTTCGTGAAGCGTCCGTAGGGAAAGGCGAAGTGCTTGACACTCCCACAGCGCTCCATCAGGATACGGCGACTTTCCTCCAGGTCCGCGCGTACCACATCCGCGGGCGTAGCGCCGAGGTTCCGGTGTTCCATGCTATGCGAGCCGATCTCGTGACCCAGCTTCTGCAACTCCGCCACATCGTCCCAGCGCAGGAACTCCACAGGCGGGAAGTGCAGGCGTTCCGCACAGATGCGCCGCACCTGGTCCATGTCCTGCAGACCGATCAAGCCGGGGTTCACGAAGAAACAGGCGCTGATACCACGGGCATGCAGTAGTCGGCCACCCTCCAGGTTGTTCATGAAGCCATCGTCGGAACTGAAGGCGATGTAGGGCTTGTCGATGGCTCCGTTGCGCACCCGCTCCACGGCCTGCGAATGGGAGATGAACGTATGGTGCCGCGCCAGATCTTCGATCAAGCGCTCCAGCCCGGCCAATTCGTCCGTGAAGGTGTGGTGGATGTAGAGGAACTGCACGCGGGGCAGCTGCAAGGCCCGCTCGATACGTCCACTGGCTTGGTACGCCAGCGATAGACCGTCGAGGGCCACGTTCCGTAGAGTGCCGCGCAGTCCATGCGGGGCGTAGGCCTTGATATCAGCGTAGCGGGTGGCGTAGCTCATGGACCGGCCGAAGGTAGCGATCGGGGTCAGGGCTTCGGTGCTGGCGGTGGTGCATTGAATGGACGTGGGTCCTTCTGCCGATCGCGGGCATCGATGTCCGCTTCGAAGCTCCAAGAGCCCTTGTCCCAAACGAATGCATCGGTGCTCATGTCCGGACCGTAATAGGCCCATTGGCCTTCCATGTCGGCCCGCCGCGGCGAGAGGTGGTCCAGCATGATCCGCTCCATGGTGGGGTCATAGCGCAACATCATCGTGGCTTGGAACGCGTAACCGTAGACCTTGCGGTTGGCCTTCGGTCGACCCGTTCCGAAGAGTGGCGCTCCGAAGCGTGGCTGCCCGCCCTTGAAGTGCAATACGTCGATCACCTTGCGCGTCTCCACAGAACTGTACCCCTTCCAGCCCAAAAGGGTGTAATAGGTCTTGGCCCCCCTCTTCACTGGGATCACCTGATAGTACAAAGCACCGTACCAGCGCTCGGCACCCAGTTCTGGAACCTCGGGAGCGGTGATGGTGGCGGTTGCATCGCGCAGCTCGTGTACCATCGGACCTTTTTTGTTATTCACAAGCAAAAGCCCTTCGTAGTGGTGGCTACCGTTGGTATGTGGTATGTTCCAGGTGAAAAGCCGGAAGGTTCCATCGGGTGCATCGATCCGGCTCATGGGTACCGCATCGAAGGAGCGGGTCATCCCGTCCTCCCGTTTCAACAGGGTACGCAACTCGCTCTTGATGGTGGCGCTTACGCTGTCGCGACCCGCATCGGAGGCTACTGTCGGCAACTTCTTCAGCAGTGCCACCAAGGCTGCGGTCGGCTCGTCCTGAGCTCTAGTGCCAAAGCACATGCCCAAGGAT
>CAYQMC010000186.1:0-5786 GCA_964418285.1 uncultured Chryseobacterium sp.
AGACCCGGAAATAGGGGGCTGCGTCCACACCGGAGCCCGATGCCCATTGCCAGCCGCCGTTGTTGCTGCTCAGTTCGAAGTCCAGCAATTTGGCAGCGAAATAGGCCTCGCCCCAGCGCCAGTCGATGAGCAGATGCTTCGTGAGGAAGCTGGCTACCACCATCCGCACACGGTTGTGCATCAGCCCGGTAGCGTTCAATTCACGCATGCCGGCATCCACCAGGGGGTAGCCCGTACGCCCGTCGCACCAAGCCTTGAATTCGCCCTCGTCGTTCCGCCACTGGATGCTGTCATAGGCGGGTTTGAAGGCCTTGTCCACCTGCGGAAAGTGCCAGAGGACCTGCATATAGAACTCGCGCCAGATCAGTTCGTTCAGGTATTTAGGGCTGATGTCCATGCTTCTCCGCACCAACTCCCGCGGGCTTACCGTACCGAAACGAAGATGAACGCTCATTCGGCTCGTGCCAGCAATGGCAGGCAGGTCGCGTGTTCGGTCATAATGGCGCAATAGTTCGTCGTTCACACCGGTCGGTGGCACTTCCAGGTCCGTGGGTAGAAAGCCGATCTGTTCCAACCCAGGCAGCGGGAGTGTGGCGGTCTTCCACAGTTGGTCCAAGAATTCCCCACTCGGGAAGGCCTTCGCCTCATCCGGACCGAACTGTGATCGCCACTTCCGCATATAGGGGCTGTACACGGTGTAGGGCTTGCCATCATCCTTTACCACCTCGCCTCGCTCGAAGATGCTGATGTCCTTGAACGTGTGGAATGGAATGCCGTGCTCGGCCAATAGCTTTTCGATAGCGGCATCCCGCGCAATGGCGTAGGGCTCGTGGTCGTGGTTGGCGGTCACTGCGGTGACATGATAGCGCTCGAGGATGTGTATCCACACGTCCACCGGCTTGCCATGTTCCACGACCAGGGAGGAACCGTGCTTTGCCAGTTCCTCTTGCATGCCGCTCAACGCACGGTGGATGAAGTCCACGCGTTTATCGGCCTTGTCCTCCAACTTGTCCAGGATCTCCGTATCGAAGATGAAGAGCGGCAGCACGTTGCCATGCTCGCGCAGCGCTCTGAACAGGCCGTGGTTGTCCTCAAGCCGAAGATCGCGGCGGAACCAGTGGATGCTGATGCGGGGTTTCATATCGAACGCGATCGTCGCCGTGGCTCCATGACTACGATCACGGGCATGCAATTCTATTTCCTCAAATACGCCAGGAATTCGTTCCGCACATCCGCTTCCTCGAACCGTCCACTGAAGTGGCTCGTAACGGTGCTGCTGCACTCGTCTTTCACACCGCGCAGTTTCACGCACATGTGCTCGGCATCGATCAGCACGGCCACATCATCGGTCTTCAGCACGAGCTTCAACTCGGCAGCGACCTGCTCTGTCAAGCGCTCCTGCACCTGCGGTCTTGCGGCATAGTACTTCACGATGCGGTCCAGTTTGCTGAGCCCGATGACCTCTCCGCTACTGAAGTATGCCACAGTGGCCTTGCCGATGATCGGCACGAAGTGGTGCTCACAAAAGCTGTGTACGGTTATGTCCCGCTCTACCAGCATGCCTTTGTAACCGAACTTGTTGTTGAAAAGAGTAGGCTGAGGTTTGTTCCCGGGATCAAGCCCGTCGAATACTTCGTTCACGAACATCTTGGCCACGCGTTTCGGCGTGTCTTGCAAGCTGTCGTCCGAAAGGTCAAGGCCCAGGGTCTCCATGATGGCCTTGAAGTGCTGGGTGATGGTCTCCACTTTCTCTGCGGGGCTCAGCTCGAAGGCATCAGCACGCATGGGGGTGTCGACCGCCTGAAGGTGGGTCGAATGATCGAGGGCGTCGGCGCGGCCGTTGAGGGCGATGATGGCGCCGTTCTTCTTCATCAACATCGGTAAGGATCTATAGGGGACCTACGCTGGCAGACCGTAAGTGTTCGCAGACCTGGTCCCAGCAGGTGCGAAGCCAAATGGTGTAACGCTCGGGATTCGAGCGCATGTCGGAATCCAATTCATCCAAGCTCATGTATTTCC
Organism: uncultured Chryseobacterium sp.; assembly: GCA_964418285.1. Lineage (GTDB taxonomy): Bacteria > Bacteroidota > Bacteroidia > Flavobacteriales_F > PHOS-HE28 > PHOS-HE28. Next base: position 2,020 of record CAYQMC010000186.1, read on the forward strand.
AATCGTCCGCCTCCTCGGGGTGTGGGTGCGCCGGTCCCGACCAGGTTCCAAAGAATACATGGTCCAATTCGTGTTCGTGCAGGCCATTCTCGAAACTGGCCTTGTACAAGAAGCTGAAGCAATGCTCCACCGGGGTTTCTATACCCATCTCTTCCATCAAGCGCCGTTGAGCAGCATCCTGCACGGTCTCATCCGGTCGTGGGTGGCTGCAACAGGTGTTCGTCCACAGACCTGCACTGTGGTATTTACCGGCCGCACGTCTCTGCAACAACACGCGCCCCTGTCCGTCGAAGAGGAATACAGAGAAGGCCCGATGGAGGGCACCCACTTGGTGTGCCTCCAACTTGCCCATGGTGCCAACGGCCTCGTCCAACTCGTTCACGAGCAATACCTGGTCCTCCACGGCGACGCTGTTTCCCATGGGTCAAAGCAGGCCGAAGCTGTGGCGCAGGTAGCTGGTGGTGAGCAGTAGCATCTTCCGGCGGTTGCGCACGCGCACACGCTCCTTCAGGATACGGTCGCAGGGCAGGGCCTTGATCTTCCGGAAGAGGTTCAGGTAGTAGACGTATGCGATATAAACGCCGAAGCGCGCGCCCTTGGGCAATTGACGGATGCCGATCAGGGCCTCGTCGAAATCGTGTTGTATGTCCTGTTCGATCTGCGCCTTGGTCTCGGAGTCCAGGTGGCTCACATCGATGCCGGGGAAGTAGGTACGGCCCAGGTTCTGGTGGTCGTCCCTCAGGTCGCGGAGGAAGTTCACCTTCTGGAAGGCCGAGCCAAGCTTCATGGCAGCAGGCTTCAACTTCCGGTAGAGTGCTTCATCTCCTTCACAGAAAACGCGCAGGCACATCAGCCCTACCACTTCAGCACTGCCCAGGATGTAGGTCTCATAGCTGCTTTGGTCATGGGCCGTGTCGGTCAGGTCCATGGCCATGCTGTCGAGGAAGGTGTCGTACAGCTCCTGCTCGATGCCGTAGGTGTTCACCACCCGCTGGAAGCTGTGCAGGATGGGGTTGAGGCTGATGCCTTCGGCGATGGCGCGGTAGGTGTCCTCACGGAAACGGTTCAACAGATCGTTCTTGTCGAAGCCGTGGAAGGTGTCCACGATCTCGTCCGCAAAGCGCACGAATCCATAGATGGCATGGATGGGGGCGTGGAATTTCTTGTCCAATGAGCGGATGCCCAGCGAGAACGAGGTGCTGTAGCTGTAGGTGGTGTGCCTGCTGGCTTTCAGGCAGACCTTGTCGTATAGAGCGACTGTGTTCATGCCTTGATGGGTTTTGGCTGGTGCTCCTTCTCGATCAGGTCGGCCACTACCTGACCACTGATGATCGCTGGAGGAACGCCGGGTCCGGGTACGGTCAACTGACCGGTGTAGTACAGGTTGGCCACTTTGCGGCTCTTCATGCTGGGGCGCAAAGGACCCGTCTGCATGATGGTGTTGGCCATGCCGTAAGCGTTTCCACGGAAGGCATTGTAATCGGCCTTCAGGTCGTTTATGCTGTAGCTGCGCTTGAGCACCACGTGCTGCCGCGGATCGAAACCGAGGTGCTTGCCCAAGCGGTCCATCACCATGATGTAGTAGCGTTCCCGTGTCTCCTCGCGATCGTCCAAACCAGGAGCGATGGGGATCAAGATCACCATGTTCTCCATTCCCGCTGGCGCCACGCTCGGGTCGGTCTTACTGGCACAACTGGTGTAGAACAGCGGTTTGCTCGGCCACTCGGGTCTGTCATAGATCTCGGTGGAGTGCTGGTCCAGCGATTCGTCGAAGAAGAGGGTGTGATGCTCCAGGTCGGGCAGCACGCGATCGAAGCCGAGGTAGAACAACAGGCCGGATGGGGCCATCGTGCGACCCTTCCAGTAATCCTCACTGTAGCTGCGCAGTTCCTTGGGCAAAAGCTGTTGGTCCACATGATGGTAGTCGGCACCGGCCACGACCACATCCGCGCGTAGGATGCCCTTTTCCGTTTCCACTCCCACGGCTTTGCCATTCTCCACAACGATACGCTTCACCGGCTCATTGAGCCGGATGGTGGCACCTTGCTTTTCGGCAACGCGCACGAACGCATCCACCACCTTGCCCATGCCGCCCATGGGGTACCAGGTGCCGAGCTCCATGTCCGCATAGTTCATCAGGCTGTACAAGGCCGGTGTGTTCTGTGGTGCGGCTCCCAGGAACAACACGGGGAACTCCATCAGCAGGCGCAAGCGTTCATTCGTGAAGTGTGCCTGAACATGCTTGCGCAGCGAACGGAACACCTTGGTCTTGAGCAATCCGCCGATCAAGCCTGGATGCATGTATTCGCTCCAGGAGAGCGACGGGCGATAGACCAACTCACCCATGCCAAGGTCGTACTTCAGCTTGGCTTCCGCCAGAAAGCGGTCTAGTTGTGCACCGGCACCTTTCTCCTTGCTGTCGAAGAAGGCTCGCAGTTCGATCGGGTCGGCTGGGAGTTTCCACTTCTCGCCGGGTCCGAACACAACACTGTAGGATGGGTCGAGGCGCTCAAGCGTGTAGTGGTCGTTGACCTGTTCACCGAAGTCGGCAAAGTAGCGCTCGAACACCTCGGGCATCCAGTAGAAGCTCGGACCCATGTCGAAGGTGAAACCCTTGTCGCGCCATACACGGGCACGACCACCGGGTTCAGCATTCTTCTCCACAACGGTCACGGCAAAACCCTTCCGCGCCAGTTCGGCTGCTGCGGCAAGCCCGGCAAAGCCGGTTCCGATGACCAGAGCGGTTCTCATTCGGTTCAGTGCTATCTGATGGAAGACATCCGTGTATCGGAGAATGGAACGGTGTGCATGCAGTGGCGAATTTACAGTGGCCGGTGTCCGCGATTGGAATCTGCCGGATACTGCGCGAAACCGAACCTGTCCACCCACACTCCGACCAATTCCCTAGTTGTTGATGTGCTTGTCGGTGAGCATGCCCATCAAACGCTGTCGGGCTTGGAAGATGCGGCTTTTTACCGTGCCGATGGGGATGTCCAGGTGTTCGGCGATCTCGTGGTACTTGTAGCCCTGATGGTGCATCAGGAAGGGCTCGCGAAAGGCATTGTCCAATCGCTCCAAGCTACGGCTTATCTCGCTCATCTTCACACTGGCCTCAGCGCTTGCTGGGGTCTGCACCCGACGAACCTGATCGCGCTCGCGGTCAACGGTATCCATCAGGGTCTTGGTCCGCTTGGCTCGACGATGGTCGTTGATGAAGGTGTTCTTCATGATGGTGTACACCCATGCCTTGAAGTTGGTGTTGTCCCGGAATTTGTCCTTGTAGGTTATCGCACGCATCATGCTCTCCTGGAGCAGGTCGAGCGCGTTGTCACGATCCTTGGTCAGGCTCAGCGCGAAGTAGTACAACTGTTGCCGCAGTCCGATCAGTGCTTGGTTGAACTCGAGGGTTGACATCTTGCGTTTTGTTTAAAGTTTGTTTCCAAAGGCTCGACAAAGCAATGAGATCTGTTTGATCTATGCAAGTGTTTTGTTGAACAAAAGTTTTCAACCGTAATTCTAGCCCTCTTCGCGCCATGCTTCACTTGCCAGCACTATTGCTCGGTAGCAGGGGTATCCGGGGCGCATCGGAACAAGGCTTCCAAGATCAACACACTTGGTCATCGTTGTTCAATCAATAGCTTTGTTGTCTTTAACAAAAGTCCTATGTCCCACCAACGTAGCTATACGACCTTCTGTGTTCTGCTCTTCCTGGCTCTTCCTTCTTTGCTCCTGGCGCAGGCCACGGTGCAGGGAACCGTCAAGGATGG
>CAYQMC010000187.1:0-5774 GCA_964418285.1 uncultured Chryseobacterium sp.
GCCTGCGGTGTTGCACGTGGCCACAGGCTACGCGCAGTGTGGGGCTTATCCGTACCATATTTGCGGTATGTCCGCAGCCATTCTCCCCGTTACCCTGCAGGGCCAGCATGTTGTGTTGGAGCCCTTGGCCATGGAGCACCATGATGAGTTGTGCATGGCCACGCAGGACGGCGCGTTGTGGAAACTGTGGTACACCAACGTGCCATCGCCAGCAGGCATGCGCGCCGAGATCGAACGGCGGCTGGGGCTGCTGGCGCAAGGGACCATGGTGCCATGGGCTGTGCGTGCGGTAGCGAGCGGCAAGGTGGTGGGCATGACCACGTACATGAACGTGGAAGCGAGCAAGCCCCGGGTGGAGGTCGGCTCCACATGGTACGCGCACGCGGTGCAACGCACGGCATTGAACACCGAATGCAAGTTGCTGCTGCTGACGCATGCTTTCGAGACCTTGTCCTGCATCGCCGTGGAGTTCCGCACCAGCTTCCATAACCACCAAAGCCGCCGTGCCATAGAGCGCATCGGTGCAAAGGCCGATGGTATGCTGCGCAACCACATGTGCATGCCGGATGGCACCCTGCGCGATACCTGTGTCTACTCCATTCTGCCGCACGAATGGCCGGCGGTAAAGAAGGGGCTCTTGTTCAAGCTGGAACGCTGAGCGATACCTGCATTTGATATTCTGCGCGCCATTGTCCGATGCCTGCTCCGCCCCACTGGCGCATGCGGATCCCCACGCGCCGCAGCCCTTACTGCAATGCGCTTTGCTCCAGGAACTCCGCTTCGACGAATTCCGTGAAGACCTTCTTGTGGAGCGGCAGGTCCATGTTCGCGGAAAGCGACACCCGCACGATGTAGTCCTTGTCGCCCTCCTTGGTGGTCCCTTGGGTGGAGGTGGCGGGGATGGTCCAATAGCAGCCCTTCAGCTGCCCGTAGCTCACGCAGAACTTGCTCTCGTTGGGGATCGCCGTGATCATCCGGTCGATGAGCTTGAGGTTCAGCGCGCGTTTGTAGGCTTCCCGCTCTTCATGCGTGTCCCCTTTGGTGGGCAGGTCCAGGGAGAAGACGGAAGGCGTGAATCCTTGTTCGGCCAGTTCCTCTGGTACGAAGTTGATCCGCGCATTCGGCAAGGTGTCGTGGATGAAGTCCACGAACGCCCGCGTGTTCCGATAGGCATCCGCGATCCGCGCATTCATGGAGGGCAGCTGCCTGGCCAGGATCTCCAGTTGAAGGTCGGTGGCTTCGTTGTCGCACAACCCCAGGTGCACTGCCATGGTGTCGATCAGCGCATGCGTCTTTGCGTTGCCCACGCAATACCCTGCGGTGCACAGCCCACCGCTGGGGAACTTCGAGCCGCTCACATAGGCGAGGGCCCGGACCGTGGAGAGGATCGCACCCTCGCCCAGGAAATGGACATTCGGGCAGAACGTTTGGTCCAGGATGAAGACCGGGTCGATCGCTGTGGCGCCGGTCGATGTGGTCCGCTGCTTGCTCAACACCGCCTTCAAGGCCTCCAGGTCCGGAACCTCCACCCTGGGGTTGGTGGGTATCTCGGCGATGATGTACGGTACGGCATTCTCCCCGGCGACCCTGGCCAGGACCACATCCAGGCTTTGCACCATGTCGTGCTCGCCGTCCACCGGCAGGTCAAGGACCTCCACGTTCGCGATGCAGGCGGCCACACGGCGTGCCTGGTCGTTCGTTCCGCCGTAGCAGTTGGGCGGTACGATGAAGCGGATGTCCTTGCCAGCGTGGTTCTCCAAGGCATCGTGCACCAGCCCCATCATGATGGCGTACTGCATGGACAGTCCGCTGGAAGCGACCAGTGCCTTGGTGTCCGATCCCGTGATGGTCCGGATCGCGTCCAGGACACGCGCCTGGTCCGCAGCGCGATCGCTCTTCTGGAGCGCGATGGAGCTCCCCTCCGCCAACGCCTTCAGCGCCGCCAGGCAATTCGCCGGTGTCATGGCGATGGACTCCCTTCTGCGCACGTGCTGGATCTCGCGGATGTACGGCTCGTTCTCCGCGCCGGTCACGAGCAACACACTACCCAGCGCGGCATGCACGCCGAGGTAGAAGTCCACGTTCGCCTTGCGCTCCACCGTGCCGAAGGCTTCCACCTGCGCAACAAGGATGGTGCTGCCGTTGAAGGGAGCGATCTCCGCGTTCCGCTCGATGCGCTGCACCTCGAACGCGTAGCCATACACCCGCCGCAGCACGTCCGCATCGAAGCAGGCCGGCAGCTCATCGGTATGCAGGATGCGGGTGTGCTTCCCGTCCAGGAGGTTCCTCCGCAGCACGGCCAGCACCGGCATCGTCCGGGACGAAAAGCTGACGACGTTGGCCGCTGGCAGTTCGTTCAAGTGGGCAAGCGCCCATTCCAATACGCAGGACAGCGGATGACCCAGGCGGATGTAGTCGTAGGCGGTGGGCAAAGCGGCCAATGCCGCTGGCGTGGTGTCATCGGCCTTGTACAGGACCTCGAACGCGTCCAGGAATTGCGTCTTGGCCAATGCCTCGTTGTAGATGTCGAGCCGATGGGTCGTGAGCTTCGACCAGTCGCTGGGCATATGGGCCAATACCTTTTCGATGAAGTGCAGCATCGTCGTGTTTTCCATGATCGTGTCTTCCAACGGGTATGATGATCCGGCCTGGGTGCAGGGCCTTGTTCGGATGGATCAGCTGCCCGGAGGTGAAGGCATCTTCCTTCACGCAACGAAACTACGGTGCTGAAGGATCCCCATGCGGTGGGAGGCCGCAGGTCCACCTGCTTCGCAGGGAGAGCTTGCGGAGGCCTGGTGTTGCACGCGGCCAAGGACTGCACGGAATGTGGAGGTCCCTTCGACCGCACCCATTTCCCGTACCTTCGGTTCGTGCCACCCGCACGTTCGGGAATGGAACACTGGAAATGACCAACACCTGGTACCTTACCATGGCGCTCTTGACGGGCTATACCCTGATCACAGGGCTGCTCATCCTGCGTTATTTCAAGGGGCGGATCAGCGAGAAGGTGCGGAAGCTCATGGGCATCCAGATCTACTTCTGGCAGGAAGTGCTCATCATCGGCATGGGCCTTACCGCACTCACGCTGTTCCTGTTGAAATGGGCCAGGGTCGTGCCGTTCTGATCGCCCCCGGGCGCTTTGCCTTCCGTGCGCCCTCCCCGGCAATGGACCATTGCCAGCGTTGTGCCGATGCGTGCGAAGCGTGCGCGAAGGCATGCCGGGAACTGAGCACCACCCTACACACGGCCTGAGCCCGGCGGTATGGTCCGGTCTCTGCTCGTCCTTTATGCCTTGTGAGGCTCTCCGTCTTCGGCACGCTACGGCGCTTTGCAATGCCGCAGGGTCCTTTCCTACCTCAGGACACCCCACGCAGGTATGGATAGGTTCGGGAAGCCCTCGCCTTTGTCAGGCAAACTACGCTCGATCGTTCTTTTCGTCCTTTTTCGCGGAAGAGGCTCTCAGGAGCCTTGTATTCTTTAGCGCATGGTCGGGTGCGCAGGCAGCGTTATCTTTCGAGAGACTGTCTTTGGTATGTCTTGATGACATGCCACTGGCTTAAAGCTTTTGAACGATGGGGATCCACATGACGCGAGCCTTCCTTTTGTTCGGTTTGTTCATCGCTTGCGAGCATGGGCACGCCCAGGAGGTGGTCATTTCACAGAACAGGCCAGCACCGTGTGGTAACGCTACCGGTGCGTTGAGCTGCTTTGCTTGGGGCGGTGTGGAGCCGTATACCTTCAGTTGGAGCCCTGCGCCGGGCACCGGCCAGGGCACGCCCAACGCAGGCGGCCTGGCTCCCGGTTATTATGAGGTTACGGTGACCGATGCACTGAATACGATGGTAACGGCAGGTGCTACGGTGGTGGCTGTTCCAACCCTGTTGTGGGAGAGCGGTCCGCTGGGCACCCAATATGCCTGTGGCCCGGAATGTACAGGTCCAAAACTGTGGTCCGGTCAAGCGCTTGGCGGCAGTCCGCCGTATTCGTTCACATTCGACCCGCCGGGGCCTGTTGGATCCTATACAGCGAATGGGTCACTTATCTCGGGTTTGTGTGCAGGCAACGACTATACGCTCACGATCACCGATGCAACGGGTTGCGCATCGGTCATGACCACGGGTCCCATCATCCACGAGCCTTTTCCGCAATTGATCAACGAGGTCATGCTACCCAGCTGTGAGTTGGGTGCGAATGGTTCCATTGAGCTTTATTTCGACCAACCGGTGAATTTGATGCACTCCTGGACCTATACGGGATCACCCTATGGCGTCAGCGCCTACCACCTTCTTTCCGATCTTGCGCCTGGCTACATGCCCATAATGCTGAGCCGGGGCGGTTCAGCGAATTGTAGCGATACCTTGCTGCTGTGGCGGACAGTACCCGAGACGCAGGTGGGCTGTGGCAGCGTGAGCGGCTCTGTGTACGTGGACATGGACAATGACTGCATCCGCGATGCTGCGGAACCAGGGCTTCCCTTCGCTACGGTGCAGGTCATGCCGGGCGATATTGTTTTCTTGACCGATGCGCAAGGTCTGTACGAAAGGCAGATCCCCTATGGCGACTACACCTTGGAAGTGCTTGCTAGCGGGTATGCCCAGCCTTGCAACCCGGCTATTTCGTCCATCGATCTTTCCGAAGGCTCACCCACGGCTTCGGTGGACGTGGTGTTGGATCCCTTGTTCGGCCCGGATGCGTCGGTGTTCATCGCCGGGGGTGCACTGCGCCCGGGCTTTGCAACAAACCACTGGATACGGGTCGAGAACAATGGCCCGTATACGATATCGGACCTTACCGCAACCTTCACGCACCACCCTGCTCGATCGTTGGTCAGCTCCTCGGTCATCCCCAGTTCCAATGGCCTTGCAACACTTGCGTGGGACCTCCCCGTGCTGGGCCCTTTCGAGCACTGGCAAGTGGAAGTGAGCATGGAGTTGGCCCCAGACCCCCTCCTCATAGGTAACATGGCGGAGCACACGGTTGCCATCAGTGGCCCATTTCCGGATGAGGACCCCCTGAATGACCAGTATTCCATTGAGGACATCATCGTGGGGGCATACGACCCGAACGACAAAACAGCCCTTACCAGTTCGCGTTCGATGGAAGGTGAATATCGACTGGATGAGGATGAATACGTGGACTACACCATCCGTTTCCAGAATACCGGCAATGCCGAAGCCATCAATGTGTACCTACTGGATACGGTAACAGTGGACCTTGACCTGACTTCCTTGCGTGTACTGGGTGCCTCCCATCCCTTCGCAGTACAATGGGTGGATGATCGCGTACTACGTTTCGACTTTCCACTGATCATGCTCCCGGACAGTACATCCGACCCGATGGGCAGCCAAGGCTTTGCCAGTTTCCGCATTCGGCCTATCGAAGGGCTTATTCCCGGCGATGTGATCAGGAATGCGGCAGATATCTTCTTCGACTTCAGCCCACCCATCCGCACCAATACCACAGTACTCCAGCTTAGCGTGTATAATGGTATTTCGGATCACGCCCTGGAGCCCGGGCGCAGTTGGCCGAATCCGGTGGCTGATGTGCTTTTCCTGGAGATGGGTGAAGTCGATAGCGCTGTGTTACGCGTGTTGGATACCCAGGGGCGCGACGTGCTGCATGGTCGCTGGCAACGTGGACAACCCATAGCCATGGGTGCTTTGGTACCGGGGGTCTACACTGTGCTGCTTCCCGAATACGGTGCTGTTTTCCGCGTGGTCCGGGAATAGGCATCGCCAGTTTGGGTCCTTCGAACCGCTGCAGCCCTTACGAAC
>CAYQMC010000188.1:0-5769 GCA_964418285.1 uncultured Chryseobacterium sp.
CTGGAAAGCGACAGCAGCTCGTTGTTGCCTTTGAGCAGAACGGAGTGCTCGCCCATTCCGGGCGGATGGAAGTCTTCTTCGGTGAGGCCCAGTCGTTGGATCATGGTGCCCATGGCGCCGTCCAGGATCAGGATGCGTTGTTGGGCGATGCGTTCTATGTTGGTCATCGGTTCACTTGTGTCAATGCTTTCCGGTCGCTTATCCGAAGTGAATGGGATCCCGATAGGAATCGGGAGGTGAATGGCGAATGGGCCTGAACGACCTCGTGAAAGAGGTTCCCCATTCGGCATTGACTATTCGCCATTCACCTATTCCCCAGAAACGAAAAAGCCCCACCCGATGGACCGGATGAGGCATCATTGTTCCTTGCGGGACACTGCTTCCTGATCACGGCTCATCTTCCCCCGGATCGCTCCGGAGCTGGATTTAGCACCTATCATCGGACGTCCGCCTTCGTCAGCTTTGCAGCTGACTTCGGCGCGACGATGGTTGCCAAGGCTTCACAGGGCCAGTCCCTCTGCCTTTCTGGATAAGCGTCCCGGTGCATACCGGGAGGAAAGAACGTGGCGCGAAGTTAAGCGCGAATGAAGTAACCAAAAGTGCCCGTCACACTATGCTCAGCGAACAGCGGACGGTCACCGCACGACAACGATACGCATGGGCAAGGCACTGTCCACCTGAAGAATGTAGGCGCCGGCATCCAGACCTTGGGTCGAGATGGTCGAAGGTGTACCGGACAGGTTTCCAGTGCGCACGGTGCGGCCATCCGAGGTCAGTAATCGATAAGCACTGCCCAATGTGTGGCCGGACACCGACAGCTCCATGCCGTTCCCGACCGGCTGCGGATACACGCGCAGACCCACAGGAGCCTGGTGCTGTAACATGCCGGTGGAGAGCTCATCCTTGACACAACGGATGGAATGACCCATGATCAGGTAGTCTGCTGCGCGGCGCAGCTCAGCCGTTGCGTTGCCCACTTCCCAGTAGCGCTGTCCATAAGTCGCCGTAGCCTCCGAGCTCCACCAGCGGGTGCGGACACCCATTGAGATGAAGGTGCCGTACTGGTTCCTCGTTCCACTGCCTCTTCCACTGAAGCCCGAGTCATTCGTGGCACCCGTGTTGGGTGCGGTCCACCATTGGCTGCCAACCTCCTTCATGGCCCCACCGGCCGTGGCGCTCTGTACAATGGTGGTGACGGGCACATACGTGGGGTCGATCAGGAGCGCCAGACCGGCCCAATCCTCGGCCGTCGGCAAATGCCAACCCGAAGGACAGACCCCGCGTTCATCGCGCACGGCACCGGCGTTGTAGAGCTTGCCGTGGAGCACATCGTTGGCCGTATCGTTGGCATAGTGGCACCATGCACCGCCCAGGGCATCCTGCCACTCGAACGTGGTGGGGGCGTGGATCAGGCTGTCGCCGTTCGCATAGCGCGTGGTACGCAGGTTCCCGGCCATCCATTCCTGACCGCTGGTGTAGACCACGGTCGGATACTCGTTGCCATCCACATCGGTGACCCCTGTGCCGGGCGTGAACACTTGGCCGCAGAGCATGAGCGGTGAGAAAAGGGACGATATCAGCGAGAGGCGCGCCGCGCGATGGAGCAGTGACATGGTGTGCGTATTGTTCTTCGGTTGTTCTTTACAAAGACCAGGCCATTCCTAGCGCACCCCGCCGGTGTGCTTCTCCAACCACCCGAACACCTCGCTGTGCCACTGCATGGAGTTCTGCGGCTTCAGCACCCAGTGGTTCTCGTCGGGGAAGCGCAGGTACTTGCTGGGGATGTCCTTGGCTTGGCAGGCGCTGAAACTGCCGATGCCTTGGGTGAGCGGTACGCGATAGTCCAGGTCGCCGTGGATGACGAGCATGGGAACGCGCCAATTGTCAACGTGCAGCATGGGGTTGAAGGTGTCGTAGGCCTTGGGGTCGGAGAAGACATCGGTGCCGTTCTCCCAGTCGGTGAACCAGAACTCTTCGGTGCTGTAGCCCATGGCGCGCGTGTCGAAGATGCCGCAGTGCGATACCAAGGCCTTGAAGGCTTCCGGCCAGTTGCCCGCGATCCAGTTCACCATGTAGCCGCCGTAGCTGGCGCCGAGTGCCGCAACACGATCACCATCGAGAAAGGGATACTGCTTTAGCGCATGGGCCAGACCTTTCTGCAGGTCCTCCAGCGGACGATCGCCCCAGTGTTCGGTGATGGCATCAGTGAAAGCCTGCCCGTAACCCGTGCTGCCGTGGAAGTCGATCATCACCACAGCGTAGCCTTCGCCGGCATAGGTCTGGGGATTCCAACGGTAGCTCCAGCCATCACCGAAGCTGCCTTGCGGACCGCCGTGGATGAGGAAGGCCACCGGGTACTTCTTTCCTTCCTCGTAGTTCGAGGGCTTCACCAGGTAGCCATGGACAGTCTCGTTGTTCCAGCCGGAAAAGCTGAACTGCTCGAAGGCCCCGAAGCGCTTGTCCTTCATGCTTGCATTCACCTGCGTGATCACCGTGGCGCCTTCGTCGATGAAAGCGGCTTTCGGCTTGGAGGCGAATAGCTGAGGCGGTCCGTGCAAGCCGCTGCGCTGGAACACGAAGCCCTTGGGCGTTTCGTGCCAAGCGTTGATGCTGCCCTCCTTGCTTAGCTGCGTCACCTTGCCGCTCTTCACATCGATGCGGAACAGGCGGTGGCGACCGAGGTCATCGGCGCTTACGAACAGGCTCTTGCCATCGGCACTCCACTTCAGGTGCGCAACACTTCGATCCCAGTCTGCCGCCACGGTGCTGATCTTGCCGGTGGCGAGTTCACGCACTTTCAGCTCGAAACGATCGGCCTCAAAACCGGGGCGCTTCATGGCCTTGTAGGCGAGGAACTTACCGTCCTTGCTGGGCACGGGTTCGGCATCCCAGGCCTTGTTCTCAGCAGTGAGGTTCTGCGGAGCACCGCCAGTGACCGGCACTTGGTAGATATCGAAGTTGGTGCTCCACGGCTCCTTGGTCCCTGCAACACGCGCACTGAAGAAGACACTGCGGCCATCGGCACTGAAGGCGAAGTCGTCATTGCCGCCGAAGGGTTTGGATGGCACGTCAGCATCCATGCCGGCCATAAGCGCCACAGGTGAAGCGGTGGCATCGGGAAGTGGCAGGTAGTAGATGTGGCTGCGCGTGCCGTCCTTCCAAGTGTCCCAGTGGCGGATGAACAGCTTGTCGTAGAGCACTCCGCTACTCTTCTCCGCAGCACGTGCTTTCATGCGATCGGCGGTGCAAACGATGGCATTGCCTTCGCAGTCTGGAAATACCGATAGCGCTACTGCAAGACCGGAGCCATCGGGCGCAACGCGGTAGGTCTCCACATCCAGGATAAGGTCGGTGATCTGCTTAGCGCTGCTGCCTTGTGAATCGGCCTTCCACACTTGCGCGGAGCCACCTCTTGCACTCAGGAAATAGAAACCGCTGCCATCCTGAGCCCATTGCACATCCCAGGCACCATCGGCGCCCACGGCTACTTTCACCTCGGGCACATCGAGCTTCGTGAGGTCCTTCAGCCACAAGCTGCTCACGCCTTTGTTGTTCTCCAGGTCGGTGGACCGCACGCTGAAGAGCGCCTTTGTGCCCGATGGATCCACGGCCAGCCCGCTGATGCGGTCCAAGCGGAGCATGTCCTCGTAGGTGAAGGGTGTTTGGGCCAGGCTGGACAATGCCAGCGCGATGGATAGGCAGATGGTCGCGATACGGTACATGGTGCTGCGGTGATCGAAGGCGGAAAGTGCCCTCGTACCCGGCGAAGATGGCAACGATCGACGAACTCAGCCTTGTGCCCCGCTCAACTCCTTGAAGAAGGCCGTGATCCGCTTGCGGAAAAGCAGGAAGAGCAAGAGGTAGGGAACGGCCATCAGGTAAAGGATGCCCGAGTTCAAGCCAGCTCCTATGGCCTGTTCACCACCGAAAGCCTCTGTGCCACTTTCGGCCACGGCCTTGCACATGGAGCAACCTTGCGCGAGGAGAACATCGGGCGCGAAACACAGCGCGAGAAGTAGAACGACAAGGATCAGGGCGCGCATCTTGGGTACAAAGGTAAACGCGGCCTGAAGCATCCTGTTCAGTAGTAAGGACTGATCATGAAGTACACCACCACACCCGTTACGGCCACATAGAACCACACCGGCCACACGCGTTTGGCCAGCTTGCGGTGTTCAGGATAACGACCGGATAAGGCTTTGTACGCGGTGGTAAGGATGAAGGGCAACGATGTGGCTGCCAGGATGATATGGGTGATGAGGATGATGTAGTACACCCAGCGCATGGCTCCTTCACCACCATAGGTCGTATCGCCTGCGAAAAGGTGGTGCAGGATGTAGGAGACCAGGAACAAACCGCTCAGTACCATGGCGGTCATCATCATCTTGCGGTGGGCCTCCCACTTCCCGGCCTTTGCCGTGAAAAGCCCGGCCAACAGCAACACGCTCACCAAGCTGTTCAGCGTGGCGTTCACCTTGGCGAAGATGTGAATGTCGAAACCCTCGGGTGCGGGTACCTGAACACGGTTCAGTAACACCACAGCAAGGAAGACCACGGCGGATACGACCCAGATCACGCGCTTGGCGATCGGTTCGGCGGTCTTCAGCAGAACAGGGGGATAGGCTTTGGCCATGGCCTGAATGGTTTGTAAAGCTCTACTTGCTCGCCTCGCGACGGGCCTTCTCCTTTTCCGCCGCCAGGATCTTCTCCTCCTTCAGGAGCATCTTCAGATCGGCGGCAAGGGCGTTCATGCCTTCGGCCTCGGTGCCTTCGTAATAGCCTCGGATGTGGCCCAGCTTGTCCACCAACACAAAGCGGCTGTCGTGTACGAAGCGTTCCACATCGGTGCTATCCTCGAGCGCGCTGAGCAGGTAGCCTGCGTTGCCCATGCGGTAGATGTCCCGTGCATCGCCCGTGAGGAACTTCCACCTGGCGGTATCGGCCCGCAGTTTCCTCGCATAGGCCTCCAGCACCTCGGGCGTGTCGTGCTCGGGATCCACAGTATGGCTCAGGAACACCACATCGTCGAAGGCCTTGTCGTTGAGCTTCAGCTGGAGCTGCTGCATCTGCACGCTCATGCGGGGGCAGATGGTGGTGCAGCGGGTAAAGAAGAAGTCCACCACACGGATCTTGCCTGCCACATCGGCATCGGTGATGGTTCGACCGAATTGGTCCGTGAAGCTGAACGGCGGAACGGTGTAGAAGATGGTGTCGATGACCATACTGCCATCGCGTTCCACGGCCACCACCTCCTTATCGCCCAGCTTGGGCAGGAAGGTGTACTGGTGTTTCACCAAGCCCAGCAAGGGCGAGAAGAAAACGAACAGGCTTAGTACAAAGACCACAAAGCCCCCGAGCACCAACCACTTCTTCCAGCGGGGTGCAGGCTGCATGCTTTGGTTCACTTGAAGGTCTCCCACGCCCAGTTCACGTAGTTCGATTCCCAGATCGCGATCCAGATCAGGTACAAGGCGAACAACGCATAAGGCAACAAGATGATGGCCCGAATGTTCCGGCGCTCATCGCCCAGGTGCATGAAGGACATCACGATATAAGCGGCCTTCACCAGTGTAAGTGCGATGAAGGTCCACTTCACCATACCCCACGCACCGGGGAACCAGGTCTTCCATACGATGCCCAAACCCACCTCGATGCAGGTGATGATGGTGAGCAGTACGGTGACGAAATAGATCTTCTTCCGGATGGTCCGGCCCGCCTCCTCACTGTGGTGGGCATCAAGGCTGTATTCGATGATGTCGTCGCGTTCCA
>CAYQMC010000189.1:0-1805 GCA_964418285.1 uncultured Chryseobacterium sp.
GGCTACGATCCGCCCTGGCAGTTGGTGGCCCGGCGCAATGAGGTGGTGGTGCGGATCGACCCGCCGCGTTGAACACAACGGATCCTTCAGGTCGACCGCAGCCTTTCTGTCCATGGTCAGGAGTCCTTCGTGACTTCCCGGTTACACGGCAGATCGGAGCGGTGCGCAGCATTCATCCGCAGATGCCGTCCACGGGTGGCAGCCCCAACACCGTGCTCGACCATGGGCAGTGGTGCCATCGCCATGGTCCTACCTTCGATCGTGCAGGGCAATCCCAAGTCCCGATCGCACCATGAAGAAGTTCTACGCCCTCCTCAATACGCTCGTTGTGATCGCCGTGATCTTCTGGAACTACTGGAGCAACACAGGGGTCATCAACGGGAGCACGGTGGGCGAGGTGAGCGATCGGTATTTGAACCTGTTCACTCCGGCGGGGTACGCTTTTGCCATTTGGGGCCTGATCTACCTGGGCCTGCTGGTGCTGGTGGTGGACCAGTTGCGGCTGGCCTTCCGGGGCGGTGACCAGGGCGATACCATCCTGCGGATCGGGCCCTGGTTGAGCATCGCCAACGTGGGCAATGCCGTGTGGCTCTGGTTCTGGCTGACCGAACAACCCGGGTTTAGCGTGCTGATGATGGGTGTGATCCTGTTCTCGCTGGTCCAGGTGATCCTTCGCTTGAACATGGAACGGAGGGATGCTCCGCTGGCGGTGATCGTTCCGGTCTGGTGGCCGATCGGTTTGTACTGTGGCTGGATCGCTGTGGCCACCATTGCCAATGTCTCCGCGTGGTTGGCGAGCATCCAGTGGTCGGCCGTGTTCACGGAAGTGCAGTGGACGGTGATCATGATCAGTGTGGCAGGTCTGCTGAACCTGGTGTTGATCTTCACCCGGAACATGCGGGAGTTCGCTTCCGTTGGCGTTTGGGCCATTGCTGCGATCGCAGTGCGGCACTGGGATGTAATGCCCGTGCTGCAATGGACGAGTGTGGCTTGGGCGGTGGTGCTCGCCCTTGCGATCGTCTTTCATGCGTACAGGAACAGGTATGCCGGGCCCTTCCGTTCGCGCGAGCAGAGCCGTGTCGCGACCTGAATCGAACGGACTCTATCGGTACTGGTAGGTCACCGGCCAGGCCGCTTGTTCACCTCCGGCGGCCTGCTTTCGTCTACCGGGCCCGCACGAAGTACTGGTACGGGAGGAACGCCACCTCCACAGTGAAGTCGGTATAGCCAGCCTGCTTCAGTTCGGCGATCACATTGACCGCAGGGGGTATATCCAAGCTAGTTGCGGGGTTCCGGCTTATCCTGAAGGACAGCCGTTTTGCCTTCTTTACAATTGGCTGCATTCTTCCCACCCTTCACCAGCAACCAGACCGCCAAGGCCATCTCGCCGAAGATGCTCGGTACGGCTACCATCATGAGGAAGAGATCAGCATGCTCTGCATAGTTCGGTAGCAGGAAATGAGCGCAGGTATCCACCGCGTACATGATGCCGGCGATCACCAGAAAGATCGCGATGAGCCGTGGGCGACCGAGAATGCGGCCCAGCAGCATCAGATGGAAACCGAAGAAGAACAGCCCGATGAGCCAGATCGTGTTGAAGACTTCCACCTGGCGTGTGATCCCTTCCGCAGTGGTCTCCTGCAGGGCGAAGGGCAGTGCGAACACGGCCACGCCCATGATCGCGGCGTGCATCATGCGGAAGAGCATGCTGGGCAACGCGAGCGCGTGGGCCTTGAAGAGCACGTACAGGGCCCAGGCGACGACCACATCGAACACCACGGTGACCAGGAACGCGATGATGCCGG
>CAYQMC010000189.1:1815-5686 GCA_964418285.1 uncultured Chryseobacterium sp.
GATGCCGGCCCGCACCAGCATGTGCTGATCTGTGACCGCCCCGAGGGGATCGGCCTTGATGCGCTCGAGCATCATGAAGTTGGCGAAGATGGCCGCGAAGAAGATGATCCAGTAGCTGACGCCGGCGAGGATGGAAAGGCTGCGGTGGCTCATGGTCCGTTCATGGGTTGGAAAGCTTGACCATCGGCCATACCGGGCGGACGACCAATGGACCGACCTGACCGAGCGAGCGGTCGTCGCTGCTCGTGGACCGCCTCACGGTCCGGGGTGAACGATGGCGCGGGCCAGGTCCTCTTCGCGCCTCTTGCCATGGCAAGGTAGCACGATCCGGCGCGTCGCATCGCGCGTTGATGCACCCGGTGTGAACGGGGATGCGTATCGGCGTGTGGTATTGGTGGGCGGTTACCGTGCCCGCACGATGTACTGGTACGGCAGCAATGCCACCTCCACAGTGAAGTCGGTGTAGCCCGCCTGCTTCAACTCCGCGATCACCTCATCGATGGAGACCTTGTGGTCCACCGGCGGGCCCACAGGGACTTCGGTCTTGAAGAAGTCGATCACCGCCAATTCGCCATCCGGTGTCGTACCAGCCTTGACCTTGGCGAAGTAGGCGGCACGATCCTCGATGTGGTGGTAGGTGTTCACGACGAGGACCATGTCCACCTCACGTTCCTTCAAGCCTGGTGCATCGTACGGGATCTTGCGTGTTTCGATGTTGGACAGGCCTTCACTGGCGATGCGCGCGTCGACATGTGCGAGGAATTCGTCATCCACGTCGGCCGAGATCACCTGCGCACCCTTGGCGGCGAGCTTCACCGAGAAATAGCCTGAGCCCGCACCGATGTCCATGATGTGTTTGCCTTCGAGATCGCCGAGGTAGGCCAGCACCTTCTCCGGCTGTTGATAGGCATCGCGTTCCGGCGATTCGAAGCGCTGCACCAGCTCGGCGGTGGAGCTGCGGTGCATGTGTTCGTTGGCGCTGCCGCTGCTGCCGTGTTGCTGCCCATGCTGGTGGTGCTGGGCATGGGCCTGTTGAAGGCCTAGCACACAGAGCAGGGCGACGAGGATCTTGATCGTGGAAGCCAGTGAAGGTCGCATGGGCGATGATGTTGATGGTGACACTGTGTTCGATCGGAGTCTGGCCGCAGCGTGATCCTCAGATGCGCTCGAAGCGCTTGGAGAGGTAGGGCGGTTCGATGGCCAGGAGGTCCACGCCGAGGCCGTACAGCAAACGCTTCATGTCCTCCGCGGTGGTATCGGGGCCGAGGTGGATGCCTGCCTCCTCAGGAGTGGGTTCGCCCCGGTCGGTCATCACATCGCCTTCGCTCACGTAGAAGTCGCGCACCCGCTGGCCGTCGAACTTGGTGAAGATGCAGGTCTCGTACGCGGGCAGGAGGGCGACGTGGTACACAGGGCTGCCGAGGGTGCTGGCGATGCGTTCCAGTACACGGTCGTCGTTGGAGTCCACCTGTTCGGGGTCGAACAGCAGGGTGACCTTGCCGTTGGACCACAGGCCGCGCAGGGCGATGCCCATGTCATCGAAGTCGACGTAGTTGCTGTACAGGTGTTCGGAGAGTTCGCTGGGCAGGTCGAACTCCATGTCGACGCCCGTGTCGCGGCAGCCGATGCAGGCGGCGATCTCGGCTCCGCGGAACCGGTGGTCTCCGGGGATCAATAGGAAGTCGTAGCGTTCCATGGGGACAAGGATAGAACGGCAAAGATGGACCATGGCGGCTTCAAGCGTGTTGGGATCCGTGCGGGTGGCATAGTCCAGCCCATCGCCTTGTGCGTGCAGCGCACCAGTTGTACTGCGCTCCAAAGGAGGCCCACCCCCAGGACTATGGGCCGGAACACGGTTTGGAAGGGAAGCATGGCCGACACACTTCGGGAAGTGGACTCCACCGGTACCTTTCGGCCATGGCAGAGGTGCTCGTTTACGATCCGGCGCAGAACGAGGAGGTGGAACAAAGCGTTCGCCCGGCATTGGCCAACGCTCATCTGCGGATGGTAGCCTGGCCGGCCGCTGGCTTCCTGCCTGCAGCGGACGATACGGTGCTCGCATACCTCAGCGATGCAGGGTTGAAGGCACTGATCCCGATGGTGGCTGCGTCGGGTGCCAGTCTGTTCGTGCTCCCGCATCCCGAGGCCGGCAAGGCCGCGTTGGCCTTCGGTGGACAGCGTTCCTTGGCGGCTATGGTGGAACATTTGCGGCAACGCGCCGAAGCGATCGAGGTCGACATCCTGCATGCCAACGGCCAGCCCGTGTTGGGGAGCCTGATCATCGGTCGTTCGTTCCAACTGCTGGGCGAAGAACCCGGGAAGGGTGTGCTGGCCCGCTTCCGCGACCGCTTGGACCGCATCCTGCGCACCCGGCCCTTCCATGTGGTGATGGAAGTGAGCGACCACACCCTGGCCACGGCCGTATCGGGCATGGTGGTGGTGAAGCATGGTCTGCGCTGGCCTTTGACCCAACTACTGCCACGGGCAAGCCACCCGTCCAGCGGCATGTTGCAGCTCGTGCTGCTGCATCCGCGCAGTGTGATGGCCGTGCTGGGCTACACGGTGGGTGCCCTGTTCGGAAAGCCGCGCCTGCCCGATTTTTCCTCGCTGGTGCGGACGAGCAAAGTGCGCCTATCAGCACCCGTGGGGCTGCAAGTGCAGGCGGATGGTGAGCTTTCGCGTCCCACGGAGCTCGATCTGGAGGTGCACAGGAAGTACGTGCGTCTGTTACCGGGCCCGGCCTTCGCGCTGCCGGAGGGTAGCCCCTCTACCGATATGGTGATGAAGGTGGCGCGCCTGCCCATCGGTGAAGCTGCTGATGAACTGGCGCGCGGTGCGTTGCCGATCATTGCCAAGGCCTCCACCGATGAGTTCAAGGAGCTGTTCCAGATCCTGCGCGACAATGCCCGGCCGAAACGCTCCTACCTGGTGCTGATGGCCTTGAGTTCCCTGCTGGCCACATTCGGCCTGTTCTCCGATTCGTCGCCCGTGGTGATCGGCGCCATGATCCTGGCCCCACTGATGGCGCCGATCATCTCCATGAGCATGGCCACGCTGCGCCACGACCGCAGACTGCTGCTGGACAGTATCCTCACCATCCTCGCCGGCCTGGCCATCGGGCTGGCCTGCTCGGTGGCCCTCACGTTGGTCACACCCATCGACGTGCCGGGCTCGGAGATCCTGGCACGTACGCGTCCCAATCTGCTCGATCTGGGGATCGCTGTGGTATCCGGCATAGCCGGGGCCTATGCCCATGCCCGCGAGGAGGTGGCCCGCACCCTGGCCGGTGTGGCGATCGCCGTTGCGCTGGTGCCGCCGCTCGCTGTGGCTGGCATCGGTCTGGGCTGGATGGATCCCGACATCTTCCTGGGGGCCGGGCTTCTGCTGCTCACGAACCTGGCGGGTATCGTGCTGGCCGCAGCGCTCACCTTCATGCTGCTCGGTTTCGGCCCACTGCGCCTCGCCACCCGCGGTCTGCTGTTCACCGTGGTGAGCGTCGTCGCGCTCAGCATACCGCTGGCGATCGGTTTTGGCCGCATGGTGGAGGAGCACAGCGTGATCCGCGACCTCAATGGCTGGAAGACCGGAACGGTGGTGGTGAAGGACGTGAAGGTGTTGCGCCTCCAACCCCTGAGCGTTTCGGTGAAGGTGGTGGGCGATGCACCACTGGATGATGCCGGGATGAACGAGGTGAAGGCCCGTATGCAGGAACGCCTCGGGCGCGATGTGAGCCTGGAGGTGGTTCAAGCCACCCGCAAGTGATCATGTATCGTGGGCTTCCTGCGGGAAGTAACGCCACTTCCTTGGTGAAAGCGGTATTGTTCGCCGCTTGCCGAACCGTGCTCACTACATAGTCTGTATCTATGAAACG
>CAYQMC010000190.1:0-5613 GCA_964418285.1 uncultured Chryseobacterium sp.
GAAGTCGCCGCCCCGACCGGCGTTACCTCCCGTGTGGCCGGCCGCTTCGGCCGTGGTGGTACTGTGATCGATGATGAAGATCTCGCTGAGGTAGCGGGAGCTGAAGGCGATCTGGTCCAACTCGGGGTTGTAGTCTATGCCGTTCTCATGGAACCAATCGTTGCCACCTCCCGGCCCACCCCCAGTGCTACTGGTGGCCACGTTGATGTTCATGCGATGCGGGTTTTCGGCGATGGGCAGGTAGTTCGGTTTGTTGGCGTCCACGTACTGGATGAAACGGTCCTTCATCTCCCACTGCCACACGATCTGGCCGCTGGTTCCGTTCTGCTGCACTTCGATGATTCGGCTTGGATACTTGGCCGAGTTGCCGGTGTAGCCCAAGGCTTGCAATTCAGCCAGCGTCTGCCGCATCCAAGCGATCAGTAGCACATTGCCGTTTGGCATCAGGCAAAGATCATGGTGGGTCACGTGGTCGGCCGTGGAATAGATGAACTCCCACACCACCTGGCCTTGCGGGTTGAGCTCCTGTACCTTTCCCCCCACGGCAGCGCCGGTAATGATGTTGGGACTGTGCACTGCACCACGAACGATGTTGCCGTTGTCCCGCAAGGCCATGGCATAGTTGGCGTTGGAGGGGCAGCTCCAGGTGTAGGCGATCTGCTCGTCACCATCGATCAGCCGCGCCGTGGTCTGGTTGATGTTGTTGTACAGGACATAACCATCGAACTGGGCGTCGAGGTCGCCGAGGAGCAACAGTGCGATGCCAGCGAAAATGCAACGTGTGCGAGGAATTTGGAACATGGAGCGGGGTATGGTTCGGTACAGGATGGGGTTCGGACCAGGTATTGACATCTGCTTCACCCGGGGGTAATGCAACGTTAACACCATCCTTTGACGCAGAACCGTTGCCTTGGTTTGATCTCTTTCTGCCGAAGCCAAGGAGCATCCCAACGACACTTTTCGGACTTCCATCCAATATCCGCAGCCATTGGAGCAACCAGGAGGCTGTTCACGCCCGACCTTTGCACCGTCATGCAGTGGATCACCCTCACCGATACCGCCCAGCTCGATGCCGTCGACCTGGCTTCGCAGCAGGCGCCCGTACTGCTCTTCAAGCACAGCACGCGCTGCAGCATCAGCAGTGCAGCATTGGCGCGCTTGGAGCGGGCCTGGACCACAGCCGACGACCAAGCCCGTTCGATCTACTACATCGACCTGATCAGACACCGTGATGTCTCCAACGCGATCGCTCAGCGCTATGGCGTTGAACACGCTTCGCCGCAGGTGTTGGTGATCCGCAACGGCCTTTGCGTCTACTCCGAGTCGCACTTCGGGATCGCATACGCCGAGGTCATCGCACAATTGGCCGTGTGAGTCCGTTGTAGCTTCGACCCATGCGCTGGCCTGCCGCGATAGTTGCCTACTGCCTGTTAGCTGCCGCACAGGGGCAATCCCTGTTGCCCGAAACGGCCAAGCCGATCCGTTTGCTGAAGGCAGCCCCTGCTGCACAATCCCCGGCCACACTTCCTTCCCCCTGGGCCTACCAGCACTTGGGGCTCTTCTGCAAGTTGGATGTCCAGTTGGAGCGCCGTGCGAGATTCCCGGTCTTGTTCCGTTTGGGTGATGTACAGCAGGTGGAGGCTTGGGAAGGCAAGGGGCCGATGCGCTTCCGTTGAGGGCCGCCCCAAAAAGACGAAACCCCGGCTTACGCCAGGGCTTCGAAACGTTCCTTTGGGAATGTAGGCTTAGGCCTTCTGCACATTGATGGCGCTGAGTCCTTTCTGGGTCTGCTCCACTTCGTACGTCACTTGATCGTTCTCGTAGAGGTCCTCACGGGTCCCCGTTTTGTGAACGAATACATCGGGGCCGCCTCCATCAGGAGAAATGAAACCGAAACCTTTCTCCGAGTTGAAGAACTTCACTTTACCGCTTGACATGGTACTACTTGTTGTTGATCTCCGGCAAAAGCACCGAAGTGTATCGGGGCGCAAGCTAGGTCCCTTTCTACCCGTAGCCGACGATCACCACGGAATAAACAAGGGCAGGGCCGAATTGGAAAGGATGAAGCGTAGGAGGCAGCGTTCCGCGTCGTGTCTACGTCATAGGGATAGAAACACGGATCCATGGCACGTACAATACTCTTCCCCGTAGCCTTGTTGGCTGCACTCTGTCTCAATGCCCAGACCCACTTCTACATCGATCAGATCGCGGTATCGCCACCCGACCCCACCACAGCGGACAACGTGAGCATCGCTCTCATCGGCAACCTCAGCGACGGCGGTGCCTACATCCAAACGGCTGTGGCCGATGTGGGTGGCGGGCAGGTGAACATCACCTTGGTGGCCATGAGCAGCGGCGGGATAACGGTGCTGATACCGCACACCGAGGTGATCGAACTGGGGCAACTCCCGGCAGGCGACTACACCATCGACTTCACCGATGCCAGCACCGGTATCCTGGATGCAGCTCCGCTTCCACAGCACAGCTTCACGGTAAGCGGCGGCGGATCGCCATGCGATGACCTTGAGCTCCGACCGGTGCGTTGGGCCGCCTTCAGCGATACGGCGGTGGTGGCGCATGTGCAGAACAATTCCACGGAGCTGTTCGACTATCCCAACTTCATCCTCTTCGATGCTGAAGGCGATACACTGGCCAAGGAGGCAGTGGACTTCTTCGGCATCGGCCCCGAAAGCTGGCACGTGCTGCGGGTGATGGATGGCGTGAACATGCCCACCACCCCCTTCGCCGGTCGCTTGGAACTGTGGACGGGGTTCACCGACTCATTGGCGTGCACTTGGGACCAAAGCTTCGACCTCTGCCCTCCAGCCCCCTGTGCAGAGCTTTCGCCAACGCTCCAGGTCGTGGGTGGAGCCATCGTGAGCGGCACCTTCGACTGGGTGCTATTCGATGACGGCGGGCTTTTGGCCAACGGCCAGTTCGTACTTACCCCCCAGGTGCAATTCGCGGATACTACGCTGTGCGTGCCACCGGGTAATTACGGGATCAACATCTCGCCCACGGATCCCGGGCAAGGCGGCGTCCTTTTCTACAGCGTTACGGCACCTGGCTTCCAAAGCACACCCGCTGTAGCCGTCACCAACTCCCTTCCTGCATTGCAGCCTTTCACCTTCTACGAGCCGTGTATCAGCGGAACGCAATCCGTGGAGGAGCGGACAGATGCGGAACTGCGCACAGCACCTACCGCTGGCGGCATCCTGGTCTGGAACAGCACAGGCAGACCACTCGGCCCCGTGTGGCTCTGTGATGCGCAGGGCCGACTGCTCTTCAGCACCCGTACCAGCACCGACAGCCAGTTCATTCCCCTTGAGCAAGCCGGCGTGTACCTGATACGCGCTGGTGAAAGAAGCGTAAAAGTGTTCGGGGGCATGGAGTAAGGCGCCTTCGTAACTGCGGTCGTTTTCGCGTGTCACCCGCCGGGCCTGCTTCACCAGCTTATCGGCAATGCGCTGCTCCAGCGTGTGGAGTTCTGCTTTCTGCGCCAAGAACACATAGTTGAAGTGCCCCGGCCGGAAGACGACCAACTCGGGCGAAGGGACCGCTCCGCTGCGCCGCACTTGGAGCAGTTCCATATGGCGCTTCACCGTGGGATCATCAGGCATGTCCACGCGCATGGTGTCGGCGCCTTGGATCACCAGTAGATGCTGATCGCGGCACCAACATTCCAGGCTGCTGAAGCGCAAGTGCCGGTGGCGGCCTTCGCGCACGGTGTCCGGTGTAAGCGGCCAGGACTGGTGCCGGCCGATCTCGTGCGGTGAGTAGGGATGGTCTTCGCTCAGCGTGAAGTGCATCTCCACCGTCCACGTGGGTGCGGTGGGCTTGCTCAGCCAGGCTTAAGCAGCGATGGATGTGGCGTATGCACCGGGCATGGGGTCGCCCTTGGCATTGTGGACGAAGACCAGCGATAGATCGGGGTGGGTGGGTTGGAGCAAAAGGAGCGCCGGCAACAAGACCTGTTGGAGGATATGGCAACACATCTATGCAGGGTACAACTGGGCTCCACTTCGGTTCGATCAGCGACCTGTTGGCAAGACGGGATACTTCGTTTCAGGCACGCTCCACGAAATACATCTCCATCTCCCCCTTGCCCTTCGCTTGCACTTTGCCGCGGGGGGTGCAGGTAAATGCGGGGCGCTTCAGTTGAGCGGTCACCTCATCGTTGTCAAGGTCGACCCGGTGGGTCGACGCTACACCGTCTTCGCCAACCACCGCGTCCTTCACTAAGGCATACGTGGCTTCGCTGATGTTCACCTGCCCTACTTCTCCGCTGCTCTCCATGCGGCTGGCCGTGTTCACCGTATCGCCCCAGATGTCGTAGCTGAACTTCTTCACGCCCACGATGCCGGCCAACACCGGTCCGGAATGGATGCCGATGCGGATCTCGAAGTAGGGCAACCCCGCCGCGACCTTCCGGGCCTTGCCTTCGGCGATGAAATCGCGGATCTCCAGCGCCGCGCGTACCGCGTCCACCGCGTGCGTATCGTTGGGCACCGGCAGGCCACCGGCAGCCATGTAGGCATCGCCGATGGTCTTGATCTTCTCGATGCCGTACTTCTCACAGATGTTGTCGAAGGCACTGAAGCATTCGTGCAGGTCCTTCACCAGTTCCCGGGGGCTCAGCTGCTCGCTCATGGCCGTGAACCCCTTGAAGTCAGTGAAGAGCACCGTGACACTTTCCACCTGTCTGGCCTCCGCTTCTCCCTTCGCTTTCAACTCCTCGGCCACCTCTTCAGGAAGGATATTGAGCAGCAATTCCTCACTGCGGGCCTTCTCCCTGCGGATGCGGTTGCGCTGGCCAAGGACCACCATGGACACCAAAGCCAGCATGGCCACCCCTGCCAGCAGACCATTGCGTTGCATGGAACGCTGCCGCAGCTCAGCACTCGCCAAGGCATCCTTCTTCTCCTGTTCCATGAGCAACATGCCCTCGCGTTTCGCATAGTCGTAGGCATACTGCTGGCGGATCAACAGGCGGGTGTTCTCCTCATTGCGCACACTGTCGAGCATGGTGGTGTGCAATTCGTACATGTCCAAGGCCTCGCCCTTCCGGCCAAGGGCCTTGTATGCGAGGTAGAGCTTCTCCGAAGCCTTCGCGATGGACCCGGCATTGCCGATGGCACGTCCCAATTCCAAGGCACGTTCAGCAAAAGGAAGCGCCTCCGCCGGGCGATCCTGCCGCAGGAGGACCTCCGCCAGGTTGGCCCAGGTGCTTGCCAAGGCGGCTCGATCCTGGACAGCTTCGGCCAAGGTCGCGCTCTGTCGGTACAGGTCCTCGGCTTCGCGCAGCAAGGTGAGGCGCTCCGTGTTCCCCGTCGTCCATGATGCCCGTTGAAGGAGGTGCGCTGCCAGGTTGTTCAGCGCATTGGCTTCACCACGCTGGTCGCCGATCTCTTTCCGCACCCGCAGGCTTCGCAGGTGGTACGCACGCGAACGCTCTGTCAAGCTGTCCCGGCGTTCCGGCCCGGTCTCCTCCTCCGCCTTCCGGTGCAAGGCGTTGCCGATGTTGCTGAGCGTATTGCCCAATGCGGTGCCCGGCTCTTCGCGCTCATAGCGTTCCAAGGCCCTTGCATACCAGAGCAAGGCATCCTCCGTGTT
>CAYQMC010000191.1:0-5611 GCA_964418285.1 uncultured Chryseobacterium sp.
GTCATCGCTGGCCACGGAGCAGGACTCCTCCTCTCTCTCGCTGGCCCCACAAAGGATCTGAGGGCACAGCGGGTTCACCAAGGTCGGTGAAGCCAGGTTGCATAGGTTGTTGGCATCGTTCACCAATGTGAATTGGTTGGTCGTACCAGAGACAAAAGGACCCACCTGATAGGTGCCTACCGCGCTGATAAGGAGTGTGTCGTTCCCTTGGGAATAGACCAGTTCCAATTCCTCGTCCGTACCCAGTTCGGTGATGACCACATCCACGAAATACTGGAAGTTGGCACAGTCCTGCACGATCTCGAAGGTGGCGGCCGGAGGCACGCAATCAAGGCAGCTGAGGGTATAATCCAAAGGCGCGTTGCTGCCCGAACCGCAGGATACAGAGCCATCGGAAGTGATGCGCACGGTGAGCCTGTTCTCCGGGTTGGAGGCACTGAAGAAGAGTCCTGTAAGATCACCACCGATGCCTCCTACCGGCGTCAACAGTGGTGCAGTATCATCGGCGCCGTCGTAGACGAACAGCCTGTCGCAGCAGGACTCGAGAACACCGGAATTGAAGAGCAGCGCGAGAGGGAAGGATCCAGACGCTTGGTAGAAGAAGAAGGAATTCTCTGAATTGCCTTCACAGTAGACCACGTTAAGTTCGTCGCCACACACCACGATCGTTGGGCATGTGCCGGTATCGGTGATTTCACCCAGGTCCACATTGCACAGCGGGTTGTTCTCATGTTCCACCAACACATTCACCACGTCATCGATGGTGAAGGGACCAAGCACCGTTTGTCCAGGTTCCGCACCCTCGATCACCTCAGGTGTCCCACCATTCACCGTGTAAACGATGTTCACCGTGGCGCCGTTCCCCGTGGAGGCCACCGTAACAGGAATGCTGAAGGCATTGTTCTCGCAATCATCCTCAACGCTTGCTCCAACGATCGGCAACGTGCAATCGATGCAGACTACCTCCCATTCCCAAGCGTCGAAGGTGGTACTGCCATCGCACTGCACGGATCCGTCGCTCTCCATTTCCATGTAGAGTTCGTTTCCGGTCGCGAAGACGTCCACCTCATAGTACGCATTGATTGCATTGTTGATGGCACTGCCGACAGGGCCGAGATTGAAGGTGGCCGTGTTATCGTGCTCGAAAAGGAGATCCGCCGTATTGTCGGCGCCATCATAGATCCGTATGCGGTCGAACGTATTGCTTTCGATGGTACCGCGAAGGAAGGTCAATCGCAGGGAGCCACTTCCTTGCGCTGTATAGGCCCATACCGCGCTGTCGTTCGCTTGGTAACAATAGGTCTCTCCCACAGCAGGCTCTCCACATACGATCGTTCGTGAGCACAACTCGTTGACCAATGGATCAGAGGAGACATTGCAAAGCTCATCGCTGTCGTTCTCCAAGGTGATCACCACGGGGACGCCGGAAGTGAAGGGGCCTACCTGGTAGGTTCCGATGGCATCAGCTGCGACCGGGGCCACACCAGCATCATTGGAGATCTGGATCTGGCTGCTACTACCCAGGTCCGTAACATCCACGTCCACGAAGAATTGGAAATTGTCGCAATCCTGCACGATGGAGTAGTCGGCCACCGCTTGAAGGCATTCCAGGCAGACCACCTCCCACTCCAAGGCAGCATGGACCGCATCTTGGCATGAGTTGGCCGCACTGGTGACCAGTTGGAGGGTCAATGCGTTTTCAGGGTTGTCGGATATTGCGAACAAGTCGGTAAGATCACCGCCGTTGTTCCCTTGGAACAAGATCGGAGAACCCACATCGGGGCCATTGTAGATGGTCAGTACATCGCCGAACAGGTCCAATGTCCCTTGGAAGAACTGGATGGCCAACGGAAACTCACTACCGCTGGAGAAGAAGAACAGCTGATCCTCGTTGTTCCCGAAGCAGTAGCTGTAGCTGTCGGGCCCGCAGCCCACTACAGGGCATGGGTCGTTGACAAGGATCGGCGATACCGCAGAGCAAAGGGCGTCTCCATTGTGCCGCACCACGACTTGGACGCCTTGCAATTGGGGGAATGGACCGATCTCGTAAACACCAACACCGACATCGGCAATGGTCGCCACGCCACCATCGTTCTCGATGTCCACGGACGGGGCATCACCCAGGTCCGACACATCGACCAGGATCGAGAATTCAAGGTTCTCGCAGTCAAGGACGATCTCATAGGCGACGGTCGGCAAGGTGCAATCCAACAGGACCTGCACCGTATTGATCCTGCAACCCGTGCCTTGGGCACAGGTCTCGTCGATGGTGTAGTGCGCGAAAAGGTCCGCATTGGAGTCGGTCGTCACCTGCACCGGGCTGGTTCCCTGGGCCACCACTGCGCCCGTGAAGGTGCCTGAGCGGATCGTGATATACCCATCGCCAGAGACGGTGAATTCGTAGGTGGCACCATTCAGGATACCCGTGATCGCAGAATATTCCTCCGGGAAGACACAGGTGCTGATCTCTGTGACCGTCCCGTTGGCGTTGGGGACTACCGTATTCGCGGGAAACTGCGCTGTGTTCAAACAGTCGCCTTGCGCATGGGCCGTGCCTGCTACAAGAAACAAGCCCAAAAGAAGCTGGGCGGCAAGTGTGGGTAATCGTTTTCTCATGATCGTAAATGTTCAGCCTCCTTGGATATGAAGGAGCAAAGTTAACCGTGCCGGAGGTTGACCTTAGCCAGCCGAGGTCTTTGATTGGTTTCCCGACACGGTAACCGCCCGTTGGGTGTCACGCCAGGCGTACCATTCGGCCTTGCTCCATACGCTTGGCAAGGTACCGCCTATCTTCGCACATCAAATGGTGCTGGCGCTATTCCTCAGCACTCGCAATACCCCGCTCCCACACGATGGATTTCCGTTCCTTGGGCCTCAGCGATGAGCTGCTCGCCGGACTAGATGCAATGAACATCAAGTCCCCTACCCCGATACAGCAGCAAGCGATACCACTTGCCCTGGAAGGTCGAGACCTGATCGCTTGTGCCCAGACCGGAACGGGTAAGACCGCGGCCTTTCTGCTCCCACTGATCGATGTGATCACAGGGTACAAACCGAAGAAGGAAGGTTCGATCAGGGCCCTTGTCGTGGTACCTACGCGCGAATTGGCGCTTCAGATCGACCAGCAAATGCAGGCCATTGCCTATTTCACCCCGATCACCTCGGTGCCTGTCTACGGCGGTAGTGATGGCTCAACCTTCGACCAACAGAAGCAGGCCCTCACCAGTGGGGTGGAGGTCGTGGTGGCCACTCCGGGAAAACTGATCAGCCACCTCAATCTGGGCTACGTGCAACTGGACGGTTTGGAGTTCCTGGTACTTGATGAAGCCGACCGGATGATGGACATGGGCTTTGTGGACGATATCAAGAAGATCATCGGATTCCTACCCAAGGACCGCCAGACCTTGATGTTCAGCGCCACCATGGCGCCCCCCATCCGCGAACTGGCCAAGGCCATCCTGCATGATCCGGATGAGATCAGCATTGCCCTGAGCAAGCCGGCCGAGGGTGTGGAGCAGCAGGCCTATGTCATTTTCGACATGCAGAAGGCCAGGATACTCGAGCACATACTGAACACCGATCCCGGAACCAGCATCGTGATCTTCGCGGGACGAAAGGTCGAGGTGCGTAACCTGACCAGGCATCTGCAGAAGCAGGGGTTCAATGCCAGTGGTATGCACAGTGACCTGGAGCAGGGCGAACGCGAACAGGTCATGTTGGACTTCCGCAACCGCAAACTCCGTATCCTGGTAGCCACCGATGTGGTCAGCCGTGGGATCGATATCGATGACATCGACCTGGTGATCAACTACGATGTACCGCGTGACCCTGAGGACTACGTCCACCGCGTTGGCCGCACTGCGCGGGCCTCTCGAAAGGGCAAGGCGATCACCTTCGTGAACGAAAAGCAGATGCGGGAATTCGGCCGCATCGAATCTTTGATCGGCTACGAGATCAAGAAGATGCCCATGCCCGACGAGATCGGCAAGGGGCCTCGCTACGATCCCAAGGCTCGTGTACAAGAGGAACGTGGTGGTGGTCGTGGTCGTTCCGGTGGAGGCCGAGGGCGACCAGGAGGTGGAGGTGGCCGCAGTAAAAGGCCCGTTTCCCGAAGCTGAGCGGGACAACAAAAAAGGGGAGGCCGGTCGGCCTCCCCTTTTTCGTTGCAGTAAAGCGACGACCAAGGTTTATTTCGCCCTGAACTTCGAGGCGTTCTCGGCCAGGACCTTGCCAGCATCCCAAGCCTGGGCTGGCTTGCCAACGCGTTCGATGCGAACGGTCAACATCTTGTCGCCCTGTTGGATGGCATTCACGACATCCTGTCCTTCGGTAACGTACCCGAACACGGCATGGCGTCCATCCAACCACCCGGTCTCTTTGTGCGTGATGAAGAACTGGCTACCATTGGTAGCAGGACCTGAGTTGGCCATGCTCAGGGTGCCGGGGCGGTCATGCTTCAGTTCAGGGTGGATCTCATCGGCGAAAGCGTAGCCCGGACCGCCCATTCCACTTCCGGTAGGGTCGCCGCCCTGGATCATGAAATCGGCGATCACACGGTGGAAGGTGATACCATCATAGTATGGTGTTCCTTCAGGTTTGGAGGTGTTTTTGACCACACCCTCTGCAAGACCTACGAAGTTGGCCACGGTCATGGGTGCCTTCTCGTACTCGAGTTCGATGGTGATCACACCTTTGTTGGTCGTGATCTTGGCGAATAGTCCGTCGTTGGTGTTCTCCACAGGTTTCTGGGTGTTTTGTTCGGTGATCTCGGCGGCGTTGGAAGATTCAATGGTGGTCCCGTTGTTCGGTCCCGTACCACAGGAAGCGAGAATTATGCCCAGCAGGGCGGAAAAGGGAAGTGTGAATAGCATGCGCATGTCAGTGTTGAAAGGTGTGCAAAAGTAGGTATGTCGGGATCAGTCCATCAGGATGTACTCGATGGCTTCGAGCTTTTCGTCCGTGAAAGCGCCCTTTGTCCGGTGGGCCACCTTGCCGGAAGCGTCGATCAAGTAGAAGTAAGGCGTGTCCTTCTCCGTCATGTCCAAAACTTCCTTCAAGGGGTCCAGGTCCTGTTTTGAGAATAGCACGAGGTCCACCACTTCAGGCGATGCGCTCTTGCGGAACTTCTTCATACTGGGCTCATAGGCGGCTTTGTTCACCCCTACAAAGAGCGGTACGAAGTACACGTCCACATCGTACTCTCCAGCGAAAAGACCGTGCTTGGCCACGAATCGGAGATAGGCCGGTTCGTACCATTCCTCCAGGACCGGCGATGCCTTCTGGCTGTAGGCAATGCCCACCAAGGTCCACTTGGCACCCATGCTGTTGGGGAGCACAATGGTATTGCCTTCGGCGGTCTCGCCGGTCAAACTCGGGAATTGTGCATACTGTGCATGGAAGCTGCCCAGCAAGCCGAAGCCTGCAAGGGTCAGCAATGCTGTACGAAGTCCATTCTGCATGGTGCGGCGCATATCGAAGTTCGTGCCGATCAGTAACGAATGCCATCTTCAGGATTGCGCCCCCGGTAAGGCCTGCACCATTCCTTGATGCGTGCGATATCACCTTCCAGATCATCCGTAAGTGGAAAAGGGCCTGATACCACGACCTGTTT
>CAYQMC010000192.1:0-5563 GCA_964418285.1 uncultured Chryseobacterium sp.
GGAGGTCAGGGTGCGTGGTGTTGTCCGGGGAAGGGAAGTAGATGGCACCGTACACGGAACCACCCACCGGGGTATCCTCATGGATCGCCACTTCGATGGCCGTCAGGAAAGTCGCTTGCTCCAGGATGAAGTAGCTACCCACTTCGAAGCCTTCCGTCAGGTTGTCGGGGGATTGGATCTGGAAGTTGTCGACCGTGCCATTGTCGTGGGCGAAGATGTTATCCGAAACCGAAATGCGCTCTATGATGCTATTGTTCTCGGGCACTTCATCGGTCTGATCCTGGGTCACTGAGTAGGTCAGGGTGTATTCGCCAATTGCTCCACTGGGAGTGAATGGGTCAAGGGTGATGACGTTCTCCAGTTCCGGGGTGTAGGTCGTCGGGGTGGTGGCATCCGAGCCTTCGCTACCTGCAGGGCCTTCCACGCTCAATTCCAAGGTCACACCGGTCTGGGTGTCGAACCCCTTGTTGCGCACAGTGGCGATCGGCGACAAACCGACGACCTGGTCCACAGGATAGATGCTGTAGTCCATGAACTCGAATTCGGTCGTGGCGAAGTCGAAGGCGGTGTTGCTCACACGCACCAGGGCCATGTCGTTGGCAGGCAGTTCGCGGATGGCGATGTTGTCCAGCTGCCAACCATAGTCCCAAGTGGATTCGTAGCGGAATCGCAGCTGCACGTTGCTGGGGTTCGCGGCCACCCAAGCGCTGATGTTCACATCCACCAACTCGGGGTTGGGGCGTCCGTCCCGGCCCACCTCGCTGTTGATCTCCACCTCGTCCCACGTGGTGCCACCATCGGTGCTCACGCCCACGTAAGTGAAGTCCGCTTGGAACTCTTGGAAGTACTGGTCGAATTCCACCTTCAGGTTGGGTGGAGCGCTGCCCAGATCGATCACTGGTGAGATGAGGGAGGTGTTTGTGCTTGCCCCGGAGACACCGTCGAAATCGTCATCCACGATGGCCCAACCACTGGGAGTGCTGGTGTTCAGCACAGGCACAGGGTATGTTGAAGCCGTTGGACCAGGCCCAACGTCGGTCCATTTCCAATCGACCGCACCCACGGTGGTCTCAACGGTCCATCCGTTCAGGCTGGTGTCGAAGGTCTCCAAATAGAAAGCGTTTCCGCGTTCGCCACCGACCGGCATCAGCACTGCTGGTGCGCGATATCCATCACGGTGTTCCACGTGTTGTGGCAATTGGCGTTGGGCATGGGCGCCGAACGCGGCAAGGCTGAGCAGTAGGGTAAAACGTCCTTTCATGATCATAGGTCTGTTGATGGGTCCAAGGTAATGAACCCGGCCAATGGTTCGGATCAACAACGACAAGGAATAACCTGGAACAAAAAAGGCGCGGACATCGTCCACGCCTTTTTTGTTCCAGGTGGGATACTATCGAACAACCACCATGCGCTTGGTGACGCGGGCTGCGCCGACCGTCATGGTGTAGAAGTAGACCCCTTCACGCAGGTTCTCGGTACCCATATCGAAACGGTACACGCCAGCAGCACGGGTGCCCAGGAATTCCTCCATCACAAGCTTGCCCGTTACGTCATGCATCACGAAGTTCACCGTACCGGACTCTTTCAGTTCGAAAGGAATGGTGGTGGTGCCGTTCGCTGGGTTGGGCATGTTTTGTCCCAGACCAAGGGTATTCGTTGCATCCAGTTCATCGATGCCCACACTTTGATCGAAGTTCATGCGCACGATGGGTGTTGTGGTGGTGAAGTACCAATCCAAGCCAGCCTGCCCTTCGAAAAAGAGGAACGAGGTCTGGGGCTCACTGGTGCCGTTCTCCCCGATACGTACGTTGCCGAAGACCTGCACAGCCGCCATGTAATCGATGCCGGCGGTCAAGGGAACAGGTGGGTTGAACACCAGGTTCAGGAAGTTGCTGCCACCCACAGGGGTGAGCATGTTCGCTGTTATGAACTGCTCTTCGGTGGTGGCGATCACGTCGTCCAGGTTGTCGGCACGGAGTTCACCTTGTACCAAGGCTCCGATCTCGCTCCCCGTACCCAAAGCAACGGTAATACCATAGAGCTCAGTGGCGTTGGCCACATAGAAGGCATTGGCCATGATCAATGGCCCTCCATCGGAGTTCTGTACGCTGGCCACACTGCCGTTGTCCCGGGCGTACATTACTTCCGAAACCCGGAAGGAGTCCGACCCCGTATTGTCGGTGGGCGTTTGGTCCTCTTCCACCGAGGAGATGGAGAACGATACGTTGTACAAGCCTTCCTGTGCAGGTGGCGTGAAGGGAGGGTCCACCACGATATTGCGCTGCTCACCGGGTGCCCATGAAGCCTGTGGCTGGTCCTGGTCCAATACGGTGGCACCACCCTGTTCTGTTACGGTGAAGTTCGCCACCGCATTTTCGTCCACTTCGGAACCGTTGTTGAGCACATCCATGTTAAGGCCGATCGGGCGGAGCTGGGATGTGTGGTAGATGCTGTAGCGGATGGCATCGTACGATGCGGCGGTGATCGGATCCCACGAGGTATTGGCCGAACTGGTCATACGCAGATCGTACTGGTACAGCTCAACAATGCTCACATCATCGATCTGCCACTGGTAGTGGGAGGTTCCGGCATCGGCACTGTGGCGGAACCGGAAGCGCACGTTCGTTGGGTCGGCGGCGATCGCTTCAACAAGGTTGATCTTGATCGTCTGCGTAGGGGTCAATGCGTTGGCTGCTGCACCAACGGCCGTTGGATAGCTGAACGGCCATGTGGTTCCTCCGTCATTGCTCACTTCCACGAAGTGGGGGCTATCACCGCAGCAGAAGCGAAGGCGCTGTTGGAACACAAGCTCCACGAAAGGCGTCGCGCTAAGGTCCAGGACAGGAGACTCCAAGCTTCCTTCCCAATTGGTGAAGTTGGCCGTTGGCAGTGCCGTTGGGGTATTGCCGACCCAAGAGCTATTTGCGGAATCGGCATTGAAGAGCATGTATCCGTTGGAAACAGTGGTGCTTTGGATACGCTCGGAGACCGGGGTGAAGGCACCCAATGGTCCGGTAAGCTTGCGCTTCCAAATGGCCCCATCGGGTCCGCTCACGGTCCATTCGCCAACACCATTGTTGCCGGCAAGGCCATTCGCGAAATCCTCGCTCCACACAATGTCGCCGCCTGCGCGCAGATCGGAATCGGGGTCGGCGGGAAGAACGTTCGCAACGCTGCTTTTCACAGCTGGCTGAAGGTCCATCATGGCCGGACGCGGGTTGGCCCATTGGCCGGAGGCCGCGCCAGCGAAAGCAATGCTGGACAGGAGTGTGTATCGTAGTAGGTTCATAGGGTTCAGGTTTTCTTGATCGTGCCCGAAGGTAGTGAACTAGCACGATCCGACGTACAGTTCAACACGACAATAACCCATCGGATCACACCAGAGACCCGGGAACGGTCCTTCCCGTTCAGGAAGCGGTGGTCAATGTGCTACCACGATGCGTTCCACTGCTCGGGAGGTCCCTGACCGGAGTTCCACGATGTGGACCCCTGCAGGAAGCGAATTCGCATCGATCACGAAGCGATGCTCACCAGCGCTCAGCCTACCCAGTTCGTTGCGGGTCTCTTCCCGCCCGTGTATATCAAGGATCCTCCACATGACCCGTTCGGGCCCGTCCAACCGGAAGCGTAGGGTCCCTGCGTCGCGCATCGGTACCGGGAAGACCTGCATCCTGTCCTGGTCGCCAGCTGCCACTTCCACAAGGCCTACGGCAAAGTCCTCAAGGTGCGCTCTGACCATGGGCGTGCTGCGCAGGTAGTCCACATCGAAATTCACGCCCTGCATGAGCAAGGCCGCACCTGTGGGCGAGGTTCCACTGAGGCCGACGAACACGGCTCCGCCACTGTCCAAGAGCTGCAGACCGATGAAGTAGTCGCCCGATCCCAACGTTTCGAGCCCGGCGAATGGGAGATAAAGGGCACCGCCAACCCCGGCCAGATCCAGGTCCTCTTGGGTAATGATGTGGCGCGTGGAAGTGTCCACAAAGGCCAGATTGGCATCCATGAGGATGGCACGGACTTCTGCCCCCAACGTACTGTTCGCCGTTACAAAGGCGCTCATGCCGCGTACCGTGCTTCCGGCATTGGGTAGTTCCATGCGATTTGCAAGGATGAAACCCGCCGTGTCGCCGATCACACCCTCCTCCTGACCAAGGTCACGTGCCATGGTGCCATAGCCGAGGTCCCATCCAGGACCGGTGATGCGCAGTTGGACGGCACCGGTGTTGTTCGTCGGGTCATCGTCGGTGGTGCTTCCCATCGCAGTGCACGTGATGACGACATCCCCGGCCGTATCCGGTATCCAATCGGTGGAAAGGACCACGGTTGTGCGCTGGCCCGGGATCAGGCTTGCATCCAGCAGGGTATCGCGCACCAGCTGTGGAGTACCGTTCAGGGTCACCGATGCGTTCACTGTGATCCCGTCCATCACGGTGGTGCCACGGTTCACCACTTCGGCGGAGAGGGTGAGCGCACCAGCCTGCTCCAAGGGGAGCTGCGCATAGGCTAGTCGTTGGTCTCCGCCCTGGAAGGGGTCGGCGCCTGGGTCGCCCACGTGTACCGCTTCCACGACCAGATCGTTCGGGCTGCGCTCCCGCAGCACGATATCGTCCACGGCGAAGCCGCTGGCCCAGTTACCACCGTCGCTCCAGCGGAAGCGGACGCGGATATCGTCCAAGCCGTCGAATGCACCGAGGTTCACCATCAAGGGGTGCCAATCGCCTGCGAGCACGGGCACGGTGGCCACCAGGATCCAGGATCCTCCACCCACGCTGACTTCCACGAAGGCGTCCCCGCCCCCCAATGTCCTTTCGTGGAACACCCGGCATTCCAGACCTACGCCGCTGCGGCCTAGGAAGCTGGGCGCATTCAGGACAAGGGCCACATCCGAAAGGTCGCAGTCGCAGGGATCGGCATCGTCGTTCGCCATTGCGAAGCTGTTGCCGTTCGGTACGTTGGGCACTGGGAAAAAACCGCCAGCGTTGGCATCCGTGGAATTGCCGATGCGCCAGGCCGGAACGAATTCGCCGGTTCCCTGGCCATCACTGTCCAAGCGCTCCACATCAGGGCCCAGTTCGAATTCCGAAGGCCAGGACCCGCCTTCGAAGGAAGCCGTAAAGAAGATGCCTTGGGCATGTGAACCCAATAGGAGGAAGGAAGCGCCTAGTGTCAGCGTGGTTCGGCGTATGGAGGAGCGGATCGGCATGATCGTTCAAGGGCCGTTCCGTACGGCCAGGGTCCGCGAAGTTACCGCGTTACTTGTCCACAGGTCTGTCGGTCTTCCGCAATGCACATCAGGCCTCCATGTACTCCTCGATCGGCGGGCAGGTACACACCAGGTTGCGATCGCCGAATGCGCTGTCCACCTTGCTCACGCTGGGCCAGAATTTCCATTCGCGTTGGGCTGTGGAAGGGAATCCGGCTTTCTCGCGGCTGTAGCTGTGGTCCCAGACATTGGCGCACACCTCCTCATTGGTGTGTGGTGCCATCTTCAACACGTTGTCCGCTTTGTCCACCGTGCCCTTCTCGATCTCGTCGATCTCTTTGCGGATGCCGATCATGGCTT
>CAYQMC010000193.1:0-5549 GCA_964418285.1 uncultured Chryseobacterium sp.
CGTACCATTCTGCGCAAGGGCGAAGCGGCGGGTGAAGAAGAGTTCAAATGGTGGCTGGACCTCTTTGGCGAGGACTACTACATCGAGCTGCAACGCCACGGTATCCCCGAGCAGGAAACGGTGAACGCGGTGCTGCTGAAGTGGGCCGCGAAGTACAATGTGCCCATCATTGCCAGCAACGACAGCCATTACGTGGAGCGCGAGGACGCCAACGCACACGACATCCTGCTGTGCATCAACACCGGCGAGAAGCAGAGTACCCCCAGCAACAAGGACTTCGATGATGACGAGGCCAAGCCCAAGGGCACCCGCTTCGCCTTCGCCAACGACGAGTTCTACTTCAAGACCAAGAACGAGATGCACGCGAAGTTCAGCGACCTGCCGCAGGCGTTGGACAACACGCAGATGATCGTCGACAAGATCGAGCCGCTGAAGTTGAAGCAGGACATCCTGTTGCCGAACTACGAGATCCCAGCGGGTTTCGCGGATCAGGATGAATACCTGCGGCACATGACCTATGAGGGAGCGGTGAAGCGCTGGTTGGGTAATGCAGGCGAGAATGGTGAAGGCGGAGAGAGCGGTGGGAAGGGGCTTACGGGTTCCATCGATAGCCTTGACCCCAAGATCAAGGAACGCCTCGACTTCGAGCTCTTCACGATCAAGACGATGGGCTTTGCCGGCTACTTCCTGATCACGCAGGACTTCATCAACCACGGCAAGGACATCGGCGTGTTCGTGGGGCCCGGGCGCGGGAGTGCGGCGGGCAGCGCGGTGGCATACTGCATCGGCATCACAAACATCGACCCCATCAAGTATGACCTACTGTTCGAACGTTTCCTGAACCCGGAACGCAAGAGCATGCCCGATATCGACACCGACTTCGACGACGAAGGGCGGCAGAAGGTGATCGACTACGTGGTGGAGAAGTACGGCAAGAACCAGGTGGCGCAGATCGTCACCTACGGCAGCATGGCAGCGAAGTTGAGTATCCGCGACGTATCACGCGTACTGGACCTGCCGCTGAACGAGGCCGACCGATTGAGCAAACTGGTGCCCGAGCGTCCCGGTATCGAGCTAACGCGCGTACTGCGCGCTCCGTTGGACGGCGACAAGAGCCTGAAGCAGAAGGAAGGCCTCAATAGCGACGAACTGGCCAATGTGAAACAGTTGCGTGACATCCTTGAAGGGGGGGAACTCCTGGCCGATGTGCTACGCGAAGCAGAGAAGCTGGAAGGCAGCGTGCGTGGCATCGGCATCCACGCGGCGGGCCTCATCATCGCGCCGCACGACCTGAAGGAGATCCTGCCGGTGTGTACCACAAAGGATTCACCCATGCTGGTGACGCAGTACGACGGCAAGGTGGTGGAGGATGCGGGTGTGATCAAGATGGACTTTTTGGGGCTGAAGACGCTCACCATCATCCGCGATGCACTGCGCATGATCGAGGCGAACACAGGAAAGTGGATCGAGATCGATGAGATACCGCTGGACGACCCCAAGACCTACACCCTCTACCAACGTGCCGAGACCAACGGTACCTTCCAGTTCGAAAGCGCCGGCATGCAGAAGTGGCTGCGCGAACTGAAGCCCGACCAATTCGCCGACCTGATCGCCATGAATGCCCTGTACCGTCCGGGGCCCATGGACTACATCCCGCTCTTCATCAAACGCAAACACGGGCAGGAGCCGATCCGCTTCGATCTGCCCGAGATGGAGGAATACCTGGGCGAGACCTACGGCATCACCGTCTACCAGGAACAGGTGATGTTGCTGAGCCAGAAGCTCGGCGGTTTCAGTAAGGGAGATGCGGACATCCTGCGCAAGGCGATGGGCAAGAAGGACCGCGCCACGCTGGACAAGATGAAGGGCAAGTTCCTGGACGGCACCAAGGAACGCGGCTTCGATGCCAAGGTCTGCGAAAAGGTGTGGACCGATTGGGAGGCCTTCGCTCAGTATGCCTTCAACAAATCGCACAGTACCTGCTACGCCTTCGTGGCCTACCAGACCGCATGGTTGAAGGCCAACTACCCCAGCGAGTTCATGGCCAGCGTGCTGACTCATTCGCAGAGCAACATCGACAAGGTCACCTTCTTCATGGAGGAATGTCGGCGTATGGGGATCTCCGTACTTGGGCCCGATGTGAACGAAAGCCAGTACCGTTTCAGCGTGAACAAGGCCGGGCAGATCCGCTTCGGCTTGGGTGCCGTGAAGGGCGTGGGCGAAGGCGCTGTGGAAGCCATCGTGCAGGAGCGCACGGAGAACGGCCCGTACCAAAGCGTGTACGACCTGATGCGCCGCGTGAGCCTGCGCGCCGCCAACCGCAAAGCCCTGGAAAGTCTGGCCTACGGCGGTGCCTTCGATGGACTGGGCGTGAGCCGCGCGCACTTCTTCCACAGTGCGGGTGAGGGCAAACCCACCTATATGGAAACGCTGGTCCGCTATGGACAGCAGCACCAGGACGGCGCCGACAGCAGCCAAGTGAGCATGTTCGACATGGCCGAGGGCGATGCCGCGATCCCCGAACCGCCCCTGCCGCAGATCGAAGGCTGGAGCGCGCTGGAGCAGTTGCACTACGAGAAGGATGTGATCGGCTTCTACCTGAGCGGACACCCTTTGGACGATCACCGGGTGGAGATCCAGTTCCTCTGCAACTGTACGCTGCCCGAACTGAAGGAACTTGACAAACTGAACGGCCGTGAGGTCGCTTTGTCAGGCATCGTGACCCGTGCCGAACACCGCATCGCCAAGAGCGGCAAGCCTTTCGGTAGCTTCAGCATGGAGGACCACCACGGCACGCACGACTTCATGCTCTTCAGCGAGGACTACATGAAGTTCAAGCTGTACATGCAGC
This sequence comes from uncultured Chryseobacterium sp., assembly GCA_964418285.1. Taxonomy (GTDB): domain Bacteria; phylum Bacteroidota; class Bacteroidia; order Flavobacteriales_F; family PHOS-HE28; genus PHOS-HE28. Next base: position 2,852 of record CAYQMC010000193.1, read on the forward strand.
AGGGCGCGCTCCTTTTCCTGAAAGGCCGTGCAAGCCAACGGACATGGGGACGCGATGAAGGCCAGATGGAATTCAAGATCAGCAACATCGACCTGCTCAGCGATGCGCGCGAGAAGTACATCACCAAACTGACCCTGAAGTTGGAGGCCGAGCGGATAACCGAAGAACTGGCGAAGGAGCTTGGTCAGCTGCTGAAGGCCAGCCCTGGAAAGTGCAGGGTGAACGTCCAGATCGTCAGCAAGGCGGAAGACCTTACGGCCGAAGCCCCCAGCAAGGATCTCGGTGTAGCGGTTACAGAAGAACTGGTGCGCGGACTGGATGGGCTGGCCGAAGTGAAGTGGACGTTGAATTAGTCTGGCACTCGGCTGGCCTATCGCCCCGGAATTCCCGGAGGGCTCCAACTTGGAACCCTGCCGATCTGTCCGATTAGTTTCCATGGCAAGGAATTCGCCAACGAGGGAATAACTTCGCGGTCCCTATCGGGATGTGGAAATGTAGTGAAGGGACGACGCGGAGTTGAACTCCAGATCCCGGACCTTCGGCTCCCTGCAAGGAAAGGAACACGTAACCAGATCAAGCGCAACAGCGCACCCACAACAACATGGCACTCGAATTCACCGACAGCAACTTCGAAGAACTCGTTCTCAAGAGCGACAAGCCCGTACTCGTGGACTTTTGGGCGGAATGGTGCGGACCCTGCCGCATGGTGGGCCCCGTGGTGGAGGAACTCAGCAAGGAATACGAAGGCAAGGCCGTCGTAGGCAAACTGAACGTCGACAACAACGCTGCTATCAGCATGAAATACGGCATCCGCAGCATTCCTACGCTGCTCGTCTTCAAGAACGGCGAGATCGTGGACCGTGCCGTGGGCGCAGTGCCCAAGAGCCAGCTGGCGCAGAAGCTTGACGGGCAGTTGGCCTGATCCTCGTTCATTCTCCGAAGGAACCCCGCACTGTCCAGCGCAATGCGGGGTTCTTTGTTCATCGCCTACGATCTTCGTAGCTCTGGACCGGGATCACAACATCCCCTTGAATACTTTAGGACCATGGACGCATATCGCAAGACCCCGCTCTTCAAGAAAGCCGAGGAGATCCGCGAATTGGCGGATGCCATCGTCGAGAGTGCCCCTGACATCGAGGAGGGCGAAGGATCGCGTTTCGAGGTGAGCATGATGGAAAGCAGCAAGAACGAGATCATGTCCAATGCCCTTACCATTGGTGTCAAGATCGCCGGGGCCTATGGCATGGACCTGTACGACCTGCAGATGGAGAATGCCTGCCTGATACGCCGTGCTTGCCGGGAAATGGTGGTTGCCCTGCGCGGACTTGAAATGGCCGGTCATAGCGAACAAGCGCACTTCGACCTGCTCCGGAAAGCCGTGGAGGAATTCCGCCCCCTATTCGCCGATTGGGTGGCGACCTTCAAGGAGTCGGACCGCATTTGGGACGAATGGGGGCTGTTCAACCTGCCCGGCGATGTGCCGGACCGTGACTGATCGGCGATCGCCGACCTTTGCACCACTCCATGCCCATCGAGCAGAAACATATCCAGGCCCTTAGCGCCCTTGAATTCAAAGCCCGCCAGGTGGTGGAAGGTTTTCTGGCCGGATTGCACAAGAGCCCGTTCCACGGCTTCAGTGTTGAGTTCGCCGAGCACCGGGCCTACAACAGCGGCGAGAGTACGCGCCACATCGACTGGAAGCTTTTCGCCCGCACCGACAAGCTCTTCGTGAAGCGTTACGAGGAAGAAACCAACCTGCGTTGCGAATTGGTAGTGGACGCTTCATCCTCGATGTACTACCCCCCCAAGGGCGAAGCGAAGGAGTTCAACAAGGTGGAGTTCGCTGTGCATGCTGCCGCCGCCTTCATACAGATGTTGCGCAAGCAACGCGATGCCGTGGGTCTTACCGTGTTCACCGATCATGTGAAGATCGCCGAGCGCGCACGCAGCAATGCCGTCCACCTGCGTCACCTGATGAACCAGTTGGAAGGCATGCTCGCCAGCGATGCCCCTGAGCGCGGCCAGACCACCAATGTTGTGGAGGCCCTGCACGACATCGCCCAACGTGCCCACCGCCGAAGCCTGGTCGTGGTACTCAGCGATATGCTGGATGGAACCGAAAAGGACGACGCGGTCTTCGACGCCCTGCAACACCTGCGGTTCAACAAGCACGACATCATCCTTTTCCACGTGGTGGACCGCAAGCACGAATTGGAACTGGACCTGCAGGACCGCCCTTACACCTTCGTTGACGTCGAGACCGGACAGCAGGTGAAGGCCCATCCAAGCGAGGTACGCGAAGCCTACAAGGCCGCCATGGCCGAGCGATGGCACCAACTGAAGCTGAAGTGCGGCCAGTACAGGATCGATCTGGTGGAAGCCGACATCAACTCGGGCTTCGAACCGATCCTGTTGGAATTCCTGATGAAGCGGGCGCGGTTGTATTAGTGCCGGTCGACCCTAGTCCACGGATCGGAATTCCCTGCTGCCCATCGCTCTCCCCCGCCGCTCCAAGGCAATTGAACGCCGCTAAGGACAAGGGTTCGAACCACGATCATCGAATAACGATCTCCCAGCGCTTGCACATTCACTTCCGAGCCCTACATTTGCAGCCGCTCAGTTGAAAAACAGAGTTAGTCGGACCGGTAGTTCAGCTGGTTAGAATGCCGCCCTGTCACGGCGGAGGTCGCGGGTTCGA
>CAYQMC010000194.1:0-5531 GCA_964418285.1 uncultured Chryseobacterium sp.
TCCAGAACATCCCCTTCGGGATAGGCAGCTGGAACGGGGAGTCACCCGTGCCAGTGACGCGCATCGGTGATACGGTGGTGGACCTGAGCATCCTCTCCGAAGCGGGCCTCTTGGACGGAATGGACCTGCCCGGCGAGGCCTTCATGGCACCGCGATTGAATTCCCTGATGAAGGGTGGGAAGCCTGCGCTGCGGGCACTGCGCGAACGATTGAGCGAATTGTTCCGCGCGGACATCGCCACCCTACGGGACAACAACACCCTGCGCGAGGATGCCCTACTTCCCGTGGACCAGGTGACGATGCACATGCCCGTTGAAGTGGGCGATTACACCGACTTCTACAGCAGCCGTGAGCACGCCACGAACGTGGGCACCATGTTCCGCGACCCGGCCAACGCCCTGCTGCCCAACTGGCTGCACCTGCCCGTGGGCTATCACGGTCGTGCAAGCAGCATCATCCCCAGTGGCCAGGCCATCCACCGGCCCATGGGGCAGCGCAGGCCCAAGCCCGAGGAGCCGCCCGTTTTCGGACCCAGTGTGCAACTGGATTTCGAGCTCGAGGTGGCCTTCATCACCTTCGATGGAAAGCCCCTTGGGCAGCGCATCAGCACAGCCGAAGCCGAGGACCACATCTTCGGCCTGGTGCTCTTCAACGACTGGAGCGCACGCGATATCCAGGCCTGGGAATACGTGCCGCTGGGTCCTTTCCTGGCGAAGAACTTCGCGAGCAGCATCAGCCCTTGGGTGGTGACCCTCGATGCCTTGGAGCCCTTCCGCGTGCCCGGCCCCGTGCAGGACCCCGAACCCCTGCCCTACCTGAGGATCGACAAGGACGGCTGCTACGACATCGACCTGGAGGTGGGCATCGCGCCGGAGGGTGCGAACGAGACCACCGTTTGCCGCAGCAACTTCAAGCACATGTACTGGAACATGGCCCAGCAGCTGGCCCATCACACGGTGAACGGTTGCAACATCCGTGGGGGCGACATGATGGCCAGTGGCACCATCAGCGGCCCCACGCCGGACAGCTACGGAAGCATGCTGGAACTGAGCTGGCGCGGCACCAGACCGCTTACCCTGGGCGACGGCAGCGAACGCAAGTTCATCAACGATGGCGACACCGTTGTGATGCGTGGGCACGGCGAAAAGGACGGTGTCCGCATCGGCTTCGGGGAGGTGCGCGCGAAGGTGCTGCCAGCACTGTGAATACCTGCCGCGCACCCTTCCGTGCTACACTAACTTTGTGTCATGGATCCCGTTGCACCCTTCACGGAGCGCATCTCCGAGCCCAGTTGCTCGAAAATGTTGCGTTGTTCGTGTGCAGGAAACGGCGGGGAGCGCTGCGCAGCAAGTACTTCGACAAGACGATCACTACCAGCGAAGTGGGCCTGTATGTCGCCTAAGGGAACCGGGATCGAACCCGGGCGGATGATGTGCATTTCCCGGCGCCAGCCCATCCTGAAAGAAGAAGTGGAAGCCCTGCTACGCACCCATGGATAAAGGTCCCAACACACCTGCACCGGATCCGGTGGCCACGACTGCCAAGCCAGCGAAGCTCGTGATCGACCACGTGGCCGAACGGGCCGAGATACTGCGGCGCTACCGCGGGCTGCTGCGCAGCATCCGTGGCGACCGCAAGCCCGAAAGCACACGCCTGATCCGCAAGGCTTTCAACATCGCCGTGGAAGCCCACAAGGACCAGCGGCGCAAGACCGGCGAGCCCTACATCTACCACCCCATCGCGGTGGCGCGCATCTGTGCCGAGGAGATCGGTCTGGGCACCACCAGTGTGGTGGCCGCATTGCTGCACGATACGGTGGAGGACACCGACCTCACCCTGGAGGACGTGAAGGACCTCTTCGGTTCCAATGTCGCCACCATCATCGACGGGCTCACGAAGATCAGCGGCATGCAGTTCACCACGGACAGCATACAGGCCGAGAACTTCCGCAAGGTATTGCTGACCCTGGCCGACGATGTTCGTGTGATCCTGATCAAGCTGGCCGATCGCCTGCACAACATGCGCACCCTGGACAGCATGGCGCGCGACAAACAGCTGAAGATCGCGAGCGAGACCATCTACCTCTACGCACCGCTGGCACACCGCCTGGGGCTCTACAACATCAAGAGCGAGTTGGAGGACCATGCTTTGCGGTTCAAGGAACCGGAGATCCACGAGGACATCAGCCAACGCCTGAAGAAGGGCGAGGCCGTGCGCAAGCGATTCATCAGCCGCTTCACCCTGCCCATCCGCGAAGCGCTGGACCGCGAAGGATTCAACTACGAGATCAAGGGGCGACCCAAGAGCGTACACAGCATCTACAACAAGATGCTCAAGAAGCACGTCACCTTCGAAGAGGTGTACGATGTTTTCGCCATCCGGATCATCATCGATACACGCCAGGAACTGGAGAAGGCCGACTGTTGGAAGGTGTACTCCATGGTAACAGACTACTACCAGCCCAACCCCGATCGCCTGCGCGACTGGATCAGCCTGCCCAAGGCCAACGGCTACGAGAGCCTGCACACCACCGTAATGAGCCCCGGAGGGCGCTGGGTGGAGGTGCAGATCCGCAGCAAACGCATGGACGAGATCGCGGAGATGGGACTTGCCGCACATTACCGCTACAAGGACGGCGATGAACAGAATTCCGCGCTAGACCTGTGGCTGAACCGCATCCGCGATGTGCTGGAGGACCCCAGTACGGACGCGCTCGATTTCGTCAACGATTTCAAGCTCAACCTCTTCAGCGACGAGATCGTGGTCTTTACCCCCAACGGCGAAATGCGCAACCTGCCATCGGGCGCCACAACCTTGGATTTCGCCTTCGATATCCACACACAGATCGGGCGGCAGTGCATCGGGGCCAAGGTGAACCACAAATTGGTCCCATTGAGCCAACCCCTGCGTAGCGGCGACCAGATCGAGATCATCACCTCCAAGAAGCAGCAACCCAAGGAGGATTGGCTCAATTACGCCTCCACGGCCAAGGCCCGGCACCGCATCAAACAAGCGCTGCGCGACCAGCAAAAGAAACTGGCCGTGGTGGGGCGCGAGACCGTCCAGGTGCAGCTGCGGGCTTGGGGGGCCAAGGTGAGCGCCGCGAACATCGCACTGTTGGTGGAGCACTTCGGGTGTGCCACACCCATGGACCTGTACTACCGCGTCGCACGGGGCAAGTATGACCTGGAAGCCCTTCAAGGAGTGCAGGTCAAGGGCGCACGGCTGGTCCTGCCGAAGAAGAAGCACAAGAGCGACGACCGCAGCCTGGAGGAAGTGGTGGCCGAGATCCGCGGAGGGGACCAGGGGGCCCTGCTGATCGGCGATGATCTGAAGAAGATCGATTACAAACTGAGCGCGTGCTGCAACCCCATCGCAGGCGATGATGTGTTCGGGTTCATTACCAAGAACGAGGGGATCAAGATCCACCGTGTGAACTGCCCCAGCGCCGTGCAGCTCATGAGCAATTTCGCGTACCGCATCGTAAAGGCACGCTGGAAGGGAAAGGACACCGTTGAATTCCTCGCGGGCATCAAGTTCAACGGCATCGATGATGTGGGCCTGGTGAACAAGATCACCACCATCATCAGCCACGAACACAATGTGAACATGCGCGCCATCAGCTTTGAAAGCCACGATGGCATCTTCGAGGGCAAGGTGATGGCCTTCGTGCACGATACCGACCACCTGAACGCCCTGATGGATAAGCTGAAACGGGTACGTGGTGTGCGCCAGGTGGAGCGTGTGGAACAGTAGGTGATCCCCCTTGCGATGATTCCTTCATGGCACGGTCGCACGGATTACCTTTGCACCATGGCCATGGCCGAACAGCACGCCAACGTTCAACGGCTCTTCACCGAGTACCTTGAGCGCAAAGGGCACCGCAAAACGCCGGAGCGCTTCGCCATACTCAACGAGATCTATGCGCAGGACGGGCATTTCGACATCGAGCGGCTCTATTCCCGCATGAAATCGAAGAAGTACCGCGTGAGCCGTGCCACCCTGTACAATACGATGGACCTCCTGCTGGACTGCGACCTGGTGCGCAAACACCGGTTCGGCAGCACCCAGGCACAATTCGAAAAGGCCCATGCCTACCGCCAGCACGACCATTTGATCTGTGACCGATGCGGCAACGTCCAGGAATTCTGCGACCCGCGGATCCAACAGATCCGCAAGACCGTGGGTGAGGTCATGGGATTCGAAGTACACCATCACGCCCTGCACATCCACGGCATCTGTACCCACTGCCAAGCCAAACGCCAAGAATCATGACCGTAACCGACCGTACTCCGTTCGACCTTGTCATCTCCGAAGAACAAGGCTGCATGGTATTCCACTTGCGTGGGCGCCTCATGGACCAGCAACAGGCCGATCGGTTGATGGCCACGCTGGACGCCGAATTGGGCAAGGGACACAAGAGCGTGATCCTGGACCTATCCGAGCTCCAGTACATGAACAGCACCGGGCTCAACATCCTGATCAATGTGCTCACCCGAACACGCAACGCCGGTGGTGATACCCTCATCGCAGGGGTGAGCAACAGCGTTCGCCAGCTCTTCGTGGTCACCAAGTTGGATACCGTATTCATCATGACCCCGGACGTGGCCTCGGCCGTGGCCAGGATCACCGCACAAGCGTAGCGTATGAAGCCAAGCATGGATGTGCTGCTCGGTGCCCAATGGGGCGACGAGGGCAAGGGCAAGGTCGTTGATGTGATCGCCCCCGACTACGAGGTGATCGCCCGGTTCCAAGGAGGCCCCAACGCCGGCCATACCCTCATCTTCGAGGGATTCAAACACGTGCTGCACACCATCCCCAGCGGCGTGTTCCGCGAAGGAACCATGAACCTGGTGGGCAATGGCGTGGTCATCGATCCCATCATCTTCCTCAAGGAGGTGAAAGCCCTTTCCGCCATCGGCATCGACCTCACGAACACCTTGCTGATCTCGCGCCGTGCACACCTCATCCTGCCCACGCACCGTGCGCTGGATGCGGCCAGCGAATTCGAAAAGGGCAAGTCCAAGATCGGCAGCACCCTCAAGGGAATAGGCCCCACGTACATGGACAAGACCGGCCGCAACGGCCTGCGTGTGGGTGATCTGGAACGTGCCGATATGATGGAACGCTACCAGAGCCTGGTGGGCAAGCACGAACGTTTGCTGGCCAACTTCGAACACCGGATCGACGTGAAGGAGACCGAGCAGGAATGGCTCGATGCTGTGCATCAACTGCGCGAAATGACCTTGGTGGACAGCGAGCACTACCTGGACCAGGCCATGAACGCCGGCAAGCGCGTGCTGGCCGAAGGCGCCCAAGGGACCATGCTCGACATCGACTTCGGAACATATCCCTTCGTCACCAGCAGCAACACCATCTGCGCCGGTGCATGCACCGGACTGGGCGTGGCACCCAACCGGATCGGCAAGGTGGTCGGCATCTTCAAGGCCTATTGCACGCGTGTCGGCAGCGGCCCCTTCCCCACCGAACAGGACAACGAAATCGGCCAGCAGATTCGTGACGCCGGCAAT
>CAYQMC010000195.1:0-5523 GCA_964418285.1 uncultured Chryseobacterium sp.
TGGTCTTCACCTACGGCACGCCCGGCGCTGCCGATCACTTCGGCAACGACGATGATGTGCTGCCACCACCACCGCCCAACGATCCCGGCAGCGTGGTACTCACCGATGGCACCTTCACCGGCACTTACGATTGTGCATCGCCCTGCGCTGTGGCCGTACCGCCCGCCACCGACCTGAAGGACGACCTGCGCATGGGCGACCTGGTGACCATGGGCCATTTCATCTTGGCCATCACGCAGGTGAGCGGCAGCGGAACGTTCAATGGAGAAGGCGTGATCCAGCCCACCGGCTACCTGCCAATCGGCATCAAGGTGCAGTTCAGCGGCTTGCAGGTGAACAACAACGATGTCGTGGTGGCCGGTCAGGCCGAAGCGGTAGTGCGCAGTGGTTCGTGGATCGACCAGACATGGGCCGACCTCAACACCAACGTGCGCAACGTACGCTTCAGCCGTAACCGCGATGTGGCGTGGCAGCAGGCCACCGATCCGCAGTGGTACGTGGATCAAGCGGCCACGGTGATGCAGAACACCGGCAGCACGCTGCCCTTCAGCATCGGTCCGGAGAACGGCCGCCTGCAGGTGGTGGGCATGCATTTCTTCCCCGACCGTGCGGCCTACAACATCGCCCACATCCAACGCCTCGCCGACGATCTGGAGGAGCTGCGTTATCTGAGCTTCCTGGGCAAGAATTTCTGCCTGACACCCGGCGGGCCTGCCGTGGGTGAGGACCAGGCCGTGCTGGAGCTGGTGGAGGAAGTGCGCTTCCGGATGACCGAGGAAGTGCGGCTCGCCTTCGATCCGGCCAACGCACAGGGAGCCGGCACACGCGCCACCTTCGATTGCAACGGCCTCGTGCGTGTGGATGTGCAGGGCCGTGCGCTCTTCGACCCTGCGCTCTTCAAACCGGTGAACGCTGCCGGACAGACCACCAACGATACGCTCTTCGCAGGCTTCACCGTGCAGTACGCGGAATGGGGCGACTGGCAGGCCCTGCTCGACTTCAACGCCATGGGCCAGGGCGCATCCGGCGTGGTGGGCTTCCAATACAAGGAACTGCAGGACTACACCATGCAGGTGCAGCAGGCCTTCATCGACCACAGCATCAGCAGCAACCTGCAAGGCATGCAGTTCCCGGAAGGCCATCCCGGTGCGCAAACGCCCGAGTGGGAGGGCATCTACATCGAGCGCATGCAGGTGGTGATGCCGCGCTGGGCCAACCGCACGGACACGGCTAACAACCGCGCCACCTTCGCAGGGCGCGATCTCGTCATCGACGACACCGGCTTCAGTGGTCGCTTCGCAGCAAGCGGAGTGCTGCCACGCAACAGTGGCCTGCTTGACAACTGGAACTTCAGCATCGATACGCTGCACTTCGAAATCGTGGCCAGCAGCCTGGTGGGTGGCGCCCTCGCGGGCAACCTGCGCCTGCCCATCGCCGATGATGATCTGCTGTACGTGGCCTCCGTGGACTACGCGGGAAGCAACACGCTGCACAGTTTCGCATTGGCCGCAGAGAACGACTCGCTGAGCTTCGATGTGTGGCACGCGCGTTTCATCCTGGAGGAGAACAGCAGCTTGGCCATCACCTTGGGCAGCGGCGCACCGTTGATCGAAGCCACCATCAACGGCCGCATCTCCTTCGCATCGCTCATCGGCAACATCGACAAGAACAGGCTCACCGACATCACCATAGAGCAGCTCGTGGTGCGCAACCGGCCCAGCTACATCGCCATCGGCAACTTCGGCACCGGCCTCAGCACCACCACGCTGGCCGTGGCCGGCTTCGGTGTGTTGATCGACCAACTCGACTTCGACGGCAGCGACATGAACAACGCAAAACTTCTGATCGGCTTGGGCATGGACCTTAGCCAAGGCGTGATGCCGATCTCCGGCGGCGTGAGCATGTTCATCAAGAACCGCATCGAAGCACTGGACAGCCTGGTGGTGACGCGCGAAGGCACCGAGATCGGTTCCATCTACGTGGAGGCCGATGTGAGCGGCGTGAAGATGAAGGGCAGCGTGGACTTCTTCAGCGACGATGCCAAGTTCGGTAGCGGTTTCGACGGAAGTCTTGACCTCACGTTCCTGGATGCCACAACCGTGCAGGGCAGCGTGCTCTTTGGCAACGTGGAGGAGAACAACAGCACCACCCCCTACTGGTACGCCTTCGGCATGGTGGGGCTCTCCACCCCCTTCCCGCTGGCCACACCGCTGGACCTCTATGCCTTTGGCGGCGGTGCCTACTGGAACATGGAGATGAACGGATCACCACCCGGTCCGCGCACCATGGCACAAGAGAACGTGAACGCGCGGGAGCTCTTCAACGTGAAGAAGAACACCGCCGGCATCCAGGCGGCCGTGATCCTGGGCCTCACCCCGGAGAGCACCACCTTCAATGCCGACGCCACGCTCACCGTGCAGTTCAACACCGGCACCGGTGGCCTTGGGCTGATCGCGTTGAACGGCAAGGGCTACGTGATGGAGGCCATCGAGAACGCCAGCGAGGAGACCGCCATGGTGTACACCACGCTCGATGTAGCGTACAACTTCAGCACCAAGACCTTCAGTGCGGACCTGGTGCTGAACGGCGACGTGCCCAAGGCCGCGCCGCTCTTCGAGGTGAACGGCCACGTGAGCTTCTACCGTTCGCCCATCCTGTGGTACTTCAAGGCCGGCACGCCTGCGGCGCCCATCGGGCTGGATATCGATGTGTGGCCGCTGAGCGCCACGGCCGGCGCCTACTTCATGACCGGCCAGCAACTGCCGCCGCCGGTGCTGCCCGACGAGGTGCAGGACTTCTTCAACTTCACGCCCAACATGGTGGGCCGCCTGGCGCAGGGCCTGGGCATCGGCTTCATGGCCGGGGCGCACATTGATGCAGAAGGTGATTTCACCGCGATCGGCACAGGTTTGCAGGTGGACGTACTTTGCGGCGCCGACCTCGCCATGATGAGCTATGAGCTCTGCACCTGCAACGGCAGCAGCGACTTCGGCATCAACAAGTGGTACGCGCAGGGCATGGCCTACCTCATCGGCGGCGCACGCCTTGAAGCCTTCACGGCGGACATCGCGAGCATCCAAGTAGGCATCATGGTGGAGGCCGCCTTCCCCCGCCCGAACTACGTGCACGGCATCATCCGCGCGGAAGCTGAAGTCCTCTTCTGGGACACTGACATCGAGGAGGACTTCACCATCGGCACACCCTGCGACATGCAGCCACTGCCCAACGCCAATGTGCTGATCCAGCGCCAGGAACTGGAACTGGAATCGGTGGACATGATCGCCGGTGTGACGCCCGGCCACATGGCCTCCTTCGTGCCGCTGACCGCGCAACCCGTGATCAACTGGCACGTGGGCCAGGGCGAACAGCGGGAGTACACCTATCCGGACGGCATGGGCGGGCTCATCCACAAGAAGTACCGCTTCGACCTCGGTGCCAATTGGCTGCGCCAGAACGACCAGGGGACCTTCGTGGAGCAGAACAACTTCCAGATCGACCAGGACACCGAGAACGACACCTGGACGCTGCGCCTGGTGACGGCATCGGGTGCGCCATCGCAGATGAACGGATCGCGCGGCTACAAGGTGCGCGCCGTGGCGGAGATCAAGGAATGGGTGGGCACCGGGTGGCAGCCCGCGCTGTACCAGCAGGGGTCGCAGGCCGGTCAGCCCATCCGCCAGGTGCGCGAGCACTTCTTCACCACCACCACCAGCCTCACCGAACTGGACCTGCTCACCATCGACTACACCAAGCCCTATCCGCGCCAGCGCTTCCTGCCTTACAACGACCTGCCACAGGGCATCATCAAGTTCAACATCGACCAGGAGCCGCGCTTCGAGGATTACACCGCATGCGGATTCGACCTGTTCATGCGCATGGCACGCACCGATGGGCAGGGCACGCCGGTGGAGGTGCCGGTGAACAGGGACTATGAACTGAAGGTGCTCTTCGACATGCCGGCCATGCAGGCCGAAAAGGTCTATGCCCTGAGCATCGTGGCACGGCGTGAGGCCACGCCCACAGAATTGCGGAACGAGACCCGTCCCGCCTGCCAGTTGTCACCGGGCAACCTGCAACTGCTGTTGCCCAACGTGGTGAACGTGAACACCGCCGCCTACCAGGCCACCGTGAACCTCGACAACTATGCGGGCATGCAGCAGTACACGGCGTTCGACCCCACGACCGTGCAGGCCATAGCGGGCATCGAAGGCACGGTGGTGCAGGAAAAGACCCTGCACACCATCCACTTCCGCACCAGCAAATACGCCACCGGTGCGACCAAGCTGAACAGCATACAGACGGTGAGCGTGACCCCGGTGAACACCTATGCGCCCTACTACACGCAGAACGGCGGCTGGGTGGCGCTGAAGGACCTGCGCATCGCGCTCACGGCTGGTGAGGGCTTCGACCGCTACGATGTACTGGGGCATCCCTTCGTCGCCAGCGGCAGCTTCACCTCGGCGGTCTATGAGTTCGGCAGCGACCACTGCAGCTTCGATGGCAGCTACGGCAATGCCTGGACCAGCCGCGTATGCAACGAGATCTATGGCCTGGTGCAGCAGGGGAACGGCATGGGCAGCACGGGCGGTAGCATGCCCTTCAACCCCGCACATGTGGCCGTGGCCGGCTTTGTCAATTCGCTGCCCAAGCTGGGCAAGGTGGACCTGCGGACGGATGCCACGTCACCTGCCGGCATCAAGCACCTGCAGCCCCTGCTCAGCGATGCCGAAGTGGGCCTGAGCGGTTCAACGCCCACCGCGAGCACCACGCCCACCAGCTTCCCGGTGTTCCTGCCACCGTACGATCCCTTCGCACCCACCATGCCCGTCCAACCCGCCCCGGCCACCACGCGCTTGGAACTGGTCTGGCGGCCCGAGCGCTCGGCCTACGAAGCGCTCACACTGATCCAGAACAACCCGATGGGCCTGCCCAAGCCGCCCGTGGGCTACCAGTTCCCGCACATGACCGATGGCAGCTACCCACTGCACATCCGCATGAACAATAGCTCGAACAGCATCGTGCAAAGCACCACGGGCACCCGCACGCTGCAACTCAACATCGACCTGTGAGCATGCTGCACCCCACGTTCCGAAAGGCCTTCGTGCTGGCCGCCCTGCTCTTCAGCACCGGCTTGCATGCCCAGGTGGGCGACCTCCACATCACGGCGCGCACTGCCGATGGCAAGGTGCTGGTGAAGTGCATGCCCACCAACGCCGGCGCTTGGTACCGCATGATGCAGGGTGGCGCCGAAGTGCGGGTGGAAGGCGCATCGGCCGTTCTCTTGAAGCATGGCACGGCGGAGCAGTTCATGGCCACCAGCGCAGAAACGACATGGAAGGAAACGCTCGCCACACTGGCGCGTGAGATCCCCGCACCCGCGGTGAACGAGCGCGACCTGGATGCGGTGATCAAGGCCGGCAAGGACTTCGAGCGCAACTACCTCGCATGGACCCTGCTCACCGCATACGATCCGGCCCTATCACGTCTTTCCGGTCTCCAGATCGAATTGCCGGACGATGGGCG
>CAYQMC010000196.1:0-5493 GCA_964418285.1 uncultured Chryseobacterium sp.
GGAACCCGCCGAGCATGCCCTGCTCGGCAATGCACACACGCTCCACATCAAAGGTCGCCGCTGTGGAGTGCTGGGCGAAGTGCTGAAGCCCGTGCTGAGGTCGGCGGATGTGAGCCAAGCGGTCGTCTTCGCCGAACTGGATGAACAGGCTTTGCTCGATGCCTGTCGCGCACAGACCTTGGACTATACGGAGGTATCCCGTTTCCCCAGTGTGCGCCGCGACCTCAGCCTCCTGCTGGACGCTGGCGTGCGATTCGAGGTCCTGAGGAAACTGGCGGTGCAGGCCGAACGCAAGCTGTTGAAGGGAGTGGGTCTCTTCGATGTGTACCAAGGCGATAAGTTGCCCGCTGGCAAGAAGAGCTACGCCATGAGCTTCATTTTGCAGGACCCGGGCAAGACCCTCACCGACGAGCAGGTCGACAAGGCCATGGGCCGTATCCGACAGGCCTTGGAGAAGGAGGTGGGAGCGGAGTTGCGGGCTTAGTCCTTCACCACCCAGCGCCGCACTGTCGCGAGTGCATCCGACTTGCCTTTCACAGCGACCAATTCCGCTCCATCCTCAGGGTCGTAGTTCAACAGCCAGGTCACCAGGATATCCCGTGCGGCCTGTGGCAATTCGGTGATGTCCTGTGCCTCCACCATGCGCAATGCTGGGTCCACTGGCAGGGCTACCAGCTTGTCATCGCGTTCGCCCGCGTCCAAGAGCTCGATGATCCCGATGGGCTCCACCTCGAGCACCGTGCCTGAAGGAAGCGCACCACAGAGCACGAATACATCCACGGCATCGCCATCGCCGCCTTGGTCCTTGTTCATCTTCGTGCCGGGAACGAAGCCGTAGTTGGCGGGGTAGGGCAGGAAACGGATCACCCGTGGCTCGCCGTTCCGCAGGTCGATCGGGAAGGTGTTGGTCGCGGGGTCGTATTGCCTTTTCTCGACCGTGCCTGCCGGGATCTCGATCACAGCGGTGAGGATACCGGGTCGTGGCTCCATGGGCAGTTGCTCGAGGTCGTTCATGGCCGGTTCGTGTTCCAGGGTAGGTGCTTCCGCACAGGCCCCGAACAAGATCGCCATCAACAGGGAAGTGCGGAACATGCCCGCAAGTTCGGCAACTTGCTCAGCGTAAGCGGTAGCTCAAGCTCAACATCCCTCCGAAGGCCGATGATCGGCGCTCCAACGGTCCATCGCCCAGGCTGTTCATGAGCTGTCCGCGGATCGCCGGTTCCACACCAATGGACCAGGCCGAATTCCAACGGTAGCGGATGTAGGCCCGCGCCGTATAGCCCACCACCAATTCGCGGAAGGCTTGGTCGCCGAACTCGGTGTAGCCGTCGTTTCTGCTGTTGGGCAAGGCACCGCGCCGGCCGGTCAACACGCCCAAGGTGGGACCACCACGCAAGCCCAGGCTCCAGCGGCCTTGCACCAGATGTGCATCCAGGAGCAGCGGGATCTCCACGTAGCTTACCCGGTTGTACAAGGCGCGAGCAGCACGCTGTTGTGTGATGGTGGTGGTGGTGTCGAAGCCTTCTGTCAGGATATCGATCGTGGTGGTCACCGACTCGCCTACATAGTACGGATCGCCCCCTTGTACGATGGTATCGGTGATGAACAGGATGGTGGTGTCCACCGGCCGCAGGTACCAGAAACGGTCGATGTCGACCTGCGTGTTGCTGACTTCGCCTACCGCGATGCGCTCAGCGTAGGTGTTGTAGTGCAGGCCGAGACCCACACCGAAGTTGGAGCCCATGTGCATGAGTTCCGCGCCGATCGAAGTACCGCGTTGCCGGGTGACGGCATCGTTCCAGTCCGCACTGTTCGCACCTTGGAAGGCGCTTGTGCTCGAGAAAAGGCCAGCCAGTACGCCTACTTCCCACGGGGAATCCTGTGCAGCAAGCGGGAGTTGAACGGCTTCGGGTACAGCGGTATCGGCCGTATCGTTGGCTTGTGCAACGTGGGTGGGTTTTGATAGCGGGTTTTCAGCAGTCGGCTGGTCTTCCGCTGCGGCGATCGGGGAGGACGCTTCGTCCGTTGTGCTCGAAGCGCTTTCTGCGGCCACGGCCGTGCTGGTCACCTCGGTGGCCAGCACAGGCGCAATGGGTCCGTCGTTTCCGATGGAAGCCGGGTGTGGCTGTTCCGCTTCCTGCGTCAAAACGACGTTGTCTTGGGCTTCGCCGTTCGGTTCCACTGCTGTTGTCGTCGCGTCATCCCAGATATCGGACACCTGTACTGCTGCGCTCGGCAAGTCGGGCAGGGGAATATGGATCGCACGTGGTTCCGTTTCCGGCTCCTGGGCTGTGGTCAGGAGCGTTGCTGGGGGTGCGCTTCCTTGGGGCACCGGTGCCACCGTCGAGGAAGCATGTCCGGTCCGTTGCGGTGCCGGGGAGGATGCCGCCCTGGTCCGTGGTGCATCGGGCTCCATCGTTCCTTGGAGATCCACATCGGCATGCTGGGATGCGGGACTGGTTTGTTCAGTGGCTTTGCCCGTTGGAACGGCCGCATCTTCCTGCACTTCGGCCAATCTTGGATCCACTCTCTGGACTGACCGCTGGATTTCCGCTGACCGTGTCGCCGTGTTCTCGACCAGCACTGCCTCCTGCGCCCACCACCACGCTCCACCACCAATGAGCATTAAGGCCAGAGCCGCCATGGACCACGCACCGCGCTTGTTACCCCCGCGCCGGGCGTTCAAGGCTTCCTGGGCAGCAAGCCAGTGCCCTTCCTCGAACGGGAAGGAACGTTCCGCCAACTTCTGCCGGGCCAGTTCGTCGAATTCGTTGCTGCTTTTCATTGCTAAGCGGTCTTTACGCGGCGCTCTCCGGCCAGTTCGGCAATGGAGCCCTGCAGCACCTTGCGGGCGTGGGATACGTGCCACTTCGAGGTGCCTTCACTGATGTTGAGCATCGTGGCGATCTCGGCATGTGGGTAGCCGTCGATCGCGAATAGGTTGAACACTTGCCGCGACATGTCGGGTACACGTTGCAGCAGTGCTGCGAAGGCTTCGGCCTCCATGTGTTGCAGGTAATCGTTCACGTGGCTCATCGTGTGTTCCTCGACCGTGGCGTCCATGCGTTCCACATCCTTGCGTTGGCGTTCCTTCCTGAAATCGTCGATCACCGTGTTGATCATGATGCGCCGTACCCAGAGTTCGAAGGGCACCTCCGGTCTCCTTGAGCCAAGGTTGGTAAGCACCTTGAGGAATCCTTCGTTCATCCGGGCCACGGCGTCCTGTTCGTTGCGTTCGTATCGGGAGCAGATGGCCATCATACGTCCGTAGAGCGCCCGGTACAAGGCTTCCTGGGCCTTGGGCTCCTTACGGATGCAGCCGTCTATCAGCTCCTTGTCGATCATCTGCGATGCGCCGAAGGGCCTGCACCGTTCGGTGCAGGCCCCCGGAAGGTACATCGTTGCTTTTACTGCTTCACAAAGCGCATCGCAGCGCTGTTGTTGCCGTTGGTCAGGCGCAGCACATACATGCCGGCCTCCAGTCCGCTCACATCCATGGGTAGCTGGTTGTTGCCCGCCAGAACGCTCACGTTGGTGGTGCGGACCTCACGGCCGTTCAGGTCCACGATGGTCAGGGTGATGTTGCCGCTGCGGCTGCTGTTCAGCGTAAGGTCGAACTGCTCCGCCACGGGGTTGGGCCATAGCTTGGTGGCCTCCAGCGCAGCACCTTCATCGATGCCCGTGGGCAGTTCCTGGATCACGCGGATGGTGAGCACACTGCGCACATCGAAGCCAGTGCCCATGCCGAGGATGCCGTCCTGGTCCACTTCGATATCCTCGCAGTAGGTGTCGTCGCATCCCGCTCCATCGGTTACCGTAAGGCACAAGGTGTAGGGGCCGCTGGCCGGGTAAACGTGGGTGGGGAAGGCCTCCGTGCTGGAAGTGCCATCGCCGAAGTCCCACACGAACTGGTAGTTCCCCGTGCCTCCAGTGCTCAGGTTCCATACCCAGAGTTCGAAGGGGATGGGTACTGCGCCTCCTCCGTTGGGGTTGTTCAACGAGTCGCCATTGGTGTAGGCCTGCATCACCCAGAAACCGGCTTCGCACGGTAGGCCCACATTGGGCAGGCATTCGCAGTTGGCACTCCAGGTACCCAGCACATTGGTGACCGGCTCATTGCACGGGGTGCCTGGCATGTTGGGGCCATTGGGGATCTGAAGGCAATCGTACGCGACCGAATCCATGCCGATACACACGCAACCGGCTGTCCACATATCATTGAACGTGTCCGGGTCGCCATCGTCGCACGCCGTGCCAGGTTGTGCCGGACCACCCACAACGCCTTCGCAATCCGGAGCACCGCCACTGCAGTTCAGCACTACGAAAACGTAGTTGCTGTCCGGGAACATGGGGTCCAGTTGGTAGGAGACCGTCGCGGTCTCAATGCTATTACCGCAGAGCGTACTGAGTTCGAACCAGCCCTGGAACGATTCCATATCAAGTTCGATGCTGAAACCACAATTGGCATCAACGGGAACATCGATGTCCAGTGCAGGCTGGGTGCCTTGCACCGAAACGATGTTCACGAAATTACCGCCGGCAGGGTCGCAGCCGATGACCTGGCCCATGACGATCACCGGGTAAGGTGGCAGCGGTTGGGCGAAGGCCATGCTGCCCAGCGCGATGGCCGAACCGAAGGTCAAGGAGCGGAATAGGTTTCTCATGGGAGTGCTGTTGGGGATGTGAAGTTGGGGTTACATCCTCATACACGGACCAAGTTCGCGCGGGGTTGGGTCGGCAGGAAAAAAAGATCAGAAAATGAGTGGATCGGAAGATCAGAAGATGGAAAGCGCGGTCTCTGCAAGGTCGCCGCAACCCATGTAGCCCTTCGGTTCCTGCAATGTTGGCCAAAGGGTTATTGTCCGATCATCTCATTATCCGATCATCCGATCAATGAGCCCCTCCTCCGCCTCATTCGGCAAGGTCACCTTCAATAGAGGTTCGCGCTTCATCTCCTGCTCGATGCTCCACACTGCGTTGGGGTTGCGGGCCCAGGCGCGTCGGGCGATGCCGTTGTTCACGTCCCAGTGCAGCATGCTCTTCAGGCGGCGGTCGCTGTCGGCGCTGCCGTCCAGCACCATGCCGAAGCCGCCATTGATCACCTCGCCCCAGCCCACACCGCCACCGTTGTGCAGGCTGATCCACGTGGCGCCGCGGAAGGCATCACCCACGAAGTTCTGCACGGCCATGTCGGCCGTGAAGCGGCTGCCATCGCGGATGTTGCTGGTCTCGCGGTAGGGGCTGTCGGTGCCGCTCACGTCGTGGTGGTCGCGGCCCAGCACGATGGGGGCGCTGATCTCGCCACGCTTGATCGCCGCATTGAAAGCTTCGGCGATGCGGATACGGCCCTCGCTGTCGGCATAGAGGATGCGCGCCTGGCTGCCCACTACCAGCTTGTTCTCTTCCGCACTGCGGATCCACTTCAGGTTGTCGGCGATCTGCTGGCCGATTTCGGCGGGAGCCTCCTTCATCATGGCCTCAAGCACATCACCG
>CAYQMC010000197.1:0-5476 GCA_964418285.1 uncultured Chryseobacterium sp.
AATTAGCAATTCTGAATGTTTGAACGATGACATACCTCCACCCGCACGAAGCAGTTATACGTGGTCAAGTCCGGCGACCGCATTAGCTTGAATGTGCGGTGCTGTGCGATTTCCACCGGATGCATTACATTTGACCACCAACCTGAAACGCACACCACACCATGAGGATCCCCGCCGCACTTCTTGCCGCCATGGCAGCCATGATGCTGCAAGGCCAGAGCATCGTGCTCACCTTCGATGCCACCTTCGAGGGCGAGCCCATCGCTTTGGACAGCATTCGGGTCCTGAACCTGAGCCAGGAGGGTGACACGTTGATCATCTTTCCGGACAACAGCCTAACGTTCATTTCGGTAGGCCTTGCCGAGCATGCGCAAGGAGCGGCGGTGCGCATTGCACCGAACCCCTTCTCGGGCTCCACCGAACTGTCGTTCACCACCACGGCATCACGCTGGGCGCTCCGTGTGCATGATGCCAGCGGCCGGCTTGTGGTGGACCATAGCGGGCAAGGGGTGGGAGGGCAGCGCATGCGTTTTCAGGGTGGAGGCAGCGGCATGTTCATCCTGAGCCTGGAGCAAGAAGGCCGGCGCGAGACCCATTCCATCGTAGCGATGGATGAAGGCGGGTACACCGAGCCTCAGCTGGTCCATCTGGGTGGCCATGGGGATGATGGCCGCAAGAGCAACAGGGCCGCGTGGGCATGGCAGCCGGGCGATGCCTTGCGCTACATCGGCTATGCTGCTTCTGATGAGATCGTGCTTAGTGCGGCCATTGACGAGGAGCCGGATGCTTCCATCACCCACACCTTTGAACTGGCCAACGGCGTTGTTTGCGCGGGTAGCCCCACG
Organism: uncultured Chryseobacterium sp.; assembly: GCA_964418285.1. Lineage (GTDB taxonomy): Bacteria > Bacteroidota > Bacteroidia > Flavobacteriales_F > PHOS-HE28 > PHOS-HE28. Next base: position 846 of record CAYQMC010000197.1, read on the forward strand.
GTGACGGACATCGATGGCAACGTTTATCCGGCAATGCAGATCGGTGATCAATGCTGGACGGCCGCCAACCTGAAGACCACCCGCTACCGCGATGGCAGCACCATCCCTAATGTGACGGACAGCACGGCATGGACGCAATTGACCAGCGGCGCTTGGAGCAACTACAACAACAGCCCCGGCAACGATGCCACGTACGGCAAACTCTACAACTGGTACGCCGCCGCCAACCCCAACCTGTGCCCCCAAGGTTGGCATGTGCCTACCGATGGTGAGTGGCAACAGTTGGAGAGCGCTTTGGGTATGCCGGGCGGTGAGTTGGGGCAGACAGGTTACCGTGGAGACGCCCAGAACGTGGGGGGTAAGATGAAGACCACCACTTTATGGATTGCCCCCAATACCGGCGCCACTAACGAAAGCGGTTTCTCAGGCCTTCCGGGCGGCCGCCGCTTCTACGACGATGGCAGCTTCACCAGCCTTGGCAGCTTCGCAAACTGTTGGAGTGCCTCGGAGAGTGGTACGGAGACTGCTTGGAGCCGCGTCCTGGGCAGCAACGGTGCAGGCATCTACAGGTTCAACGTCGGCAACAAGAGGAGTGGTTTCTGTGTGCGTTGCGTCAGGGATTGAACCCTGAGCGAAGCCGAAGGGTTTTTCTATTTGACACTTTGATCTCGGCGGAAGTAGAACCAATTCCCCGCGAAGCGGGGTGGCGAAATTTTTTCCATGGCACTGCACTACGAGCTGCCGGTATACAAAGCATGCTACGACCTGCTGTTGGAGGTATTCCGTTTTGCCAAGGGCTTCAGCAAGGAGTATAAGTACACGGTGGTCGAGAGCTTGAAGTAGGATAAGATGGTGCTGCTTACCTTGATCTTCGGGCGAACAGCCCGGGGTGAATACTGCAGCATGGATCGGTGGTGTACTTCGCCAATGATGCCGGAACTTTGCGCCCGGCATCATGATCTAGCTCACCCCGCACGAAGCCCTTTCCCTCGTCAAACCCGGCCAACGCGTCTTCGTGCACGGCAGCGCCGCCACGCCGCTCACCCTGCTGCATGCCCTCTTCGATCGTGCCGGTGAATTGCATGACGTGGAACTGATCAGCATCAGCACCTTGGGTGATATCGGCCTGGATAGACCCGGCGTGAAGGAGGCCTTCTTCATCAATTCGCTCTTTGTGTCGGCCAATGTGCGGAAGGTTGTGAACACCGAGCGTGGGGACTATGTACCGATCTTCCTCAGCGAGATACCGCGCCTCTTCGATCGCGGTATCATGCCCATCGATGTGGCCCTGATACACGTGTCGCCTCCCGACCGCCACGGCCTCTGCTCGCTTGGCGTAAGCGTGGACGTGGCTCGGGCCGCCGTGCGCAACGCGAAGACCATAATTGCCCAAGTGAACCCCAGCATGCCACGCACCCATGGTGAAGGGCATGTGCACGTGAGCCGTTTCGCGGCCATGGTGGAGGTGGATGATACGCTGCCCGAGGTGGATTACCGCACACGCATCGGCGACTGCGAGCGTGCCATCGCTTCGCGCTGTGCCGAGCTCATCCAGGACGGCAGCACCCTGCAGATGGGCATCGGGGCCATTCCGGATGCGATCCTGGGCGCACTTTCCGACCACAAGGACCTGGGCGTCCATACGGAAATGTGTTCCAACGGGATCATGCCACTGCTGGAGCAGGGGGTGATCACCAACCGCTTCAAGAAGAAGCACCCGGGAAGGGTGGTCACCAGTTTCGCACTGGGCACGCGAAAGCTCTACGACCTATTCCACGACAATCCGGAGTTCGCCTTCCTGGATGCACAGTATGTCAACGATGGCAAGGTGATCAGGGCCAACCCCAAGGTGGTGGCCATCAATAGCGCGATAGAGATGGACCTTACCGGGCAGGTCTGCGCGGACAGCATCGGCACCTGGCAGTACAGCGGCGTGGGTGGCCAGATGGATTTCATGCGAGGTGCGGCGCTCAGCGATGGCGGCAGGCCGATCATCGCCATGGCGAGTACCACTGGAAAGGGTGTGAGCAAGATCGTGCCCTACCTCAAAGAAGGCGCCGGGGTGGTCACGACCCGGGCCCACATGCACTGGGTGGTGACCGAGTACGGTACGGCCTACCTCTACGGCAAGAACTTGCGGCAGCGCGCCGAAGCACTCATCGCCATAGCCCATCCCGATCATCAGGAGGCCTTGGACCGCGCAGCTCGGGAGCGCTTCGATCGCTGAACGGATGGAAAGCGCGAAGCCCCTGCCGGGTTGCGACAGGGGCTTCATGGTGTTCCGTGGTACGCTTATTCCTCGGCAGCCTTGAGAGCGGCAAGCTCCTTCCCGTCGCCCAATAACTTGAGCAGACCATTGTCCATCTTGAAGCTGTTCACCTTGCCCAGCATGCTGGTGATGGCGTTCTCCGTGGGCTGGATGCCTTCGCAGAATTTCTTCGTGGAACCCAAGCCAGGGAAGCTCAGCGCCGTACCCTCCAAGGTGTATTGTCCCATCAGCTGGTTGCAACCACCAAAACCCTGCAGCTGATCCCCGGTCAGTTTCAGCCAAGGTTGTTCAACACCATCGGGCATCTTCAAGGCGCTTCCCGCCAAGGATTCGATCACCCATTTCTTGTCCATCAGGGATGTCATTCCCGAAGCGGTATTGTTGCACTTGTTCGCGCTCAGGACGAGCAGCAGGGAAAAGGCAAGAGCTATCTGTTTCATGATGGTGTCGTTGTTCATTGCTGCGGTCAGGGCAAGTACCGGGCCGTTCCGCATTAGGTGGATCAATTGTTCAACATCACCGGCATCACAAGCATCAATACGTCCTCACCCACTTCACCAGCTTCACCAGGAAGGAGGATGCCTGCCCGGTTCGGGGCGCTCATTTCCAGCATGACCTGTTCGGTCTCCAGGTTGTTCAGCATGTCCATCAGGAAACGCGAGTTGAAGCCGATGGTGATCTCCTCGCCATCGTAGGCGCAGGTCAGCTTTTCGTTCGCCTCGTTGGCAAAATCCAAGTCCTCGGCGCTGATGGTGAGCTGGCTGCCGTTGATATGCAGGCGCACCTGGTGGGTCGTCTTGTTGGCGAAGATGGCCACCCGGCGGATCGAGCTGAGGAAGGTTGCGCGATCGATGGTAAGCTTGTTCGGGTTGGTCTTCGGGATGACGGCCTCGTAGTTGGGGTACTTGCCATCGATCAGGCGGCACACCAACAAGGTCTGGTCGAAACGGAAGGCCACGTTGTTCTCATTGAACTCGACGTTCACCTCGCTGTTCGTGTTGGCCAGCGTGTTCTTCAGCAGGTTCAGGGGCTTCTTCGGCACGATGAAGCTCGCGGTACGTGGTGCCTGGATGTCGGTACGCTTGTAGCGCACAAGCTTGTGCGCATCGGTGGCCACGAAGCGCACATCATCCTCGGTGAGTTCGAAGAAGATGCCGCTCATGACCGGGCGGAGGTCATCGTTTCCGGTGGCGAATATGGTCTTGTTGATGGCCGTGGCGAGTATCCCGGCAGGCATGGCAAAACTGGTCGCATCCTCCAATACCGGGCTCTTTGGGAATTCGCTACCGTTGAACCCGGTCATCTTGTATTTGCCCTGCTCGCTGCTGATCTCCACACCATGGTGCTTTCCATCGATGGTGAATGTGAGCGGCTGTTCGGGGAAGGCCTTCAGCGTATCCAGCAGCAAGCGTGCGGGAATGGCCACACTACCCTTGTCCTTGGCTTCAACGGCCATGGAAGCGGTGATCGTGGTCTCCAGGTCGCTGGCCGTCAGGGTCAATTGCTTGTTGTCCACCTCGAACAGGAAATTGTCCAGGATCGGCAGCGTATTGCTACTGGCGAGCACGCCTTGAAGAAGCTGGAGCTGCTTGAGCAGGGAGGTACTGGATACGATGAATTTCATCGGGAGGTAGGGTCGTTTTTTAAGAAGACGGGCAAAGTTAGCCGGGCACCCCGGCGGCGAGGGGGGTAATTATCAACAGAAGGCCCCTGTTTTCCACAGTTCCGGACCGTGGCAGGAAGGGGCCTGACAAGCGGATCATCAGGGACGAAAAGCGGTCACCGGCTGCAACACCCTGTCCCACATCACGCGTTGTACCACCACCAGCAGGCTGTCGTCCACCAGGGCGCGCATGCGGGTGTCATCGTAGGGCTTGGTGGACGCTTCAAGGGTCCCCTGCTCACCTTGGTAGGGCAAGTACCAGAATTTCACCGTTTCGGTATCGCCATTGCGTTCGGTGACGCGCAACACATGGCTGGGTGTGAGTGCCAAAATGGAGTCGCGCTGTGCTCTGGTGGGATTGCGGTCCACGTACTCGTAGTTCAGCTCTTGGAAGAAGAGCAGGGAGCCGCGCACCAACACCGTGTCGAACGGGATCTCCATCCCCTCGTGGTCAAGCAGGCGCACGTTCTCGTTGCCGGTATGCTCCACGGTGTAGCTCATTTGGGGAGCATCGGGGCGCTCTACCTCGAAGCTTGCCAGGTCGTAAAGGTCGCTGAAGTGGAACACATCGGCACTACGCCAGTCGTCCATGTTGGCGTGGAAGCGGCTGCTCAGCGTGCCCGTGAAGCCGCTCATGTTGGTGACGAAAGGCACCTCGCTTCGTCCAACACCGGGTTTCTCCAGCAACATGTAGGTGCC